>CAXTWM010000235.1:0-8009 GCA_964247915.1 uncultured Armatimonadales bacterium | reverse complement strand
CTCCTGGTTCCTCGCCCAGCACGACGATGTCCGCGCCCGCACCCGGCAGATCGTCTCGACCTGGGACGACCCCGCCCGCGCCCGGCCCCATAAGGACGCCGAATTCACCCGCCGCTACCTCCTCCACCACGTCCTCACCCACGAAGCCTACCACGGCGGCCAAGCCGTCCTGCTCTCGCTCCTGCACGGGCGGCGTTAAGGCCAGGGGCGAACACAAGGTTTGCCCCTACGGGTGCAGGTTGTTGGAGTAGGAACTGAGGTCGTTGCATGACTGAAATGGAGAAGCGGACGCAATGCCGACATTGCGGGCACATCATATGGGGTGAGGACATCACCCGCTATAGCTTCTACCTGCGGCTATTCGGACCGCACTTCGTTTATGTCAAGAGCCAGTGCCCTGAATGCCAGGGTGTTTCCGAACACTTCCTTAGTCAAGCGCAGTGGGTCAGCGAGTTTAACCTGGAAGCGCCCCCGCCGCCCTTCGAGCCGACAGCGTAGGGACGCCGCGCCCTTCGTCTTTCCAACCCTCAGGGCGAGATTCATGTTTCAGACATTACCCTAGCGCGGTATGGTTCCGGTTTTGACGTTGAGGCCGCTGAGTTCGGCGACGGCGGCAAGGGATACCTGTTTATTAATCCCGATCCGGTCGCGCCACGCGGCCTGTTCCTGTGGCAGTGCGGCTGAGGCCCCTCTTTGGAACAGGTACACTTGCATAGGAAGGCAACGATGACACTGACGATAGATCTCTCACCGATAGAGCAAGCGCGCCTCACTGCGGCGGCCCGGCAAAGCGGACTTGCCCCGGATGTGCTGGCGAAAAGGCTTGTGACTGACCATCTGCCCCCAGTCATGTCCCCGACCGACGAGGAAGACCGGCTCGCCCGAATTAGAGCGGGAATGGGCAGCCTTGCTCATGTGGATGTTACGGTCGAAGACCTGCACCGAGAGCGTCAGGCGGACAAAGCCGCCGAGGAGCGCACCGCAGTGGGAGACCAAGCGTGATACACGTCATGGACGCCGGCCCGATGGTGGCGTACTTGAAGGCCGAACCCGGTGCCCCCGTGGTGGCACAGACACTCGCTGACAACCCTGGTGAGTGTTACGCCCACGTCTTCAACCTGGCGGAAGTTTATTACCTCTTCTTTAGAAGGGGCGGCATCAGCACGGCGGAAGCAGCGATCCAAACTCTGCTGAACGCTGGTGTCATGCCGCGTGAGGACGCGGACCCTGTGTTCTGGAAGGCGGCGGCTGCCTTCAAAGGCAGACACCCGCTTGCGCTGCCGGACGGGTTCTGCTTGGCGCTCGCGCAGAAACTTTCCGGCACGGTACTCACGACCGATCATGCCGAGTTCGACCCACTTGTCCCATTGGGCTACTGCCCCATCATGTTCATACGCTGAGGCTTTACCCAGTATTTTTCACCCCGGCCGCTACCCCGTTGATGGACAGCAGCACGGCGGCGCGCAGGTCGCGGCGCTGGGCTTTTAGCTCTTCCGAGTCGCCCTCCGGCGGCAGGGCGCGCAGGCGGCGCAGAAGCTCGACTTGCAGGTAGGAGAGCGGGTCCACATAAGGATTGCGGAGGCGGATCGACTTTTGCAGCACGGGCTGGTTGTCCAGAAGCGCGTCCTGGTCCGTAATCCGGCAGATGATGTCTACGGAGCGCCGATACTCCCCTGCGATAGTCTCGTAGATACGCTGGGCCATCGCCTGATCCCCGGCCAAGCGCGCGTAGCGGGCGGCGATGTCCATGTCGGCCTTGGCGAGCGACATCTGCGCGTTGTCCAGCATGGTCGCGAAGAAGGGCCACTGCCGGTACATCTCCCGCAGGCGCGTCAGATGGGTGGGGGACTGGTCGGCGTAGTCGGTCAGGGCGGTGCCGACGCCGTACCAGCCCGGCAGGGTGTAACGGGACTGCATCCACGAAAAAACCCAGGGGATCGCCCGCAGATCCTCGATGCGGTCCGAGGCCGTCCGCTTGGGCGGGCGCGAGCCGATGTTGAGCTGGGCCAGCTCGCCGACGGGTGTGGCCTCCTGGAAGAAGCGCACGAACTGCGGGTCGCCGTAGACCAGGGCGCGGTAGGCGTGGAAGGCCGTATCCGAGACTTCGTCCATCGCCTGCGCCCACTCCGGCGGCGTCTCGCGGGACCCGGAACCCTGTTCCGCGCTCGCCATCAGCACGGCATGGGCGATCTGCTCCAGGTTGCGGTAGGCGATCTCCTGGTCGAAGTAGCGGGCCGCGATGACCTCGCCCTGCTCGGTGATCTTCAGACGCCCCCGGACGCTGCCGGGCGGCTGGGCCAGGATCGCCTTGCCCGCCGGGCCGCCCCCGCGCCCGACCGCCCCGCCGCGCCCGTGGAACAGGCGCAGGGTGACGCCGTGGCGTTGCGCGACTTCGGCCAGCCGCGCCTGGGCGACGTAGAGCTTCCAGTTGGCGGTCAAGTACCCGCCGTCCTTGTTGCTGTCCGAGTAGCCGACCATGACCTCCTGGCTGTCTCCCCGCAGCGAGACGTTGCGCCGGTAGAGGGGATTCGACAGCAGCGTGTCGAGCACATCGGGCGCGTTTTCCAGGTCTTCGATGGTCTCGAACAGAGGCACGACGTCCACCCGCGACCAGCCGCCGCCCTCTTGCAGATCGGCCAGCCGGGCCTCCTTCGCCAGCAGCAGCACGGCCAGCACGTCGGACACGTCCGAGGCCATCGAAAGGATGAACGAGCCGAAAGCGTCCGGCCCCAGGGTCTGCATCTTGTCCGAAACGAGCCGGAACAGGCCCAGGGTCTTGTCCGTCTCGTCGTCGAACTCCAGACGGGCGGGCACCAGCGGGCGCCGCCCGCCGATCTCCCGTTCCAGCAGGGCGATCTTCTCCGGTTCGGTCAGCGCGGCCCAGTCCGTCCCCTGGTCGCGCAGGACCGAACCCAGCGCGCCGAGGTACTTGTCTTTGTGCTCCCGGATGTCGAGCCGGGCCAGGTGGAAGCCGAACAAGCGCGCCTGGGCCAGCAGCGGGGCCAGCGCGCGCCGGGCGGCGTAGTGGCCCCCGTTCGCTTCGAGTGACAGGCGGATCAGGTCCAGGTCGGCGATGAACTCCGCCGCCGCCGCGTAGCCGCCTTCAGCGTTGGCCTGCGTCCGCCGCAGGCGCTCCCAGATGAACTCGCATTTGCGCCGGTACGGCTCCGTTGAGCTGCGCCCCGCCGCCTCGGTCGCCACCTGCGGCAGCCGCTCCGCGTCCTGAACCAGCGAGTGTTCTAGGTCGTCCGAGATGCCGACGTAGTGGCGGGACTGGCTCAGGCGGTCGCTCAGGGTCCGCACGGCGGGGATGTACTGGGACAGGACCTGGTCCCGGTGCAGCCGCAGCACTTCCGCCGTGTGCGCCAGCGTGATCGTCGGGTTGCCGTCCCGGTCCCCGCCGACCCAAGAGCCGTATTCCAGAAACGTGGGGATGTTGAACGCCTCGCCGGGGTAGTTCTCGGCCAGCGCCTTCGCCAGATCGGCGTACAGGCGCGGCGTCACCTGGAACAGAGTCTCGCCGAAGTAGAACAGGATGTTCCGGGCCTCGTCCAGCACGGACAGGCGGCGCTGGCGTACTTCGTCCGTTTGCCACAGAATCTCGGTCTCGGCGGCGATGTCCAGTTCCAGCCGCTCCCGGTCGCTCCGGGACATCTGCGGCTCTTCCAGGCGGCCCAGAAAATCGGAAAGCCGGTGCAGCTTCTCCTGGACGCTGCGCCGTTTGGACTCGGTCGGGTGTGCCGTGAAGACGATCTGGATCGAAAGCGAGCCGACCAGGGTGCGCATGGCGTCCGCCGTCACGCCCGACTCGCACAGGCGCTTCACCGCGTCCCGGACGGACTCGGGCCGGGGCTGGTCGCCTGCCTCGAACGCCCGCCGCCGGTTGACGCGGACGATCTCCTTCTGTTCGGCCAGGTTGACGAGCTGGAAGTAGGTCGTGAATGCCTTCAGGACCGGCAGCGCCTCCCCGAACGCCATCCCGCCGAACAGCCGGTCCAGTTCGGCCTCAGCCGCGTCCTGCCCCTGCCGGCTGCGCGCCTCTTTGGTCAGCGCCCGAATGCGCTCGACGTTCTGGAGCAGCGCCTCCCCGCCCTGCTCCCGCAGCACATCGCCCAGGGCGTTGCCCAGCAGCCGCACGTCCCGCGCCAGTTCGCCCCCGACCTCATCCCGTCCCCTCAGTTCTTCGTTTGCCATGCCGCTATTGTACCCTGTCTTTCCTGAACGTGAGAGGGCGAACACAAGGTTCGCGCCCCACGGGGCGATGATGTAGGGGCGAACCTTGTGTTCGCCCTTCTTGTGATCGCTGTCCCCCGCCCTCACTGCCAGAACTGGTAGGTCGGCGTACCCGTCGCGATGCCCCAGATGTTGAGCAGGCTGCCCTCGACGAACTGCCCCAAGATCAAACCGTAGAAGAAGGGCAGGGACGACTGGAAGGTCCGCACGCCGCCGTAGCGCAGCATCAAACTCTTGATGACCCAGGCGATCAGCAGCGGCATCCAGACCAGGTTGATCTCGAATGACGACGACACCGCATAGGCGAGGGGATGGAACGGCCACCAGAAGAAGCGGACGCGCATGGCTTGCAAGAAGGCCGCGAACAGGAAGCCGACGGCCAGCGCGCCCGCGACCGACCCGTTGGGCGGCTTGGGCTGCTGGAGCCAGCCTGTCAGCCGGTTCCAGGACTCGCTGCCGAAGGCCGTCATCGCCCCGTGGTCGGCTTTGGCGAGCGCGCCGAACTGGTAGGTCAGGTGCAGCATGGCCCAGAACGCGCACAGGGCGCCCAGGCCGCCCGCCAGCAGCAGCGCCCAGAACCAGCCGCGCAACTCGCGCCCCATCTCTTCCCCCCGGCCGGTGACGGCGGCCATCTTGAACGCTTCCAACTGAATGGGCATCGGCTGGCACCGGTACGCCCGGTTGAAAAAGAAAAACAGGCTGAAAACGCCCAGGTCCTGGTGGCCCAGACTGCGCGCGCCGAGCAGGTCGGGCAGCAGGACGTCCGGGCCGGTGTTGTGCAGGTCGTGGATCGGCGTCCCCAGTTCGGCCCGCATCCGCGTGATCGCCAGGGCCAGCGCGAGGTAGATCAAAAAGAACAGCACGGCCAGCCACGGGGACAGGCCGAGGGAGACCGAGAAGCCGACCAGCAGCAGCAATCCCCCAATGATACCCGCGAACGCCGTCCGGTAGCGCAGCGGCTCGTCGCGGTCGTCCGCCGTGCTCGGCAGCCCCAGCGCGCGGCGCGCGGCCTGCGTCAAGAAGCCCCGCGCCAGCCAGACGCTGGAAACGCAGAACAGGAAGTACGCCCCGCCCGATTGGTAGTTGGCGTAGGGCATCCGGGGGTCGGCGTCCAGGGCGAATCCGACCACGGCCACGGATTGCAGTTTCCAAAAAAGATAAAAGAACCAGATGGAGAACAGAAAATCCATCGGCATGAGCATCCCCAGCCCGATGACGAACGGGTAGAACGACAGCGGCGTCCAGCCGATGGTGGTCCAGGGCCGGGCCGTGACATAGTTGTTGATGAGCAAGAAGCTCTGCCCGTTTCCGGGCGTCAGGACGGAGGGGATGGCAGGGTAGTAGTAGTTGAGGGCGTTGACCGTGTCCACGACGGCGGCCAGAACGAACCCAATCCAGAAGAGCCTTTGGCGCGTCAGCGGCGTCCCGCCCGGCCCGCCGGGCGCCTGGGCGGTGATCTCCAGGGGCAGCCGGACCAGGGGGTAGGTCAGCCGCTCCGCGTCCGTCCAGTGCTTTCTCAGAATGACGTTGACACATTGGAGCACCCAGAGCAGGACGAGCAGAAAGGCGCACCAGGCCAGGACGGGCGCGGCCCACGCGCGCAGATGGGAGGGGGTGTAGAGGGTGGAGTTACCGAGAAAGAAGTCGCGCGCCGCCCCATAATCCGTCAGCGTCAGCCACCTGGGATAAACCCCCGCGAAGAGCTGATCCCAATGATTCGCCGGGGAGGTTTGGTAGACCGGCCAGGCCATCATGGGCGGCAGGATCTGGAGCAGGTCGTGCCCGCACATGGCCGTACCGATGCCGAGCATGGCATAGATCAGCAGCAGCTCGCCCTGGCAGAGCGCGAGGCGCGGGGCGACGCGGGCGACGAGGGTGTTGAGTAGCGTCAGGACGACCAGCAGGAACACGCAGTTGAAGAACAGCGACAGCGTGGTGGGGTGGGCCGAGTACCGCATCAGCTCCATGCAGACGACCCAGTACGCATTGACCGGCAGCAGCAGGACGCCCAGCAGGACGGCGCGCGGCGTCGCCCCGCGCCGGCGCATGGGCGGCGGCATCGTGGCCTGATCCGGCTCCTGTGCCGGAATGGTGCTGGGTGCGGACATATCTAATCTAAATGGAACACTTCCGATAGCTCGCGGCTGACCGGGCTGTTGTCCGGGTTCGAGGGCATGATGTCCTTCATGTAGGCCCACCAGCGCCGGCAGACCTCTGTGTCGGCAATGGCGTCCCAGCGTTCCTCGCTTTCCACCTCCACATAGCCGAACAGTTGGTGCGTTTCGGGGTGCAGGAAGATGGAGTAGTTGTGGACGCCATGGCTCCTGAGCGTCTCGGCCAGTTCCGGCCAGATGGGCGAGTGCCGCCGCTCGTACTCCTCGCGCGAGTCCGGGTCCACGGACAGGACAAAGGCTTTTCGGATCATCGTTGTTCTCCAAGCACCCAACGCGCCATCGGCATTCAGCCCCGGAGGGGCTTTCACTGATAGTAGCCCGGCCTTTCAAGGCCGGGTGCGACGTTTTATTCGGCTCCATCGGGCCGGATTCCTCCCCGGGCACGGCTTGTATCGGCCCGCCCGATTGTGTTATAATGCCGCAGGAGAACGCTTTGATGCCCACAGTTCCCGATGCGGTTCTCATCATCAACCCGACGGCGGGTCGCGGCAAGGCCGGCCGACAGGTCCCCGAGATCCGCCGCCTGCTCGGCCCGACGGCCACGAACTGGGTCTGGCGCTACACGCGGAAGCGCGGCGACGCCACCGCCCTCGCCCATGAGGCGGCGCAGAGCGGCGTCCCCCTCATCGTCGCGGTCGGCGGGGATGGGACGCTGCACGAGGTCGCGAACGGCGTCCTGGGAACGGGGGCGACAGTCGGCCTGATCCCCTTCGGGACCGGCAACGATTTCGCGCGGTCCGTCGGGCTGTACGGCAGCCTGGAAGTCGCCTGCCGGGCGGTGACGGGGGGCTTCGTCAAGCACATTGACATCGGCGTCATCGAAGGGGCGGGCACGGACGGCCCGCGCCACTTTCTGGTATTGACCGGCACGGGTTATGATGCCCGGACCGCGCAGACCGTCAACGAAGGCATCCGGCACCTGTCCGGCCCGCTGGCCTATGTCTGGGGGGCGATCCTGACCCTGCGGACGTTTGAACCGTTTGCCCTGAGGCTGACGCTTGACGACGACTCGCCGCGCAACGTCGAAGCGATGTTCGTCTCGTTCGCCAACGCCGAGACGACCGGCGGTGGCATGAGGATCGCGCCCGGCGCATTGGCAGACGACGGCTGCCTGGACATCTGCCTGGTCGAGACCGTGTCCAAGCCAGCCCTGCTGTACCAATTGACGCAGGTATTTTCCGGGAAACACGTCCATCACCCCGCCGTGACGATGCTGCGCGCCCGGACGATCTCCGTGGACGCCGACCCGCCGCAGCCGCTGCTGATTGACGGCGAGGTCTGCGGGACGACTCCGGCCAAGATCACGCTGCTGCCGGGTGCGCTGCCGTTCCTGGTGCCTGGCCCGTGACATGGGATGTCGTCATTCCCGCCGGGGGCACCATTGACGCGGCTTACGCCGAGGCCATCGGCTCGTCCTTCCGCCCGCTGGCCCCGATGGGGTCGGCGGGAACGCCGGTCTTGCAGCACATCGTCCACACCTTACGGGCGACCGGCGACATTGGGCGTATCATCGGTGTCGCGCCCGAAGCCGTATCGTCCGTTATCCAAGGCGTTGACCTGTGGCTGCCGGCGGGTCCGAGCGGCCCGGAGAACATGCGTCTC
>CAXTWM010000234.1:2583-8044 GCA_964247915.1 uncultured Armatimonadales bacterium | reverse complement strand
CCGGCTACCTGATCTGGGAGCGGCGCGAGACCCTGTTCCTGCTGGAGATGCACGGACGGACGCCGGACTCGCGGCGCGGGCTGGTCGGCTGGCTGGCCCGCCAGCCCCAGCCGACCGTCGAATGGCCCGCCTCGCCCGCCCTGCTGGAACGCTTCGGCCTGCCGGGCGGTGGGCACTGCGAGCCGGACGTCATGCTGCGGATCGTGGACCTCGCCGCCGCCCTCGCCGCCGTCCACCCCGCCCTGTACGCGCCCGCGCTGGCCGAGGCGGGTCAAACGCTGACGGTCCGCGCCACGGACACGGGCCGGGCCGCCAACACCCGCCCGCTGCGCCTGACGCCGGACGGCGTCGCCCCCGGCACGGGCCACGACGCCGCCTGGCTGCGCGCCGACATCCGCATCCTCGCCCAGCTTTATCTGGGCTACCGCACCCCCTCCGAGGCGGCTGGCTTGGGCCTGGTCGTCTGCGCCTCGCCCTCGACACTCGCCCTGGCCGACCGCCTGTTCCCCGCCCGCTGCCCCTATGTCTCGCCGCTGGACCAGGTATGAACCGGCCTGAAGGCCGAGCCTACTCAGATAGGCTGCCAGCGCAGGGGCGGCCCGTCCGGGTAGCCTGGCCCTTTAGGGCCGGTAAGCGGGTACAATCTCCCCCTATGGCAAAACGACGGAAGCAGAAGATCACCCCGCGCGCACTGATGGAGCTGAAGATGCCGGGAGATGTCCAGATCGCGCCGGACAGCGTCCGCATCGCCTACGGCGTCAGCGAGACGGACTGGGAAGACAACGGCGTCGTGCAGCACCTGTACGTCGCCCGCGTCGGCGACGAGGCGGAACCCCGGCAGGTCACGCGCGGGCGCGACAGCGAGACCGACCCGCGCTGGTCGCCCGACGGCAAATGGCTGGCCTTTCTGAGCAGCCGCGACGATGAAGGCGGCGAGGATTACGACGCCGAGGATGAACCCAAAGTCCAGGTCTGGCTCCTGCCGATGGACGGGCTGGGAGGCGAGGCCGAGAAGCTGACCGACGCGCCCGAGGGAGTAGGGGACTACGACTGGCTGCCGGACTCGTCCGGCGTGGTCTACCTCGCTACCGAGCCGCGCCCCAAGCCGTTGCAGACCGCCCATGAGGACCGGCAGGAGCGCAAGGACGACGCCGTCGTGGAGCGAGCGGAAAAGTTCCGGCAGCAGATCTGGCAGGTTGACCGGGACAAGAAGAAGCCGAAGCTGGTCCATCCGGGCGACTTCGGCATCGGCGAGGTCGCCGTCGCCCCGGATGGCCAGTCCGTCGCCTTTACGACCAACTACACGGGCGAAGTCAACGACTACCACAAGAGCGACGTCTGGGTCGTGAGCGTCGAGACCGGCGAGGCACGGGCCGTCGCCGACGGGCCGGGCGGCAAGTTCCACCCGGTCTGGGCAAAGGACGGCGGCCGGATTCTCTACATCGCCCCGCTCGACCCCGACCTGTCCTATTCCCAGCCGAACCTGTACGCCGTGCCGTTCCAAGGTGGGGAACCCACCAACCTGACTGCCGACTTCCCGCACGACCTGACCGGCTGGCACGGCGTCTGGCTTGACGGCGAAGGCCATATCTACGCCCTGGCCGCCGTCGGGACGATGACGGCGGTGTTCCGCTCCGAGGGCGAGGCTTGGGAGCAGGTCACGCCCGACGACCAGCACCTGCACGACTACCACGTCGCCCCCAGCGGCGGGCTGGCCCTGGTCGCCAGCGGCACCCAAGACGTGCCCGAACTGCTCTGGCTCGCGCCGGGCGCGAAAGACGCCGAGACGCTGACCGACCTCAACGGGGATTGGGCGGACGGCTACGTCCTGGCCCCGACAGACCTGGTGACGTGGGAGGCGCCCGACGGCCTGACCATCGAGGGCCTGCTGACGCTGCCGCCGGACTACGAAGAAGGCACGAAATGCCCCCTCATCGTTTCGCTGCACGGGGGGCCGCACGGGCGGACGACCCAGGCGCTTTCCCCCTACACCGCCTCCCAGGTCTGGGCCGCCGAGGGCTACGCCGTGCTGTCCCCGAACTACCGGGGCAGCGAGGGGTACGGGAACGCCTTCAGCACCGCCAACCGCCAGGATTTGGGCGGCGGGGACGCAGGGGACGTTCTGGCAGGCATAGACCAGGCCGTCAAAGAGGGCGTCGCCGACGGGTCAAAAGTGGCCGTCATCGGGTCGTCCTACGGCGGCTACCTCGTCAACTGGCTCATCAGCCGCACCCAGCGTTTCCGGGCCGCCGTGTCGCAGTTCGGCATCTTCTCGCTCGTGACCGACTTCTCCAATTCCGTGTCGCCGCGCTGGGAAACCGAGTATCTGGGCGGCTACCCCTGGGACAAGCCGGAACTCTATGCCGAGCGCTCGCCCTCCACCTATCTCCAGGACATCCACACGCCCGTCTTGATCCTGCACGGCGAGGGCGACCCGAACACCTTCATCGCCAACTCCCAGGAGATGTACCAGGCCCTGCGCCTGCTGGGCCGGACGGTCGAGTATGTCCACTATCCACGCGAGGGGCACGGCCTGGGCGAGCCGCAGCACCGGCTGGATGAGCTGCGCCGTTGCCTGGTCTGGTTCGACAAGTACCTCAAAGGCGGGGGCGACCGAACCGCCTACCGGACCGGCGACAAGATCGTCCGGGACGGCTGGGAACTGGTCGTCACGAGCGCCACCCTCGAATCCTACGCCGGGCGGCCCGACGAAGACCGCCGCCACGTCGAGATCGCCCTCGCCCTGCGCGACACGACCGAGACGCGCCGGACGCTCACGGTCAGCCCCGCCGACCTGTCCCTGGCCCGCACCACGCCGCCGGGCCGCCGCGCCCGTCCCGTCGGCCTGCCCGTTTCCGCTCTAGGCCAGACGGCCCTGGCCGAAGGCGCGGGCTGGTCCTTCGCTTTCGCCCCCGGCAAAGACGACCGTGCCCTTGCCGCCCCCCTCGCCGTCGCCTTCCGCCTGCCCAAGACCGGCGGCACCTACCAGTTCCGCTTCCGCGACTTCCCCCCCGTCAGCCTGGAAGTCCCGGCGGCGGACAAGGACGACGAGAAAGACAGGAAGAAGGACGAGGACAAGAAAGGGGGCACCCATGATTGATCCCATCACTCCGTATGATCTGCCGGAGCCTGCCAAAAGCCAGCTGCTGGAGCTTGCCGCCCAAAGTGACTTGCTGCTGCTAGGGGAACTGCACGGGACGCGGGAAGTGCCCCGCCTCGTGCTGGGGCTGCTGGACGATCTGGCCGCGCTGGGGTACGGCGGCCTGGGACTGGAACTTGCCAGGGGCGAGGGTGCCCAACTCGCGGCGTGGGCGGAAGGCCGGGGCGAGCCGCCCCCGTTCTTTGGCCCCGTCGACTTCCGCGACGGGCGGGGCAATGTCCAAGCGTTGTCCCTCATCCGTCAGGCGTTGAGCCACCGAGGGAACTGGAGCCTGCTCTGCTTTGACATTGACTCCCTGCGCGAAGGCGAGACGTGGTCGGTCCGGGACCGGCGCATGGCCGAAGGCCTGGTGGAGCAGTGGGAAGGTCGCTGCCCCGGCCAGAAGGTGATCGCCGTCTGCGGCAGCTACCATTCACGGCTTGTGGCACCCCCCGAGCCGGACACCGGCGCCTGGCCCTCGTTCGGGTACACCGTCCAGCAGATGAGGCCCGACCTGGCCCTCCACGCCGTCCACATCGTCTTCCAGCGGGGCGCTTTCTTTAGCGGCGAAGTCCGCAGGTTCGACATCGGGGCGGAGCATTTCGCGGTCGCGGCGGAAGTGAGACGCCCCGGCTCATGGGGACACACGGTAGACCTCTACCTGCCCCGCGCGACGGCGGCGACGTTTCTCGAAGGATAATCAGGCGACTGCCGATAATGATGCCATTGAGTTGCGAGAAGGGGTAACTATGGCAAGGCAAAAGGCAGACGACTCTCTCACTTACTTGATTTTCCGGCTCCTGCCGACTTGGGCGAATATGCTCATCCTAGCGGGCATCTACGTCGCGCTGCGCTTCCTAATGCCGAGCTTCCTCGGCGGCAATCCTCCATTGGCGCGCATCAGCATCACCTTTGCGCCTTTGCTGACCTTCGTGGCGGCCCTGTTCGCTCTGGCGGCGGAGTTGGACAAGCATAAGCGGCGTCAACTGCTGGAGAAACAGACCGGCTTGGACACCATCCGGGGAATGTCCTGGCAGGACTTTGAACGGCTTGTCGGGGAGGCATATCGGCGGCAGGGCTACCGGGTGGAGGAAACGGGCGGGGGCGGGCCGGACGGCGGCGTGGATCTGATCCTGCGCCGCGACGGGGAAACGGCGGTGGCCCAGTGCAAGCGCTGGGAGCAGGCCAAAGTCGGAGCGCCGGTCGTGCGCGAGCTTCGCGGCGCGGTGGCGCGGGACGGGGCGACGCGAGGCATTTTCGTAACCTGCGGCGAGTTCACGGCGGAGGCGGTTGCCGAGGCGAGAGGGCAACCGCTGATTGAACTGGTGAACGGCGCGGCGTTGCTGGGACTGGTGCGCCAGGCTCAGGGACAGGCCGCCCCGGCACAGACCGCCCCGGCACAAGAAACGCCTCCCGTGCCTGACGCCCCCCGCCGCTCCGCCGGCCTGCCCGAACTGCGGCGAGCCGATGGTGAGGCGGACCGCGCGGAGCGGCGCAAACGCCGGTTCCCAGTTCTGGGGGTGTTCCGAGTTTCCACGGTGCCGGGGAACGCGGCAGGCTTAAGCCTCCGTTGCCGCTTCCTCCGCCTCTATGTCCGGCAGGGCCTCCACAACGTACACCCGGCCCGGCTCGACGTTGGATAGGAGCGCGAGAGCTTGGGGCATGAGTGGAATGAGCGTGTCGATCCGGTTATTGGCCGCCCGGAAGGTGATCACCGCGATGTTACGCCCGGTGAAGTTCTGCTGGTACTTGATGCCCTTGTCTATTGTCAGGAACATGTCAAACTGCTCCTCGGCCAGCGACAGCAACTCCCCGTTTCCGATCTCCTCCCAGCGCATCTCGCGAGCGGTTGTCACCGCGTAGCCCGCCAGGGAACGCCGCAGGCGTTTCGGCAGGCAGTGGTCCAGCAGGATCGTCATTCTTCCCAGGCCACCACGGGCAGACCGTCCAGGAGGCGCTGGTAGGAGAGGCGCAGGGCGGACATGACCTCTTCGCGGGGCACGCCTTCAAAGTCGTCCAAGAACTCTTCCAGTGTATCGCTGCCCTCCAAGTAGTCCCAGAGGTGCTTAATGGGGACGCGGGTGCCGACAAAACAGGGGGTTCCGCTCATGCGCTCAGGATTGATGGAAATCGTGGCAGCGCGCGGATCGCCAGGGGGAACGAGTTCGCCCTCCCAATAATCATCGGGCAAAGCTCTAGGCGCAGGCTGTTCCAAAGTCTGTGACATGATCATGCCTCCATAAACAAGACGGGCGGGGCCGGGCGGGGCCCCGCCCCCCCGGGGGGGGGGTGGGGCGGGGGGGGCGCCCCCGCCGCGCCCCC
>CAXTWM010000234.1:0-2573 GCA_964247915.1 uncultured Armatimonadales bacterium | reverse complement strand
CTCGCCCCCGGCTGTCCCAACGTGTGTGAAATCACCTGCCCTCCAAAACCACGCCGGGGGGGCGGGGCCGGCCCCCCCCCGCCCGGTGTCGGTGTGCCGCCTAGTGGCAGCCGCAGGAGCCGCAGCCGCCGCCGGCGCGGGTGTCCAGGCCCTCGGCCTCGCCGTCCTCGGCGCTGAAGGAGGAGCCGCAGCCGCAGGACTTGACGGCGTTGGGGTTCTCGATCTTGAAGCCGCCGCCGAGGTCGGTGTGGATGTAGTCCACGACCGCGCCGACGAGGTACTTGAGCGAAGTGGAGTCCACGACGAGGCTGACGCCGGAGACCTCAAACGTCTCGTCGCCGGGTTCGATGTTCTCGTCGAGCGCCATGCCGTACTGGAGGCCGGAGCAGCCGCCGCCGGCGACGTAGACGCGCAGGGCGAGGTCGTCGCGATCCTGCTGCTCGATGAGGGCCTTGACCTCGGACGCGGCGGCGTCGGTGAGGGTCAGCGGCGCGGTCTGGATCATGGATTCGGGTGCCGTGGTCGGCATGTCAAGCGTTGCGGGCATTTTTGTTTCCTTTCGGAGAGAAACCCCCCAGCCCCCAATAATGGGGGAGTAAGAGAGGCTGATGTCGGTTAGCGTTCGTAATCCTGTTCTTCCATTATTGGGGGTTAGGGGGTTATACCCCGACGGCCTTGTAGCCGATCAGGGACGGCTCGGGCGGCGTGGCGGTCCGGGTGGGGGTGCTGACCGGGACCAGCTCCTCCTCGTACTCGAAGGCCTCCATCGAGATGCAGTCCATCGGGCAGATCTTGGCGCACAGGGCGCAGCGGATGCACTTGGTCCCGTCCATCAGCATGATGGTGCCGTCGTCGGGCCGTAGCTCCTCCTGCGGGACGCCGTACTTGGCCTCGATGAGCCGGGCCACCTCCTCGTCGCCCACCACATCCGTCACGGGGACCATCTTCAGGATGCTCTCCGGGCAGATGTTGATGCACAGGCCGCAGAGGATGCACTTCTCGGCGTCGAAGACCACGTTGACATGACAACGCAGACAGCGCATCCCTTGTTCCCGCGCGGCCTTCTCGGTGTAGTTGAATTCCACCAGGTCGAAGCCCGCCGAGCGGTTGGTGATCTCGCGCTCCGGCGGCTCCTGCCGGATGAAGTTGTCGTACTTGGTCGGCATGGCGTAGTTGACGATGGGCAACGGGCGCATATAGCCGCGCTTGACCAGCTTCTGCGTGACGCCGGACAGGTGCTCGTCCACGCCCACCGCGCACTTCTGGGCGGACGCGATGCCGTCAATGAACAGGCGCGCGCCCAGGGCGATGTCGCCGACCGCGAAGACGTCCGGGTGGGACGTGGATTGCAGCGTCTCGGGGTCCACCTCGACGGTCCCGCGCGGGGTCCGCTTCAGGTCCTCGACGCCGGTGAGGAAGTTCCAGTTGACCATCTGGCCGATGGAGACGATCACCGAGTCGCACTCAAAGACCTCTTCCGAGTCGTCAATGTACTGCGGGTTGAAGCGCCCCTGGGCGTCAATGAGTGACGAGACCTTTTTGGTCTTGACGCCGGTGACGCTCTCCTCGCCGAGTATCTCCACGGGCAGGCGCTTCGGCCAGAGCTTGACGCCCTCCAGAACGGCCTCCTCGATCTCGTACTCGTCGGCGTTCATCTGGGCGCGCGACTCGCCGAAGATGCAGTCAATGCTTTTGGCCGTCAGGGCGAGGGTCCGGGCGATGTCGGTCATGGCGTAGTTCTTGGGCTTCGCCAGGGAGGACAGGCCGGGGATGACCGGCGTGCGGACGGTCATGCGGACGACGTCCATGGCGACGTTGCCGCCGCCGATGACGACGCACTTCTCGCCGACGTGGTACTCGTGGCCTAAATTCACCTCGCGCAGCAGATCCACGCCGATGTGGACGCCCTTTTTGTCCGCGCCGGGGATGGTCAGGGGCCGGCCCAGCATGAAGCCCGCCGCGATGATGAACGCTTTGTAGCCTTCCTCGCGGAGCTGCGGGATGGTGACGTCCTTGCCGACCGAGACGCCGAGCCGCAGGTCTACGCCCAGCTCGCAGATAGCGGCGTTCTCCAGGTTCATCAGCTCGCGTGACAGTCGGTAGATGGGGACGCCGGTCGCCATCTGGCCGCCCGGCACGGGCAGCTCCTCGAAGACCGTGACGCGGTAGCCCAATCGGGCCAGGTCGTGGGCCGCCGTCATGCCGGCCACGCCCGCGCCGACCACGGCGATCTTTTCTTTGTTCAGGACGGGGTAGGCCGAGCCGCGCGCGTTAGAGTATTCCAGCGACTTGTGGAGGTTGTGCAGGTTCTCCACGCCGTACTGCTCGGTGGCGAACCGCTTCAGGGCGCGGATCGAGACCGGCCCGCTGGTGTCCGTGCCGATGTTGCCGCGCGTACACTTGACCTCGCAGGGGGCGCCGCAGATGCGCCCGCACATGGAGGCGAAGGGGTTCGGGGCGCGCGCGATGGCATAGGCGTCGTTGTAGCGCCCCTCGGCGATGGCGATGACGTAGCCGCGCGCGTCGGTCTTGACGGGGCAGCCGGTCTGGCAGCCGATCTTGCCGCGCCAGTA
>CAXTWM010000233.1:0-8054 GCA_964247915.1 uncultured Armatimonadales bacterium | reverse complement strand
TCGGGGAAGGCGTTGTAGATGGAGGCGCGGAAGCCGCCGACGCTGCGGTGGCCTTTCAGGTTGCTCATGCCCGCCTTCTTGAACTCGGCCAGCAGGTCGGCCTCCAACGCCTCGTCGCGCAGGCGCCACGTCACGTTCATCAGCGAGCGGTCGGCGTGGTTCGTCACCGTGGGCTGATAGAACGGCGTCCACAGGTCCAGGGTGTTGTATAGCAGGGCGGCCTTGTGCCGGTTTCGGGCCTCGATGGCCGCAAGCCCCCCCTCGGCCTCGATCCACTTCAGCACCAGGCCGACGACATAGACGGGGAAGGTCGGCGGCGTGTTATACAGCGAGCGGCTTTCCAGGAACGTCCCGTAGGAATAGATCTTGGGCAGGTCGGGGTTGGCTTCGGCCAGAAACGACTTGCGGGCGACGACGAGCGTGACGCCGGCGGGGCCGACGTTCTTCTGCGCCCCGCCGTACATCAGGGCGAACTTGGTGTAGTCGCGCTCCAGCGCGAGGTAGTCCGAGGACATGTCGGCGACGAGCGGCGTGTCGCCCACGTCGGGCAGGTCGAAGTATTCCGTGCCCTCGATGGTGTTGTTGGTGGTGATGTGGACGTAGCGCGCGCCGGGCGTCCGCGTGAACGTCCGGGGAATCTCGGCATAGCCCTCGCCCTTGGAGGTCGCCGCCTCGCGGGCGTCGCCGTAAAACTTGGCTTCTTTGAGCGCCTTCGCGCCCCAGTCGCCGGACACGACGTAGTCCGCCGTCAGGCCCGGACGGAGGAAGTTCTGCGGGACCTGGGCGAACTGCTGGCTGGCCCCGCCCTGCATGAACAGGGCGGCGTACTCGCCCGCGTCCAGGCCCAGGACGCGCAGCAGGCGGGTCTCGGCGTCGGCGTGGATGGCCTCGTAGTCCTTGCCCCGGTGGCTGACTTCCAGGATGGACATCCCCGACCCGTTGATCTCGCGGACGCCCTGGGCGGCCTCTTCCAGAACGGGTTCAGGCAGGATGGCCGGCCCGGCGCTGAAGTTGTAGGTGCGATGGCTCATAATAAACGTTTCGTCTCTCGTTTCTGTGGTCTGTTCGCCGTTGAACCGGTCGTCGCGGGAAAGCCCGTCAAAAGCGCCCTCAGTGTACCCCAAAGGCGCGGGGGGAGGCAAGCCCGCCAATGTGCGGGGGACCCACCCCCAATCCCAAGCACTGGCGCCCTGGAAGGCTCCCCAGGGAGGAGGGGGCGAGACAGTGTTTACCCTTCCCCCCTGGGGAGGGGTCGGCGCCTGCGCCGGGGGTAGGTCTCTCGCGGTCGGCGCTTGCCCTCCGGGTAGCCAGTGCTGCGCCGGGGCTGGGTTCACAAGATCGTCGCCACATAGCGGCGCGAGGCCGGGTCCAGCGCCTCCGTGTCCGTGATCTCGAAGCGGTTGCCGTCCACGTCCAGCAGCAGCAGGTGGGTGGGGGACAGCCAGACCGCGTTCTCCTGCAAGTTCTGGGTCACGAAGTCCCGGTCGCCCCGGTCGGTCTGGACGCTCCAATAGGTCGCCCCGAACTCCTGCCGGGCGTGGGCGATGGCGCGGACCGTCGCCGTCAGATACCGCCGCCGCAGCTCCTCCTGGGCGGCCTGGAGCGAGGCGGGCGGCAGGACGGCAGGGTCGGGCAGGGTGACGATCTCGTTGCCTTTGCCGTCCAGCAGCGCGAGGTACTGGCCGGGCCGGGACAGCGGCGCGGCCCAGGCGGGCTTGACGGTGTGGTAGGATTTCTCGTCCCCCACGGTCAGCCGCAGCCGGTCTTTGGGGTGGTAGAACAGGTGGAGCGATTTGGGATCAAGCGTCTCGGCCATGCGTGTCTCCTTATCTATCCGGTGTTGTCCCGGCTGTCATACGCAGCGCGGGCGGAGAGTATCACCCCGCGATGATCCTCCGCCCACCGGGCGAGGGCGGCCAGCGGCTCGATCAGCGTCCTGCCCAGCGCGGTCAGCTCGTACTCGACGCGCACGGGGACTGAGGGATACACCGTCCGCTCGACCAGCCCGTCGCGCTCAAGCTGGCGCAGGGTGTGCGTCAGCATCCGCTGCGAGATGCCCTCGACCGAGCGGCGCAGGTCGCTGAAGCGGAGCCTGCCGTCTTTGAGCAGGACCACCACGAGGACGCTCCACTTGTCCCCGACCCGGTCCAGGACGTCCCGCAGGGGGCAGCCTCCACTGCCCTCGGACGGCGCGGGGCGTTCCACCCGAACAGGCAAGGAGTCAATGATTTTTCGGTTCTTGTTGAGCGTGACCACTCTGAATCCTCCCGTGGGTTACTCCTGTGTAACTTCGTGACTAAAAAGTGCCGTCTTGACGGCATCTCTGTTAAGAGTGTACCATAGTTACAAGAAGGAACCAACTCCCCAAAAAGAACCAATTCACGTTATGGAGGCAACACAATGATCGTCGTCACCGGGGCCACAGGCAAACTGGGCCGCCTCGTCATTCAAGGTCTGCTGGGGAAAGTCCCGGCATCGGAAATCGTCGCCGCCGTGCGGACCCCCGAAAAGGCCGCCGACCTCGCCGCGCTCGGCGTCGGGGTGAAGCAGGCCGACTACTCGCAGCCGGACACGCTGCGCCCGGCCCTGGCCGGGGCGGACAAAGTCCTGCTCATCTCGTCCAGCGAACTCGGCGGCCCGCGCCTGGCCCAGCACCAGGCCGTCGTTGACGCCGCCAAAGCGGAAGGCGTCCGGCTTCTCGCGTACACGAGCATCCTGCGCGCGGACACGTCGGCCCTGGCGCTCGCCGAAGTGCACAAGGCGACCGAGGAGAACATCCGGGCGTCCGGGCTGCCCTTCGTCTTCCTGCGCGACGGCTGGTACTTCGAGAACCAGACCGACGCGCTCGGCCCTGCCCTCCAGCACGGGGCGATCCTCGGGACCGGCGAAGGGCGCTACGCCTCGGCGGCGCGCGCGGACTACGCGGCGGCCGCCGTCGCCGCCCTGACGGAGCCGGGCCACGAGAACAGGGTCTATGAGCTGGCGGGCGACACGGCCTACACCCTGTCCGAGCTGGCCGCCGAGGTTTCGCGGCAGGCCGGAAAGCCGGTCGCCTACACTAACCTCCCGCCGGAAGCGTACCAGGCCGCGCTCGAAGGCTTCGGCCTGCCCGCCGCCCTGGCGGCGTACCTCGTGGACGCGGACCTGGGCGCGGCCAAAGAGGAACTGGACGCCTCCTCCGGCGACCTCCGCCGGCTGATCGGGCGGCCCACTGTTACCCTGACAGATGCGGTGGCGGCGGCCCTCAAGTCCTGAGCGAGCGGCGGGCGGAGTGTCCCCGGCCCCTCGGAACCCGGCCCTGAAGGGCCGGGCTACCCGGATGAGGCCGCCCCTCCGGGGCTTTGGGACAGACTTCCGACAATGGTGGCTTCTCCCTAGCCCCGAAGGGGCGGCCCCCCGGCAGAGCCGGGAATAGACCTAGCCTTCAGGCCGGGTTCCGGGGGGCCGGGCGCCCTCACCGCCGGGGCCTGTCCTGCCGGCCCGGACGGCGGCCCGGCGGCGGGCCGAACGCCTTCGCGAAGCGGCGGAGGAACTCCTCGGACGCCTGGGCGTGGCTGACGATGGGGCGCGGATAGGCAGGCGTGTCCAGTTCGGGTATCCAGCGGCGGCAGTAGGCCAGGTCCGGGTCGTAGCGCCGCTGCTGGGCGACCGGGTTGAAGACCCGGAAGTTGCCGTTGGGGTCGGGCGCGGTCCCCGCCACCCACTGCCAGCCGCCGTAGTTGGCGGCCCAATCGCCGTCCACCAGCCCCTGCATGTAGAACTCGGCCCCGCGCCGCCAATCAATCAGCAGGTCCTTGCACAGAAACGAGGCCGCCACCTGCCGGGTCCGGTTGTGCATCCAGCCCGTCGCCAGCATCTGCCGGATGCCCGCGTCCACATACGGGAAGCCGGTCGTCCCGGTCTTCCACCGCTCCCAATGTTCGTCGTTCTGGTCGTAGCGCATGGCGGCCAGCGCGGGCTGGATGGCCTTCTGGAGCATGGAGGGGTGGTGCCACAGCAGGGCGTTGAAGAAGTCCCGCCAGCCCAATTCGTCCTGCCACTTGCGCCCGCCCGCGCCTCCCATGTTCGCCGCTTCCCGCCAGCAGTCCCGGACGGACAGCGTGCCGTACTTCAGATGCACGGACAGGGCGGACGTGCTCGCCCCGTCGGCGGTGTTGTCCCGGTTGTCCGCGTACCCGGCCAGGCTCCCCCGGACGAACGCGGCCAGGGAGTCCTGCGCCGCCGCCTCGCCCGCGTCGGGGATGTCCTGCGTCAAGCGCAGGCCGTAGTCCTCCATCCGGGGCAGCGCGGCCGACGGCAGGAATGCATCCACGCGCAGGCCCGCGGCCAGCGCGTCCGTGTCCAGCCGCGCCCCGACCCGCAGGCGCGTCTCCCAGACCCGCTTGAACGACGTGTAGGTCTGGAACGGGCTGCCGTCGCGCGGGTCCACGATGCCCTGCGGCGGGGCGAGCAGGGCGTCGTCAAAGGCACGCACGTCCAGGCCGTCCGCCTCCAGCGCCGCCGTCACGTCCGCATCGCGGTCGGCGCTGTACGGCGTATAGTCCCGGTTGAAGTACAGGGCCGACGCGCCCGCTTCTTGGGCCAGCGCGCGCAGCTCCCGCTCCGGCGGCCCGCCGCGCCGCAGGACGAGCTGCCCGCCGCGCCTGCGGAACTCGTCGGCCAGAACGTCCAGCGACCGGAACAAAAAGGCGACGCGGGCCGGCCCGATGTCCCGCGCCTTCAGGATGGCGTCGTCCAGCACGAACACGCCGATGACGCGCGCGTTCTCGCGCAGGGCATGGGACAGGGCCGTGTTGTCCCCCAGGCGCAGGTCGCGCCGGAACCACATCAGGGCCGTTTTGGGTGTTGTCACGTTTGGTCATCATTTCTAACGGTTGACATTGCTGCCATCCGGGGGACATAATCCAGTCAAGACCGTTCTCGGAGGGAGAAACGTGCATGACCGCTTTGATGGAAAAAGCGTGGGCCGAGATGTCCACGCTCCCCGAGCGCGAACAGGACATGGTCGCTCAGATCATCCTGGACACGATCCGTGATGAGCAGACGTGGGACCGGCAGTTCGCCGCCTCGCATGACTTCCTGGACCACCTCGCGGACAAGGCGCTGGCTGACTACGAGGCGGGCCAGACGCGGGAGTTGTCTTAGGGGGCCGGCTTAGGATGCGCTCCGTCTATCGGTTCCCCGTCTTCCAGCGTGTAGATGTCTTCGCGGACATCCGCGAGTTCTTCGTACCAGGCGCAGGCGATGAAGCGCGTCCAGTCCGGGTCGCCCCCGGCCAGCTTCCCCAGCGCCGACAGGGCCGGCGCCAGGCGGCTGTCTTCGGGCATGATCCGCTGCGCCAGTTCTTCCAGGAACGGAACCGCGCGCGGGTCGCCCAGTTCCCCCAGCGCCAGCGTCGCGTCGTAGCGGACGGCCCCGTCTTCATCCTCCGTTAAAGCACAAATGACTGGGAACGCCCGATCCGCCCCGCTCTTCCCCAAAGCCCAGACCGCCCGGTAGCGCACCTGCGGGCGCGGGTCGGAAGCGGCATCCAGCAGCGCGTCCACGGCCTTCGCGCCGAACCGGATCAAGCGCCGCTCGGCGTCGAGCGCCGTCTCGCCGTCGGCGCTGCCGAGGCTGGCGATGTGCCCGGCGATGCGGCGGCGCATGTCCGGTGACATCTTATTCGCCGTTTCTGTCGCCATCCCTGCCCCCCAGCACCCCGAACGCTTCCTGGTATCTTTCCCAGATCACCGCCTCATGTTTCAGGGCATACGCCTCGACATACGGCTCGCCCCGGCTGGCGCGCACTTTTGATTTGGTCGTCATCCGGTCGTGGTGGTGGCCGAGTTCATGCAGCAGGATGTGGAGCAGTTGGTACGCCCGCGCCTGCGCCTCGGTGAACTCGCACATGACGCCGTTCTTGACCGGATGGCTCCGAACGCCGAGGCGGTCAAAAAGGGCTTTGTGGTCTTCATAGTGTGAGGCGGCGTAGTCTACCCACAGGTCCTCCTCCCAGGCGCAGAGGTGGACGACGCCGGGTTCGTGCCACCCGTCCGTCGTCCGCTCGCCCGGTGCCAGCACGATGGCGTTCAGGCCGCGCGAGAGTTCGGCCCACTCGGGGAGCAGGCCGATGAACGTCTCGATGTCGCGCTGCATCAGTAGGTGCCGGTAGCCCTTGCCGGGCCGCTGGCGGTCGATCACCAGGGCGGGCGGGGCCGTGCCGTAGTAGTTCCCCGTCCCGTCCGGGTTGTTCTTCTTCTGCACCTGCCCATCCACGACTTTGGGCGTGGCCTTGCGGTTGATGTGTCTCATGAGTTGGTCCCCCGGATTGAACGGGATTTCACGGGGCTGAACCCCCGTGCTTTAGAATTGCAAGCCCCCGAGGGTAAGGGCGAAGAAAGAGCAGATGCCAACGGCATTATGCCCGCGCAGGCGGGGATTCGCTTTTCTAAAGCCCAGGGGTTACCCCAATAAAGCCTTCAGCCCTGGGTACTCTTCTCCCCCAGCGCCTCCAGCACCCACCGCGCCCGCCGCCGGATGTTGTTGTCCTGCTCGATCTCTCAGCAGGCTCGTCTGATTGCCCGTCAGAGCCTCGCTGCTTGGCCGCGCCCGCGTCAGCCGCTGTTCGAGTTGTTCCCGCATCTCGGGCGAATCTACCTTGCGCGCCAGGCGGCAGGAGGCGCGGAACTCGCGCCTGCCACGGCGGTCCACGATGTTCAGGACGACCGCTTGTAGCCGACTGAGGTCTTTTTTGAGGTAGCCGGTCCCGTAAAAAATCGGATCTGCTTCTAAGAAGGGGACGACGCTCTCCAAGCCGGACGGGTCCCCTTCCTCAAGACGAACTACGTCCTGGTTGAGTGGGGGCGGGCAGGCCTCGCTGATGAACTATCAGTCACGCCTCTGGGCCTCAATAAACCTCTTGCGTAACCCGAGTTTTGGGTTGAAAAGTGTTAAAGTGTTAAACTGTCTGAAGAGTTGAAGCCAGCCTTCCTGATCGAGTAGAATGAAGTTATCGCGCTCCCTCCTGCCAAAGAAAGCCGACCCTGTGAGCCGACCCTGTAAACAGTGGACCTCTTGCGTAAGTCCTTGTTCCCCGGACTGAAATCCGGGTCTCCGGGAGAGCAGTTGTCCGAGGGCAAGGACAGAAGACGAGGCTCGGCGGCAGGTCCTGAATCCAGTAGGTCCTGACCAGGTCTTTAGCCGATGTCGGCTCTGGATAGCTGCTCAACTGATAATAGTGCCAGTGACGGGAAATGACGGGAAGAAAAGGATGCAGTTTTTCGCAGACCCCGCGATTACTTGTTTGGACTCAATCTGAGGGTCGGAGAGAAGAGGGGCGGGGGGAACGAACGAGGAACTGGAGCGGCGTCTGCTCCAGTCGGCAACAGGAGTGGCGATGAACTTTGAAGGGCTTCGAGGTAGTGGTACTTTTTTCCACTGTTAATACCGGTTTGAGCCGTGCTCTAATCCATGATAGGGGCTTGACAGCAGTGCGAGAGGCGATTGTAACAGCTCCCTCCTCCGCTACCACAGAGGACGCCACAAAAAACCACGGACGCCGTTTGGGCGTCCGTGGTCTTCGTGTTTCTGCCTGATGTCACGCGGACCTAGCCTAGCCCTCGGGAACCCCCGGCTCGCATTCGGGGCATTCCAGGGCGGCCCCGATTTTGGCCTGCCGCCCCTCCGCCGTCAGCACCCACGGGCGCGTGCGCCAGGGCGGGTCGTGGCGGACGTGCTGCCGGTGCCCGCAGGACAGATGGGCCACCCAGGCCCCCTGCGCGTCCTGAACGAACCCGGTGATCGTGCTCTTCATGGCCCGCCCCTGACGTCGCCGGGCACAAACGGCAGCCGCAGGCCCGGCAGCGGGCGGAAGCCGAGGGGGAGGACGAGATGCGCCCGCCCGTCGCCGGTGACGAACACGTCGCCCTCCTGCGACGACCGACGCCCGCGCGGGTCGCCGAAGAATGTCACCCCGTCGTTGTCCGTCCAGTTCTCCCCGTCCCGGTGGATCACCCGGTCGAACGCCTCCGCCAAGTCGTCCGTGTCCCAGACGACGGCGGCCAGTTCCAGCC
>CAXTWM010000232.1:0-8178 GCA_964247915.1 uncultured Armatimonadales bacterium | reverse complement strand
GGGCTGGGGCGTCCTCCATAGACGACATCGCCGACAAGGTTTATGGCGGCGAGCGGATCACGGGCGCGGATGCCCTGCGGCTGTTTCACCATCCGAACATCGTGGAGCTAGGCCAACTGGCCGACTTCGTGCGGACCCGGAAGCACCCGGACAACACCGTTTCCTACATCGTCGGGCGCAACATCAACTACACCAACGTCTGCTACGTCCGATGCAGCTTCTGCAACTTTTATCGTATTCCCGGTGCCGAGGGCGGCTACGTCCTGCCGCGCGAGACGATCTTTCAGAAGATCCAGGAAATGGTGGACGTCGGCGGCATCGAGATTCTGATGCAGGGCGGCTTGAATCCCAAGCTCAAGATCGACTGGTATGAGGACCTGTTCCGGGCGATCATGGCGCGCTTTCCGAACGTCATCCTGCACGCCCTGTCCCCCGCCGAGATCATCTACATCAAGAAGCTGAACAAGCTGACGATGGAGGAGACGCTGACGCGGCTGAAGGCGGCGGGCCTGCACTCGGTCCCCGGTGGCGGGGCGGAAGTGCTGACGGACCGGGTGCGCCAGTGGATTGCGCCCTACAAGGACACGGCGGAGGAGTGGCTGGACTGTATGCGCGTCGCCCACCGCGTCGGCCTGCGGTCGTCGGCGACCATGATGTACGGCTCGGTGGACACGCTGGAGGACCGCGTGGAGCACCTGCAAAAGCTGCGGGACTTGCAGGACGAGTCGCTGGCCGGTGCCCCCGCCGCCTTCACGGCGTTTATCGCCTGGAACTACCAGCCGGACGGCACGGAACTCGGCGGCACACGCGCGTCGGCCTTTGACTACATGCGGACCATCGCCGTGTCACGCATCTTCCTGGACAACTTCCCGAACATCCAGGCGTCGTGGGTGACGCAGGGGCCGCGCATTGGGCAGCTCTCGCTGCGCTACGGCGTCAACGACTTCGGCAGCACGATGATGGAGGAGAACGTCGTCTCGACAGCGGGCTGCGTCTTCACTGTCCCCATTGAGGAGATCGAGCGGCTGATTTCGGACGCTGGTTACGAGCCTCGCCGCCGCAATACCCGGTATGAGTATGTCGCCTAGCACGGACATCGCGCCGACCGCCTCATCACGGATACAGCCAAAGGCTGCCCTCAGAGGGGCGGCCTTTGCCGTTCCCTATCTCCTCCTCCTCGTCGGCGCCTACTCCGTCTTCTGCGTCACCACGGACGACCCCTTCATCACCTACCGCTATGCGGCGAACCTGCTCGCCGGGCACGGCTTGGTCTTCAACGTCGGAGAACGGGTGGAGGGCTTTTCCAGTCCGCTCCACCTGCTGCTGTCCGTCCTCCTGCTGAAGATCGCCCCGTCCGTGGACATCCTATTCAAAGCGAAGCTGCTGGGCCTGGGCCTGGCCGCCCTCGCCCTCTGGCAGACCGGGCGGCTGGCCCGCGCCGTGGGCCTCTCGGACGGGGAGGGCTTGCTCGCACAAACATTAATCGCCCTCAACAACAACTTCGCGCTGGCCGCCGTCAACGGCATGGAAACGACGCTGGCAGTGTGTCTGGTCCTGGCCTCCGTGCTGACCTTCGGGCGGGAAATCGAGGGGCGCGTCGGCGTGCGCTCGGCGGGCCTGCTCTTTCTGGCGCTCCTGGCGCGGCCCGAGGCGGCACTGCTGTTCGCCGTGCTGCTGGTCGTTCGGATCATCGGAGCCGTCCGGCGGCGGCTGCCGTGGTGGGACACGCTGAGCTGGGCGTCGGTGTTCCTGCTGCTGACGGCGGGCCTGCTCCTGGCGCGGTTCGCCTACTACGGGCAGTGGGTGCCGAATACCTACTACGCGAAGCAGGTGACATCGGAGTATGCCCGGCTGTGGGGGCCGCTGTACCTGCTCCATCCCCTGTCGCCGGTCCGGGTCGCCTGGGATTACTTGAAGTTCCCCGTGCCGCTCTGGTCTACGCAGTGGCAGGCGGCCGGGACGGCGGCTTTCTGGGGGCTGGCCTTGCTCGGCTCCGTCCGGCGCGGGTGGTGGACAGGGGCGATGGCGGCGATTGTCCTGGGGCAGATGGCGTTCGTGCTGCACTTCGGCGGCGACTGGATGCCGGGCTGGCGTTTCGTCGTGCCGGTCCTGCCGCTCCTGGCCGTCCTTCAGGTGCAGGGGCTGGGCCGGCTGCGCGGGCGCGGGCCGGTGCGGACGGCCGCCGCGCCCGTGTTCGCCGTCGCGCTGTGGGTCGCCTGCGCCGTCGTTTCCCCGCATGATCCCTGGTCGAACGCCCGGTTCTCGGCGTCGAGCGCCGATCTGCTATCGGCGGACAACGCATTGGGGCGCAAATGGGTTGCCGCCAACCATTACATCCATGACGCGCTGCCGCCGGGCGGCGTCATCGCCTACTCGGAAATGGGCTACGCGGGCTACAGTAACCTGGACAAGACGTTCATTGACGTGCGGGGCCTGACTGATGGGGAGATCGCGCGCCTGCCCGCCTCTTACAAAGGAACGTGGGGCGTGGACGACGAGCGGTGGATGTACCCCGACGACCCGCTGTACCGTATCTTGGAGCGACGTCAGCCGACGACCCTCATCGCCTTCTCGCATCCTCCGCAGATGCCGCCCGCCGTTCTGGACCACTATTACCTGATCTGGAGCATCCAGGACCCGCGCGACCCCATCGCAGTCATTGACCCGGCGCTGGTCTACCGCCCCTTGGCTCAGATATTGAAGTCTCCTCCGCATTAGCCTTGCTGGTCAGAAAAACCTCACCACTCACTTTTTTGGGAAGCGACAGGTTCCTCATAAACCGGCGCTCGAATGCGAGATGAAAGAAGTAGCACAATGCGAGCGTGACGGGCGCACCGATCACGAACATGAGCACATTTATCAGAGTGCCTGAATGACAAACGTGCATCAGGGCGACACGGAGCTTCGTTTCGATAGGCAGGCTCATCAGGTAGATGCTGTAAGAAAACAGCCCAAGCCCTGTTGCCATGCGTGACTCTAAGGGCCGTAGCAGCCAGGTTTTTTTCCGTTCCGTTTGTGTCAGCGTTTCCGTGCAGAAGATGATAAAGCTAGCGGCGACGGCCCCGATCAGCACATCCATCGTCTACGGCAGTCTCACATCTAGCTGGGCGTTGGGCAAAAAGCCGCGCGTCATAAACTTGGCGATCAAAATGAAGAGGCAGAACAGTGCCGCAGAGAGAGCGCCCCATGGAAGGGAGACAAGCAGGTTGTTGTCGCGTGTTCTGCGCGAAAAGTTGATCGTCGCCCCCATCATCCCCATCGCGAACAGGCCGATGTACTGCGGACATGTCCAATGGAAGTCGTGCGCCGGGGGGAGCAGGAGGAAAGGAACAACGCCGATCGCCAGCGCCGCTCCGACAACGGTCAGGCTTCCAAAACGCTGCCAAAGCGGTAACAGCAGTAAAGGAAAAAGAAAATAGATCTGCCACTCCGCCGCGACGCTCCAGTGTGTTCCGTTGATCTGGCCGACATAGCGTGGGAACCAGTTATGGATCAAAAGAAGGTGTGTGACGAGATCACCGGGTTCGACCTGGCTGGCTAATGTTTGGTCGCCTGAGGTGGTATGTAAGGCGTTCATGCCCAGGCGCGCCAGGAAGAGTACGGCAAGCGAGCAGGCCATGGCCGCGTAATAGGGGGGCAGGATGCGGCGGGCGCGGCGCTTGAAGAAGTTCACGGTGCCGCCGGGGATATGGCCATCCTCGGATCGGACGACCGGAAGCATGAGCGAGTAGCCCGAAAGGACTATGAAGATGCCCACGGCGTAGTGTCCGAAGCGCAGCCAGGACAGCCCGTGCCGGACAGCGGCAGGGAGGTCGTCCGGGGTGTAGAGATGAAACAGAAGGACGTAGAGCGCCGCCAGCCCGCGCATCCCGTCCAGGAACAGGAGCTTCACCCGAGGCACCGCTGCGGCGCTTGGATCAGGCCCTTTTGAGGGGCCGCCCTCGTGTTTCGTGTGCTCGGCTATTCTCCGCTCCAAACTTCTTGAGGGGCCTCCTGAAAACGGGTTGCCGACGCCGCAAAAGCGTCGGCAACACGGGGACAGATGGGAGGAATGATCGCTTACTTCTTCTTCTTGAGGATGGGCAGGCCCGTGAGTGAGTTCTCGGACACCTCATAGCCTTCGGGCAGGTCGTTCATTGACCCGTCTTTCACTTCCTTGGAAAAGAAGTAGAGCTTGGTCTTGCCGTTGGCGGCATCTCGCCCGTGCAGGTAATACTCGGTGCCGTTTTTCTTGCTTTTGACGCTGAAAGCCATGTTTCGTGTCCTCTCTGTGGTTGTAGCGGCCGGGCGCAAGCCCCGGTCGGCGGTTCCGCGCCCTTGTTCCACGTTCCCCGCCACGATTCCTTCTTCCGACCGAAGATTTTTTGGCCCTCACCAGGCAAGCTTTGACCCCGCCATCAGCCGTTTCCAGGGGAGCCGCTCCAGGATGCCGTCGAAGCGCAGGTCGCCGCCGATCAGCCGGCCCGCCGTGCGCGTCCCAGTGGGACTCTTGACGCCCATGTTATAGCAGACGCGGGGGAACTGATAGAAGAACTTGGCGATGGACAGGGCGGCATCGTGGCTCGCCCCCAGATCCTCCCGCAGCGCCTCGGTCCAGCGCGCGGCCTGCCCGGCGGCGAGAGCCTTGCCCGCCAGCGCGCCCGACCGGCAGGCGTAGGAGATGCCGTCGCCGAAGAGCGGGTTGACCAGCCCTGCGGCGTCGCCGGCCAGCAGGACTCGCCCGCCCCAGGCGGAGACCGGCTCGGAGCCGCCCCAGATCGGCAGCGGGTGGCCGTGGAACTCGATCTCCTCGCGCCGACGGGGCACGCCCAGCGCGTCCAGGTAGCCGACGATCCAGCGCGCCAGCTCATCCTTGCTGGCCTCCCCTTTGCCTTCCGCCGAGCGACGCCCGAACGTCCCCGCGCCGACCGACAGATGACCGGCTTTGGGGAAGACCCAGGCGTAACCCTGCTTCACGGCGTATTCTAAATGGGCAATTTCGGGCCGCAGCGCCTCGTGTCCGTGTCCCCACTCATGGGGAATTTCGGCTTCCAGGGCGATCGCCAGCAGCCGCTGCTTGCGGAGGCCGGCCATGCGCGCCACGATCCCGTTCGCCCCATCCGCCCCGACGACATGGGAAGCGTAGCTGACATCACCATCCGCCGCCGTCACCCGGACCCGCAGGTCGCCGTCCGGCTCGACCGACTTGACAGCGACGCCGTCGCGCACGTCGCACCCCGCCGCCGCCGCCCGCTGGGTCAGGGCGTTGTCGAAGACGCTGCGCTGCACCATCCAGAGGCTCATCGGCGGCTGGTCCGGGTCCGGGTTCAGGGGCGCAACGTGGGCGTCCTCGAAGTCCCAGGTGTGCCGCAGGTGGGTGACGGTCGCCTCGACGAACGCCTCGGGGATCAGCCTGGGCAGGTCGTTCGCGACGGTGAGCGGCACACCCCCGCCGCAGGTCTTGTAGCGCGGCAGCGTCTTCTTTTCCAGGATCAGCGCTTTCAGGCCAGCCAAAGCCGCCTCGTACCCCGCGCAGGCCCCCGCCGGCCCCGCCCCGCAGATGATCACGTCGTACTGGTCACTCATGCGCCTATTATACCTGTTCCGGCCTGCCGCTTCATTGACAGCCCGGCGAGGGTGTGTTATAGTGAACCCAACACTGCACTCCGAGCCGCTGCCTGCCTTCCGAGGAGGAACACCGCCATGTCATTCCGATTCAGGCCGTATGGCCTTCTGCTCGCCGCCGCGCTCCTTCCGCCTGCGGCACACCTGCCCGCCGCGCGGGCGCAGGGGGCGCCGCCCGCGCCGCGCCTGACGCCGGCCAACTCTGCCCTGTACATCGCCAACATCGGCGACGGCTCGGTCATGCGCTGCAACGGGGCCACGGGCAGGGTCCTCAGCATCCTGGGCACGCGCATGATGCCGGTCGGTCTCGCCTTCGGGCCGGATCGCAACCTGTACGTCACTTCTTACGGTGACGGGCGCATCCTGCGCTTCAACCCCTTCACCGGTGCCGCGCTGGGGACGTTCATCCCCAAAGGGAGCGGCGGCATGACCGAGCCGATCACGATGGCGTTCGGGCCGGACCGTAACCTGTACGTCGTCGCCGGCGGCATCGGGACGGGCGAAATCCTGCGCTACAACGGCAGGACGGGCGCGCCCCTGGGCGTGTTCGTGCCGCACGGGCGGGGCGGCCTGACCAACGCGGGCGACATCACGTTCGGGCGCGACGGCGACCTGTACGTCACCAACAACAGCGCCAACGAAATCCTGCGCTTCAGCGGCAAAACGGGGGCTTCCCTGGGCGCGTTCGTCAAGCCGAACAGCGGCGGCCTCAAAAACCCGCAGAACATCGCCTTCGGCCCCGGCGGCGACCTGTACGCGGGCGGCGACTCGGGCGTGCTCCAGTTCAGCGGCAGGACCGGCGCCTTCGTCCGGGTCTTCGCCGCGCCGGGCGCGCACCTGGGCAACGTTGGCGGCCTGACCTTCGGCCCCGACGGCGATCTTTACGTCGGCGACTGGCAGAAGAACGACGTCGTCCGCTACGACGGCCGGACGGCGGCTTTCAAGGGCGTTTTCGTTTCGCCGAGCAGCGGCCTGACGGCAAACCGCTACATCCTGTTCGGGCCGCGTGGCGGCGGGGGCACCTCGCCCGCTGTGGCGGCGGCTCGCGCCAAGCGCCTGAAGGCGCAAGAGGCCGCGCAGGCCACCGCAGAGGCTTCGCGGCCGGTTCTGCTGGCGGCGGGCACATTGGCCCCGGACTTCACGGTCCACGACAGGGCCGGCGGCCCCGTCAAGCTCTCGGACTACATGGGGAAAGTGGTCGTGCTGGACTTCTGGGCGACCTGGTGCCCGCCGTGTCAGCGCTCCCTGCCGCACACCAACGAGGTCGCCAAGCAGTTCGCGGACAAGGGCGTGGTCGTGCTGGCCGTCTGCGTCTCCGACACGCAGGAGGCGTTCGACGCCTGGCTCCCCAAGCACCCGGAGTACGATGCGATCACGTTCGCCATTGATCCGACGAAGCGTGGCAGTCCGAACGTGTCGAACCGCCTGTACAATGTGACCGGCATCCCGACCCAGTACGTCATCGGCAAGGACGGCAAGGTGCTCGCCAGCTTCCTCGGCTACGGCGGCCCGACGACGGACCTGGCGGACGCACTCACGAAAGCGACCGCCACCCCCGCCGCCCAGAGCGCTTCGGCGCAGTGACACACTGAGCGGCACGGACGGGAGGGCGCGGGAGTTTCCTCCCGCGCCCTTTCCTGCCTCGGCCCGTCGCAGAAAAGGCCCGTGGAATGCAGGCCCGAAGATGCCTGAGCATCCCGTTGTTGTGTCTGGCCGCGCTGGCAGCTTTTGGCTGCGGGCGACCGCCGACCGGCGCGCGCTGGGCCGGCCCTGCCCCCGAACGGCGGCCATCGCTGGCGCCGGTCCGGTATTCGCCGCCACACGTCACCCACTGGGAGGCGACGCCCCGCTGGGATGGTTTCGCTTCCGAAAGCTCAGGGCGTCAGGGTGGGGCCGATTTGAGGAACGGGGACTACGCCCGAGCCGTGGCGGATGAGGACGCCGTGATTCGCCGGGGCAGGCCGCAGGCCCAGGACTACGCCGTCCGGGCCTACGCCGAGGCGGCCACGGAGCATCTTCCTCCGGCCTGGGCGGATTTCGAGCAGGCGATCCGTTTAGACCCGACGGTGGAGCGCACCTACATTGACTTCGGCGTGTGGCTCGACCGCGCGCACCAGCCGGCGCGCGGAGCGCGGGTGCTGACGGCGGCGACCCGCGCCCTCCCGCATGACGCCGGCTGTTATGCCCTGCTGGGATGGCTCCAATATCAGGCGGGGCAATACCCGCAGTCCATCGCCAGCAGCCGGCGCGCGGAGGCGCTGGACCCCAGCCTGCCCTATGTGCGCTACAACCAGGCGCTCTGCTTTGCCGCGTCGGGCGACGCCGCCCGGTCGGCGGGGGCGTACCGGCGAGCGCTGGCCTTCGGCTCGGACGAGACCCGGCAGGCGGCCCTGATGGAGATCCGCAACGCGCTCCGCAAGCACCCCTCATCGGCGTCGCTGCGCCAGGCGGAGAGGATGCTGTGCCGATAAAAGCCGCAATAAACGAAGGGGGCGCGACTGATCGCGCCCCCCCAAAGACCCTCCGCTTACTTTACCTTAAAGCGCCCGCCCGCCGCCCCGGGTGACGCCCGCC
>CAXTWM010000231.1:0-8234 GCA_964247915.1 uncultured Armatimonadales bacterium | reverse complement strand
GGGTGAAATGGTGGAAGTCGGCGACGCGGACCACCTGGTCAGGCGGGCGGCGCGTGCCCCAGGGCATCGGGGCGGCGGGGTGGGCGTGGGCGAGGTTGCCGGCACCGGGAAACCCGCCGTGGAACAGGACGCCGTGGGTGTAGGCGTCGCCGACCTGGTAGTCTAAACGGACGGCGAGGAAGCTGTTTAGGGGGTGCCGCGTCAGAATCCCGTCGGTCTGCGCGGAGACGGTGAGGACGGGGGGGAAGTCTTCCGCCGTGACGCCGACGGTCGCATTGGCGGACACTTCGGACCCCATGCCGAGCCGGGCGGTCCAGGTGTTGCGGTCAAAGTCGGCGTAGGCGCTCCCCGTGCGGTCCGGGTAGAAATGGTGCGTCCGTATCACCTGGGCGACGGGGCTGGGAGCGAGGTCGGAGCGGCCCGAGTCGTCGTCGGCTTCCAGGTAGACTACGCCGCCGTCGGGGATCGCGCCCGGCCACTCTATAAACGCGGAGCCGTCCAGGGGCAGCGTCTCGGTCGGCAGCAGGCGCTCGTTCTTAGGGGCGTCGCCCCAGGAGGCGTGGGCAGCGTCAATGCGGAAGACGCGCAGGTGGCCGCGCGTCAGCGGCACATAATGGAGCGCGGCCTGTACCGTCTGCTCCCGGCCTGTTCGGTTCCAAAAGACGAGCGAGGCGCGGTGGGTGTCCAGAGACGCCATGCCTTCCAGCCCGTCGGGGCCATTGATGAGGACCCGCCGCCGGTCTACAGGCATCCGGGCGTAGATCAGGTAGGCATTGAAGACCGCCTTGCGGTGGCCGTCTAGGCTGACCATGCCGGACCAGTTGCCGCCGCCCGTGTCCATGAACTGCGCCCAATGCACCGACGTCAGCCAGGGCTGGGACAGGAAGAACTTGTAGTCGTGGAGCAGGGCGGAGGCCAGCGGGTAATGGTCCTGACGACCCCCCACGGGGTAGTCAATCGGATAGGAGTTGTACTCGTCCAGCGCGGCCTCGGTCGTCGCCAGCGCGGGCCGGGATTGGAGCTGTGTGCGGACCAGGCCGAGGACGCCCGCGATGTCGGGGGCGTGGTAGGGACCGCCGGGGTAGAAGTGGAACGAGAAGAAGTCCAGCGGCAGGCCGCGCGCCGTGACCCCGTCCAGGAACGGCCCGATCCAGGCGTCGGTGAAGGCCAGCGCGGGGCCGCCGATCTCGCCGTCCGGGTCCGCCGCCCGCAGGCTCCGCGCGCCCGCATCGTACATCGCCAGGTAGTCGGCTTCGCTGCCCCGGAGAAAATCGCCGTTGTCCGGCTCGTTGTAGACCTCGTGATGCCCGACCGTTTGGAGCGGGCCGCCCGCCCGCGCGTGGCGCGCGTAGTCCCCGAGTATCCGCCCCCAAACGGTCATGTCCGTGGGCAGGGCGCGGTACTGGCCCGGCGCGGGCTGGACGGGGGAGGGGACATAGCAGTACGACCAGAAGGGGGACACGTTTCGTCCGTTCAGCAGGGCCGCGATCCGGTCCATCTCCCGGAAGTCATAGACGGGCTGACCGGGCGCTCCCGACACCGGCGGCGTCTTCCAGCCCGCCCAGCGCGTTCCCCAGGCCAGGTCCACGCGCAGCGAGTCGGGCCGGACCTCGTCCAGCAGGGGAGCGTCTCGCTCGTAGTGGGCGAGGGGCACGACGCCGGAGTTGTAGACGCCGAACTTGGTCTTGACCAGGGGATCGTCTACGGGCACGGCGAAGTCCGCCGTGATCGTGACCGGGGCGGGCGGCGTTTTCATGGCGGCTGGTCCCTGGGCGTGGGCGGCGCTGCCAAGCCCGAGCGCGGCGGCTGCCGCAAGCATCAGAAGGTTTCTGTTCATGGCGTGAGCCTCATTTGAAGAGCGCGCCCCGTGTAAGTGACGCTTTTGCGGCTGCCGTCCGGCAGGACGACGTTCAGGTGCCGCGTCGCAAGCAGTCCGGGGAACGTGCCCGCGCGGGCGCCGATGGTCAATGTCCGCGCCCGCTCGTCCCAGCGCATTGGGATGCGGCTGGACGCGCCCCGCTGATAAGCGTAGGTGTCGCCGTCGTCCTCGTACAGCGAGAACGCGGCGTCCGCGCCGGGGTAGACGCGCACTTCCAGCGGGTCTTCCGCGCCCAGACCCGTGGACTGGAGGACCGGGCCGAGCGGCAGGAGCGTCCCCGCCCGGACGTAGGCGGGGATGGTGTCCAGCGGGGCCTGGACGTGGAGCGTCTGGCCCCCATTGATGGCGGCACCCGTGTTGAAGTCGTACCAGCGGCCCGTCGGCAGGTACACGTCGCGCGCGCCGCCCTCGGCCAGCACGGGCGCAGCCAGCAGGCGGTCGCCGACCAGCCATTCGTCTTCCTGGTTGAACGTCTTGGGGTCCTGCGGGAACTCCAGCACAAGCGGGCGCATCAGCGGGACGCCCGTGGCCGCTGTCTGGGCGGCGAAGGTGTAGACATAGGGAATCAGGCGATAGCGCAGCTCGATAGCCTTTTTGGTCGCGGCCAGGACGTCGTCGCCAAAAGCCCACGGCCAGCGCGGGGAGTTGTACGTCCCGTGCGCGCGCATGACCGGCACGAAGACGCCTTCCTCGATCCAGCGCGCGTACAGTTCGGGGGTGGGCGTGCTCTGGAAGCCGCCGATGTCCTGGGCGGAATAGGGCATCCCCGCCAGGCCCCAGTTCAGCAGGGTCCCCGGCTGGTTCGCCAGCGTGTCCCAGTCGGTGTTGATGTCACCCGTCCAGGCGGCCGCGCCCAGCCGCTGCATCCCCGGCGCAAAGGCGCGGCTGATGGACCAGGCCCGCCGGTCACTCATCGCCCGCCAGCCGTCCCACTCGGTCTGCACCATCTGAAAGAACTCGTCCGCCGTCTGCTCGGCCTCGTCGTTCCACCAGCCGTCCACCCCCGCCTGCACCAAGGGGGCGTGGTGACTCCACCACCAGTAGCGGGCCTGGGGGATGTCAAAGTGTAGATCGCTCCCCTGCGGGCTTCTCAGGACCCAGCCCTGGCGGCGGGCGAAATCCAGATGGGCGTCGTTGACGCGCGGCTTGCGGATGCCGACGAAGTGCAGTCCCAGCGCCTTCATCTTGTCCAGGCTGCCCGGCGGGAACGTCTTCGGGTTGAAGTCCCAATCGTTCGTGAACCAGTCGTAGTCGTAGATGAAGGCATCCACGGGAATACGCCGGTCCCGGAACTGATGCCACTTGTCCTGCACGTCGGCGGCGTCGGCGTAGCCCCAGCGGCTGATCATGAAGCCGAACGTCCAGCGCGGCGGGATCGGCGCACGCCCGGTCAGCCGCGAATAGGCGTCCAGCAGCCCGTAGCCGTCCGGCGCGACGCTCAGGTACAGGTCCAGCGCGGGGCCGGGAACGGTCCACGTCAGCGTTCCGTTCTCGTCATGCCAGGAAGCGCCCGTCTGGTTATTGGCAATGAAGACGCTCCACCCGCCGGTGGACCACAGGAAGGGGATGCGCGTCGTGCCGTTGCTGACGGTCTGTGTCCCCGACGGGTGCGTCAGGGCACCCGCGTGGTTCTCGCTCTCGTTGCCTGCTCCGTAGAAACGCTCGCGTGGGTCATGGGTCAGTGTGAGTGTGATCGTCCCGTTCGCCTCCGTCACGGCCCCGGACGACACCAGCGCCCGCCCGGCCCGGTCCAGGAGGCGCAGCCGCCCGCCGAATCCCACCTGGAGCGCCCCCTGCGGGGTCTGAACCCTGGTCGCGCCGCCCGCGTCCCGGCGGATGACCGCGCCCGGCCAGGACGTCCGTTCCACCACAAAAGGGCTGGCGGGCGGGGGCAGGCTGCTGGACGGGGAAGCGACGAGGTGGAAGACGCCGGGATCAACCGCGCCGACGGCGATGTTCAGGCCCGGCGCGGCTGCCGTCGCCGTAGGCGCGGCTCCCACAAGTCCGGCGGTCAGGAAAAGGCACAGCGCGAGGCCGGCGAAAAGGCGTGTGGGGTTCATTGGCCCGATTATAAGACTGCGCCCCGGTTTTGTCAAGCGGTTCCGGCTTGACGGGACGCGCCGCGCGGTCTATAATGGCGGCAGGAAACCCCATGACCAAAGCAACCAAACTTTTGGCCGTCGCCGCTCTGCTCGCAGGCCTGCTCCTGCCGCCCCCCGACCACGCCGCGCCGCCGACGGTCTCTGCGTCCACCCGCGACCTGTTTCACTTCCGCCGCGACGACGCCGCGCCCGGCGGCGTGACGCGCATCACGCTGGATGCCGCCCGTGTCGCCGCCAAGCCGGTCTCCCCGAACGTCTTCGGCAACTTCATGGAGAACTTGGGGACGGCCATCTACGGCACGCTCTGGGCGGACGCCCTGCACAACCCCAGCCTGGAGCGGATCGAGAAGGCCGACCCGGAGCCGCAGTGGTGGGACCAGACGGGAGCCGCGACCTGGCAGGAGGCGCCCGGCAGCGGCTACCTGTCCCAACACTGCGAGCGCCTAGCCGGGCCGGACGGCGTCCTGAGCCAGCGCGTCTACCTGCCCGCCTACCGCGTCCGGGGCTACACCCTGACCCTGTGGACGCGCGCGCCGGGCGAGGCGGGGAAGATCACCCTGGCCGTGCGGGCGGGCGGCGAGACGGGTCCCGGCTTCCGGCCCGGCCTGGAAACGGCGGGACAGGCGGTGGTGCAGACGCCCCTGAGCGTTGCCAGCCCCGCCTGGCACAAGCAGACGGTCCACTGGACCCTGCCCGCCGGGGCGTTGGCGAAGGGGCAGGCCGCCCGGCTCGTCGTCGCCCACGCCGGGGGCGGGGCCGTGGACGTGGACCAGATCAGCCTGTTCCCGGATGACGCCCTGAACGGCATGGACCCGGACGCCGTGCGCGCCGCCCGCGCCTGGCACATCCCCGTCCTGCGCCTGGCCGGCAACTACTCCAGCGGCTACCACTGGCAGGACGGCGTCGGCCCGCGCGAGGCCCGCCCGACGACCCGCAACGTCGCCTGGGGCGGCCCCGACCCGCACTCCTTCGGCACGGACGAGTTCCTGGACCTCGCCGCGCGCCTCGGGGCGACCACCCAGATCGGGGCGAACGCCGGGGACGGCACGCCCGAAGAGGCCGCCGCCTGGGTGCGCTACTGTAATTCTCACACACGGCGCGTCCCGCTCTGGGAGATCGGCAACGAGCTGTACGGCGGCTGGCAGATCGGCCACACGGACGCGGCCGGCTACGCCGCCCGCTTCGTCGCCTTGCGGGCCGCCATGAAAGGGGCCGACCCCGGAATCAAGGTTATGGCGAACGGCAAGGGCGACGAGTTCGGGCCGCGCGGCCTGGACCGCGACAACGCCTGGAACACCACGGTCTTGAACGCCGCCGTCGCGAATGGCGGGGCCGCGCCCGACTTTCTGACCATCCACCCGCTCGTCGGCCTGCCCGGCGGGCTGGGCGGCCTGCCCTACGACCAGGAGTGGGAAAGCGCGATGGCGCACCCCGCCTTCCTGGACCGGACCGAGATTCCCGAGCTGATCCGGGACATCACGCGAGTCGAGGGGCCGGAAGCGAAGACGCGGCTGGCGCCGACGGAATGGGGCATCATCATTGGGGGCGGACCGGGCTGGGAGCGGGGGCCGAACCACAACGTCACGGCGGGCGCGATCTACAACGCGCTGACGCTCAACGCCCTCCTGCGCCACAGCGACTGGGTGACTCTGTCGAACATGACCGCCCTGCTCCACGGCGGCAGCATCAAGAAGAGCCACGGCGTCGTGTATGTGGACCCGCAGTATTACACCTCGCAGCTCTACGCCGCCGCCCGCCCCCGAACGCCCGTCGCCGCCGACTGGACCGGGCCGGGCCGCGACGTCCCCGCGCGCGGCTTCCTGCCCGCCGCCGCCGACGTCCCCGACGTGGACGTCTTCAGCGCGCTGGGGGCCGACCCCAAAACACTGGTCGCCTTCATCGTCAACCGTCACCTCTCCGACGCCCGCCCCGTCCACCTGTCCCTCGCCGGCTTCGCCGCCCGAGGCGCGACCGCCACGATCCTGACCTCCGCCGACCCGCAGGCGGCCAACGCCTGGGACACCCCCGATAACGTGAAGCCCCGCCCCTTCCCGCTCCCGGCGCTGGCGGACGGAAAGACCCTGGACATCACCCTGCCCCCGCACGCCCTGGTCGTCCTGACGTTCCGGCGTTGATGTACGCCTCCCGCGTGATGGGGTACTCCCTCCCACCGCATAACCGGGTGCAGACCGACAGGGGATGCAGCGGCGAACTTATTTGCCCACGTCTGCCGTATGATTAGGAGGTCGAACGACTTCCCCGAACGACAGGATCATTCACACTCCCATGACGGCTTTCACCTCCCTGCGGCAATGCCGCGCCCGCGCCCTGTGGCCGGCCCTGCTGTGGCTGGCCCTGCTGCCGGCCGGACACGCCTGCCGCGCGCAATCCGGGCCGGGGCTTGTTCCCCGTTCCGCCCCTGCGCCGCCGACGTATGACCAGGACTTCGCCACCCTGTCCAAAGCGGTCGCGGACCACTTCTACGACTCTGGCTTCAACGGCCTGGACTGGCCGCGCGTGCGGTCCGAATATGCCAAGCGCGTGAAGGCGGTCACCAGCGACGCCCAGTTCCTCGCCCTGATGAACGACCTGTTGGCCCGCCTGCACGCCTCCCACACCCGCCTCTACGGCCCGGACGACTTCGAGTTCTACCTGCTGCCGGAGGTGGTGAGCGGTCCCGTCACCCTTCGTCAGTACGTCCGCGTCACCCCCCGGCAATATGTCCGCGTTATCCCTGGGCAGGGATTCGGGCGGCGACTGTTCCAGATCGGCTGCCTGGCGTCTTCGGACGACCCCGCGCGAGTCGCGGCGGTTCTGGACGGATCGCCCGCCGCCGGCGCGAGACTGCGGGCCGGCGACGTGTTGGTTTCGGTGAACGGCCGGCCCTACCACGGGCTGACCCAGTTCGGCCCGGCGCCGGCCCGGCTCGTCTACCGGCGGCAGGGCGCCGAAGCCGCCGTCACGGTCATGCCCGTCGCCAAGACGCCCCTGGACCTGATGCTGGCGGCCACGGAGAAGAGCGCCCGCGTCATTTCCCTGCCGGACGGGCGGCGGGTCGGGTACGTCCACCTCTGGTGCATGGGCGACTTCCGGTTCCAACGCCTGCTTGAGAGCCTAGTGCTGGGACGCCTGCACGACACCGCCGGCTTGGTGCTGGACTTGCGGCAGGGCTACGGCGGCTCCCCGTCCGGGTACGCCGACCCCTTCTTCCAGCCCGACATCCGGGTCTCGTCGCGGACGCGCCAGGCGCCGCAGTGGGCCGAGCGCCCCGAGGGCTACGCCAAGCCGCTGGTCGTGCTGGTGGACGGGGGCACCCGCTCGGCCAAGGAGTGGCTGGCGTGGACGCTCCAGGCGTCTAAGCGGGCGACGGTCGTCGGACAGCCGACGGCGGGGGCGGTGCTGGGGCTGGAGACCTTCCCAGTCGGACCGGGGTTCCTGCTGGAGCTGGCCGTCCAGGACCTGGCGCTCAACGGGGTCCATCTGGAAGGGCGCGGAGTCACCCCCGACATCGCCCTCCCCGGCGCCCCCGCCGAGGACGCCTATCTCCAGAAAGCCTTGCAAGTACTCGCCCGGCAACACGCCGACTCCTGACAGACTCATCAAAAAGTTCTTTCCCATCATCCGCTTTCAGCGGTGAACAACCCGCTGATCTTGTTAATATGAAACCCCGTCCTGCGCGTGCAGACAGCTCGGGTCGGTCGCTTGGGGCATAACCTTGTCCTGTGGGAAAGGAATTCCGGCGCGGCACGGAGAACGTCTTCCTCGCTTCCAGCGGAGGAAAGGGTCGGACTCGCCCATGTCCGGCAACGGGTTTGTGATGGATTTAACTACGGATTTGACGATGGATCGCGTTCGGCCCCGCGTCGCCGTCATTGGCTACGGATGGTGGGGGCGCGACTGCCACTGCCGCCTCATCCGGCTCGCGGAGGGGCTGGAACTCTACGGCGTGGCGACCCACGACCCGGCGAAACCCGACGCGATCCGCTCCCAGCAAAATTGCCGGGCGTTCCCCAGCTACGACGCCGCGTTCAACGACCCGGACGTGGACGCCGTGGTCCTCGCCACGCCCAGCCATGCCCATGCCGACCTGGCGATCCGGGCGCTGGCGGCGGGCAAGCACGTCGTCACCGACAAGGCCATGTGCCTGACGCTGGCCGACTGCGACCGGATGATCGCCGCCTCGGAGCGCGCGGGCCGCCTCCTGACCGTGTTCCAGAACCGGCGCCTGGATGACGACTTTCGGACCCTCCGGG
>CAXTWM010000230.1:0-8246 GCA_964247915.1 uncultured Armatimonadales bacterium | reverse complement strand
GGAGGGGGCGCAGCCGGTGGAGGCGGGGGATCTGGTCTTTGTGACGCGCGGCGCGCGGCACACGCTGCGCGGCAGGGCCGCGCCGCAGTCGGAGGCGCAGAGCGATTTCCTATACGCCACGATTCGGGCCGGCATTGTGAAAGGCTGCCCGTTTGTTTCGGCGCTGCCGCCGCTGCTGGTACTGCGGGCCGGCGAGCGGGCGGCGTATCCGCATCTAGACACGACCCTGCAAAGCATTCTGCGGGAGTCCGCGCTGGGCGGCCCGGCCTCGGAACTGGTGCTGGCGCGGCTGTGGGAGATGACGTTCCTGCTGGCGTTCCGCTCCTATCTGTCCCAGACGCCCGGCGAGACCAGGGGGTGGCTTGCGGCCATCCGGGACCCACAGATGGCGCGGGTGCTGGGGGCGATTCAGATGCGCCCCGACGCCCCCTGGACGATCGAAGGGCTGGCCGAAGAAGCGTCCATGTCGCGGGCGACGCTGATCCGGCAGTTCGTCCAGGTCATGGGCGAGCCGCCGATGAAGTTCCTGTACGGGCACCGCATGAGCATCGCCGCCGGCCTGCTGGCGCAGGGCGAGCGTCGCCTGTCGGAGATCGCCGCGCACGTCGGCTACGGGAGCGAGGCGGCGTTCAGCAACGCCTTCCGCCGCCGCTATGGCCTGGCCCCCGGCGCGTACCGGGCGGCGAACACGGCCGGGTGAGCCAGAAAGGCCATGACTCTACGGTCATGGCCCTTCTGTGCGCTAGATCGCCGCGCCGCCGGAAACGAAGATCGTTTCCCCGGTGATCCAGCGGGCGGCGTCCGAGGCCAGAAACACGACCGGGAGCGCGATGTCGTCCGGTTGTCCCAAGCGGCCCAGCGGCGTCCCGGCGATCATTTGGGCTTCAAGATCGCCGCCGCGTATGGCGGCATTGCCTTCCGTCACGACCATGCCGGGGTTGACGGCGTTCACGCGAATGCCGCGCGGCCCCAGCTCCTTTGCCAGCGATTTGGTGAGGGTATCCACCGCGCCTTTCGTGGCGGAATAGATGGCAATGGTTGGCGGCGCCATCTTGCTGACGACCGAGCTGATATTGATCACGCTGCCGCCCGCCTCCGGGAACAGCGGCAGGGCAGCCTTTGTTGCCAGGAAAACGCCCAGCACGTTGGTGTCGAACTGCCGCTTATACTCCTCCGCAGTGATGTCTTCCAGCGGCGCAAACGCATACACGCCGGCGTTGTTGACGAGGATGTCCACCTTGCCGTAGGCGTCTTTGGCCTGCGCGAACAGCGCCGCGACTTCGCTCTCCACGGCCACGCTGCCGCCGACGGCGACCGCCTTGCCGCCCGCCTTCTCGATCTCCGCCACGACCGAGTCCGCGCCCGCCTTGCTGGAAGCGTAGTTGACGACGACGGACGCGCCTGCCGCGCCGAGATGCTTGGCGATTGCGGCCCCGAGGCCTTTGGACGCGCCGGTGACGACGGCCACTTTCCCTGTCAGGTCTGCCATGTGTGGTCTCCTTGTTCCATTGTTCTAAATATTTAGAACAATAAGAGTATGGCACGGATGGGGTACAATGTCAAGCGTGAGACGATTTATTTTCCCGAACCGCCGAGACCTGGCCCTGACTGATGTACTGTATGCCCTCAGCGACCCGACCCGCCTGTGGATCGTCTGCGCCCTGGCTGAAGGCGGGGAGCAGCCCTGCTGCGCGGCCGGCTCGTCCGCAGTCCCCAAGTCCACGCTGGCCCACCACTTCAAAGTGCTGCGCGAGACCGGCGTCGTGGAAACCCGTGCTGAAGGGACGCAGTCGTTCAATTCGTTACGGCGTGACGACCTGGACGCCCGTTTCCCCGGCCTGCTGGACGCCGTCCTGCGCGCCGCCCGTGCCTGCTCCGACCGGGCACCGTCGGAGAAAGGTCCAGACAGCAAAAAAGCCCCGGCCTGACGGCCGGGGCTTTTTCGTTTGCGCTACATCAATTTCGCGTTCAGCGTGATCTCCGTCCCCGCCAGGGCTTTGGAGACGGGGCAGCCGGCTTTGGCACCCTGGGCCAGTTCCTGGAACTTGGCGTCGTCAATGCCGGGGACCGTGCCTTCGGTCGTCAGCTCGATCTTGGTGATCGCGAAGCCGCCGTCCACGGGGCCGAAGTTGACCTTGGCGTGGGTGTGGACGCGGTCCGGCGGGAAGCCCGCGTGCTCCAGCATGGCCGAGAACTGCATCGAGAAGCAGCCGGCGTGGGCCGCGCCGATCAGCTCTTCGGGGTTGGTGCCCGTGCCCTCTTCCATGCGCGACTTGAACGAGAACGGGCCTTTGAACGCGCCGCTTCCCAGTTCCATTTCTCCCTTGCCGTCCATCAGGCCGCCGGACCATTCGGCGTCTGCGTTGCGAACTGCCATTTTTTAATTCTCCTTCGGGTGTGTTTGGCCCGGCCCTTTAAAGCCGGGTTCCTAGACGCCGTGGCTCTTCAGCCAGGCGTACATCTTCCGGTCGCCGTCGGCGGCGTCCTTGGCGTTATAGGACGGGCGGTAGTCGGCGTGGAAGCCGTGCCCGGCGTCCGGGTAGACGTGAATCTCCGACGCGCCCCCTGCCGCCGTGCCCGCCGCCTTCAAAGCGGCGCGCATCGCTTCGATGCTGTCCTGTGTGATGCCCTGGTCCTGCCCGCCGTACAGCCCCAGCACGGGTGCTTTGACCTGGGCGGCGAGGTCCGTGGGGTTCTGCGGGTGCAGCGCGTCCGTCTGGCCGACCAGACGCCCGTACCAGGCGACGCCCGCCTTCAGGGACGGGTTATGGGCCGCATAGAGCCAGACGATCCGCCCGCCCCAGCAGAATCCCGTGATACCCAATTTGGACACGTCCCCGTGTCCGCTGTTCTCGGCCCAGATCACGGCGGCGTCCAGGTCCGTCATCACCTGCTCGTCGGGGACTTTGGAGACGATGGGCATGATCTGGCTGATGTCGGCGATCTTGGACACGTCCCCCTGCCGCGCGTACAGCTCGGGCGCAATCGCGAGATAGCCCTGGTGGGCGAACCGGCGGCAGACGTCCTTGATGTGCTCGTGGACGCCGAAGATCTCCTGGACGACCAGGACGACCGGGAACGTCTTGCCCTGGGCGGGCACGGCCCGGTAGCCGGGGATCGTCCCCTCTGCCGTCGGGATCTGGACCTCGCCCGCCGTCAGGCCGCTGCTGTCCGTGTGGATCGTCTGCGCCCCGACCGGCTGCACGGCCAGGGCGAACCCCGCCGCCAGCGTCGTCTTCATCGTCGTGGCGACGAACTCGCGCCGCGTTACTTCCGTCATGTGTGTCTCCTTTTCATGTAATCGTCTAGGCCGCCCCATCCGGCCCACGGGTGACGCGCGCTTGTAAATCCCGGAGGTTGCTCGACAGCAGTGGCTCACTGGTACGGAGCGCATCCGATGCCTGACCCAGAGCCGTGATTACCTGTGGCCTGGCTTCTGCCGCTGGATTGGGTGTATACCCGTTCTCCAGGCCGTTGTATGTCCACCGTCCGATGCTCTCTAAGCTAAGGGCGTCCTCGGTACGGACGGCATGATCGGGGTCGGACGTAGCCTGAACCAGTGCTGCTAAAAAGCGCGTCCTTGCCGTTACGGCAGCTACACGCCGTCGATCTGCCACTGCTGCTCTCTGCGTCAGTGGGATGCCCTCGTCCACATCCAGGGACCACGTCATTTGGCGGGAGTCGTATCCGTTGTTGATGTTGCCGTGTTCATCCGGCATAGCCTCATAGCCTGCCTGGCGGCGGTTACTCCACAACGCGCCCTCCGCACGGTGAACGTCCGCTGCCGCCAGACGACGCCGCTCTAGGTCCAAGGCTTTCAGGTCCGGCAGGAAGGCATCTAGGGTCTCGCCAGGGTCACACCAGGCGGCATGTGAAAGAGCTGTGATCACATAAGGGTAGATGGCCTCGTCGCGCCCATGCAGCGCGTTCCGTAGGGCAACTGCGACCGGTGCGGTGTCCGTCGGCATCAGCGCCAGAGTCCGCGCCGCCGTCCGGCGCAAGATCGGATCAGGCGAGGCCAGCGCGCGGGCCAGCGGCGGCAACGCTTCTTGCCAGGGAGCTTCGCCGGAATTGTACGTCAAAGTTTCCAGCGAATGCGCCGCCGTCAAGCGGACGGCAGTGACGGGATCATCCAAACACAAGGCAAGTGCGGGAATGGCGTGACGGTCAAACAGGAAGTTTCGCCGCCGCCGTGCCTCAAGCGGCAGCGAATACTCATCATAGTCTCCAAGCCGCCGGTTGGCGAGGAGGTCAGTGCGGAACCCCAGTGTGCCGGCCACAGCACGGCGCGTTTCGGGGTTTGGGTTTCGGAGGAGCGGCGTCAGGCACATGGAAACACTGTCCGGGCCGCCACAGAGCAGGGTCAGGCTGGTCGCCAGGTCGATAGAGGCCGTGATGTCTTTGACACCCTCGGGTGTGCCGTCGCCATAGTCAGGGCTTACAATCTCAGCGCAGAGGGTGGGGATGCCGGATCGTCCAGCCTCCCCTATCACGGCGATAAGCCGCGCCGCCTGCTGACTATCGGCATCAGGCATCTCCCGGACGGCGCGTATGAGGCGCGGGATCAGCGGAGTCTGCCTCTGAAGGACGGCCCAGTTAGCTTGATTAGGGGCTACGCCATGAACCGTGCCCGTCCATTGGCCTAGCCATTGTACGCCGGAGCGCCGCATGAGTATGTCGGGGCTGCCAAGAGCCTGTACCGCTTCCTGCTCGTTTGCGAAAAGCGAAGGATTGCGCTCATAGGGCGTCTGCTGCCACCCTGAAGTGTTCGCAAGCCGTGGGGCCGATTGCCCGCACGTCCCGCAGGTAAGCAGAAAGAGCAACGCACCCAAAAGCATCGAGGCGCTGTTGAGCCGAGCATACAGCACTGCGTAACTTCCCATGATAGCCCTGCCTCTCTTTACTTCAACTCGAACCCGCGCTCCCTCAAGACTTCGCGCCAGATGTCACGCCCGGACAAAGCCTCCGGTCCGGCCACACGCTTGGCGGAGTGGTTGGTCCAGGTGCCGGGCACGTTCATCCGCTGCGCCTCGTAGAACCCGCGCATGGTCTCGTCGTAGGCCGCCACCGATTCGTCGCGCCGGGCGGCGTCGTAGGTCTCGCGGTGAAGGAGGCCGGGCTGGGGGAGGCGCGGCTTGACGGCGGACGTGTCACCGGCGGTGGGGAAGCCGACTGCCAGGCCGAACAGGGCGATGACGCGCGGGGGCAGGCGCAGGAGCGCGGCCAGTTCACGGGGATGGTTGCGGGCCGCGCCGACGTAGCAGATGCCCAAGCCGAGGTCCTCGGCGGCGACGGCGGCGTTTTGCGCGGCCAGGGAGGCGTCCACCACAGCCGTCAGGAACATCTCGAAGTAGTCCAGCCCCGCGCCGGGCAGGCCCTCGCGTTCCGAGGCCGCCGTCAATCGGGCCAGGTCGGCGCAGAAGACCAGAAACAGGGGGGCCTGCCGGATGAAGTCCTGATCGCCGCACAAAGCCGCCGCCTCGGCCTTGCGAGCGGGGTCTTGGAGGGCGACGGCGCTCCAGACCTGCAAGTTGGACGAGGACGCCGCGCTCTGCGCCGCCGCGCCCAGAACTTCCAGCGTCCCCGGCGGCAGCGGGTCAGGGCGGTAGCGTCGGACGGAGCGATGCGCGAGCAGCGTCCGCAGAATGGGGTTGTCCTCAAACGCGCCGGGCGGCAGCGCGGGCGCGTCCGGCCCGTAGCGTTCCGCCAGCAGATCGGGGAGGTCGGTCATGCCGCTTCAACAGGGGGTTGGGGTGCGGGGTTCCCGAAGGCGCTCAACGGTAGGATTGCCGGTTTTGCCCAAGTTCCAGCGCGGCGGCGGGCAACCAGGGGAAAATGGTGTATAATAGAGGCGTTTGCCGTGAAACTCTGACTCCGAAAACTCCCGTTCCCTGGAAAGGACCCTGTATGACTGTCACCGCCCAACCGCCGACGACCCTGTCCGAGATGCCCGTCGCGCCGCCCGCCTACGACGTGAAAGACCTGAGCCTGGCGGACGCCGGCAAGCGCCGCATCGAGTGGGCCGAGCGCGAGATGCCCGTGCTGCGCTCCATCCGCGCCCGCTTCGAGAAGGAGCAGCCGCTGGCCGGCCTGACCGCCGTGGCCTGCCTGCACGTCACGGCCGAAACCGCCAACCTCATGCGGACGCTGAAGGCCGGCGGCATGAACGTCGTGCTGTGCGCCTCCAACCCGCTCTCGACGCAGGACGACGTCGCCGCCGCGCTGGTCCAGCACTACGGCATCAGCACCTTCGCCATCAAGGGCGAGGACAACGACACCTACTACCAGCACATCCTCAGCGCCCTGGAGCACAAGCCGAACTTCACGATGGATGACGGCGCGGACACCGTGGGCATCATCCACACTGAGAAGCGCGAGCTGATCGAGAACATCATCGGCGGGACCGAGGAGACGACCACGGGCGTCATCCGCCTGCGCGCGATGGCCAAGGACGGCGTCCTGGCCTACCCCATCGTGGCCGTCAACGACGCCCAGACCAAGCACTTCTTCGACAACCGCTACGGGACCGGCCAGAGCACCATTGACGGCATCATCCGGGCGACCAACGTCCTGCTGGCCGGCAAGTTCTTCGTCGTGGCCGGCTACGGCTGGTGCGGCAAGGGCCTGGCGATGCGCGCGCGCGGCATGGGGTCGCAGGTGATCGTCACCGAGATCGACCCGCTGCGCGCCCTGGAAGCGACGATGGACGGCTTCCACGTCATGCCGATGGCCGAGGCCGCCAAGGTCGGCGACTTCTTCTGCACCGTGACGGGCGACAAGGACGTGATCCGGGGCGAGCACTTCGCCGCCATGAAGGACGGCGCGATCGTCTCCAACTCGGGCCACTTCAACGTCGAGATCGACATCCCCGCCCTGGAAAAGATGGCGACCGGCGGCAAGCGCGAGGTCCGCGACTTTGTGGACGAGTACGCGATGCCCAACGGCAACAAGGTCTTCATCCTGGGCGAAGGCCGCCTGATCAACCTGTCCTCCGCCGAAGGCCACCCGGCCAGCGTCATGGACATGTCCTTCGCCAACCAGGCCCTGAGCGCCGAGTACATGAACCAGAACGCCAAGACGCTGGAGAAGAGCGTCTACGGCGTCCCGCAGGAGATTGATACGGAGATCGCGCGCCTGAAGCTGGAAGCGCTGGGCGTCGGCATCGACACCCTGACCGAAGAGCAGGAGCGGTATCTGGCCTCGTGGCAGGAAGGGACGTAAAACGTCCTCCGTTCAGCGCCCTACGAGGCCGGGTGAGGCGGCGGAGCGGCGGGGCGGATTTCCACCCGGTCCCCGTTCCGCCAGCGCCGCGTCAGCAGCGCGTAGCCGCTCGGCGGCGCGGGCGCGGCCTGGGCGACCCCGTTGATCCAAACCCGGTCCGGCGGGCCGGGCGGCAGGAACACGCGCAGACGGGCGGCGGTGGGCGCGGCCGTCCCGACCGTGATCGTCCGCCCCGCCCGCCCTCTCCACTGGCTCAGGCGGAGGCCGTGGAAGACGGCGGACGAGTCGCGGTCCGTGTTCACCGCCAGGCCGAGCGGGGCACGGGTCCAGCCCGCCCGCGCCAGCGCTTGCCCCGACGGCGGCTGGCGGTCCAGCGCGGCGGCGTAGCCGGGCCGTCCGGTCAGGAGGAGCAGCTCCGCTGCCAGCAGGGGGGAGCGCGCGCCGCGCGCCCACGCCCGCTGCGCCCCGATGAGGTAGGACGCCTGCCCGGTCGCCTCGTACAGCGCGCACAGGCCCAGGCCATCCCCGGCGTCCGGGCCGGCGCCGCCCGCCTGGCGGCGCGCGACGGCCAGGAAGCGCGGGTCATCCGAGGCCTGAGACAGCCGCGCCAGCGGGTAGACCCAGGCCGGACTCGGCTGATCGCCCGCTGCGCTCGCCATCCGGTCGCCGGCTGTCAGGGCGGCATGGACCGCCGCCGGCTGGCGCGAAACGGCGTAATAGGCCAGCAGCCCCCGAAGGCAGGACCGCTGCGCCGCCGCTTCGGACGGCGACCATGAACGATCCTCTGCGCGCCCCGCGCGCAGGCCGAATGTCCCGTCGTCCGCCTGCGCCGCCATCAACCGGGTCGCCACGCGGTCCTGCTTGGCCGCCAGGATGGCCGGCCCCCGGCCCCAGGCGCAGGCGGCTTCCAGCCAGCCGCCCGCCGCCCCCGCGTCGCCCGCTCCGGGGCGCTCGACGCCCGCCAGAAGCTGGTTCTCATCGGCACGGAGCAGCGTCCCCAGCCACGGGTTGTCGGGAATCTGGAC
>CAXTWM010000229.1:0-8271 GCA_964247915.1 uncultured Armatimonadales bacterium | reverse complement strand
TCTTGCCCGCTTCGAGATAGATGTTGCTGATGTTGCCGCAGCCGACGATGCCGAGTTTCATGGGGGTAGTCATGGAAAAATCCTGTCTTCGTTGAGATGGGTTAGGAGGCGGTTCGGCGTTGGGGCGGCGATTTCCTCCCATTGGCGCAGGGGCCGGATCGTTCAGCCTTCGGGGGCATCTCCGGGGAGCAGCGTTTGTGCGCCGTGGAGCAGGCGGAGCAGGAAGATGACCGAGTCGGCGTCCTCCGGCGGATCGTCGGGGTCGGGCGGGAGGACCGTGACAGGATGCGGACGGGCGTCCCGCTGCGCCTGCGGGTCGGCCCGTAGTAGAGCAGGCGTCGCACCTCGCGGCCATAGGGGTCCGTGGCGTCTTCATCCCTGGCATGGGACAGCGGGCCGGGGAAGCCAGTCAGATCATTGACCGCTATCTCCAAGTCATCAAGCCACCTACCGGCATAGTCTGGGCCGAGGGTACGGCTGAGATAAAAGTAATGATCATCACGATCACTGTCATAAGGGTCGCTGTCTACAACAACATAGCGGCGTGGCGTATCCTCGGCAGGGTTCCTCATATCAGACCCAGACGTTCCGCCTCCGCGATCTTCTCCGGTGGCAGTGCGGCGAGGGCGGCCTCGGCCTGTTCCACTAGTTCGTCGTGCGTCAAGTGTGACAGGTCGGCTAGGTTGTATTTGCGGCGCATCTCGGCCATTGACTCACCGTGCGGGCGGCGCGGGCCGTCGAGCATGGCCTGCATCTCGGCGCGACCGGCGGCCTGGCGTTCCCGGCGCGCGACGAACTGCATCACCGCCGTCTCGGCCAGGGCCGTGACATCTTCCTCCGGCGCGGCGACGGCTTCCAGCCGGGACACCACTTCATCGTTCACCATCAGGGCCGTCATGGAAAGTCCTCCTCTCGGCGTTGCCTACTCTTACCTTCAGTATACCACCTTCGCGGGCGGCGCAGGGGCGGCCATGTGCTATAATAACCCCATGACACCTCTGGTTTTGTATAACACGCTCACGCGCTCCAAAGAAGTCTTCACGCCCGCCGACGGCAAGACGGTCCGAATGTACTGCTGCGGCCCGACCGTCTACAACTACGCCCACATCGGCAACCTGCGGACTTATATCTTTGAAGACCTGCTGCACCGGACCCTGACGCTGCACGGCTGGGGCGTCGAGCATGTGATGAACATCACCGACGTCGGCCACATGACCTCGGACTCGGACGCGGGCGAGGACAAAATGGCGAAGGCGGCGGAGCGCGAGCAGAAATCGCCCTGGGACATCGCCAAGTTCTACGAGGAAGCCTTCTTCCGCGACTCGGCCCGGCTGAACATCATCCGGCCGGACGTCGCCCCGCGCGCCACCGACCACGTCCCCGAGATGATCGCCCTCATCGAGCGACTGCAAGCCCAGGGCTATACCTACGAGACGGACGAAGGCGTCTATTTCGATACGGCCAAGGATGACGACTACGGCAAGCTGGCCGGGCTGAACCTGGGCGCGCAGCGCGAGGGGGCGCGCGAGGACGTCAACGTGGACGCCGGCAAGAAGCACCCCGCCGACTTCATCCTGTGGTTCACGAACAAGCCGACGCACATCATGAAGTGGCCGTCCCCGTGGGGCGAGGGCTACCCCGGCTGGCACATCGAGTGCTCGGCCATGAGCATGAAGTATCTGGGCGAGACGCTGGACATCCATTGCGGCGGCATTGACCACATCCCCGTCCACAACACCAACGAGATCGCCCAGTCGGAGTGCGCGACGGGGCACCCGTTCGCCCGCATGTGGATTCACGGCGCGTTCCTGAACGTCGTTGCGCCCACGGCGGAGGCTGGGGGCGGCAAGATGTCCAAGTCCGGCGAGAACTTCCTAACCGTGCAGCGGCTGATTGACCGTGGCTATGACCCGCTCGCCTACCGCTACCTGTGCCTGACGGCCCACTACCGCTCGGAACTGGCGTTCAATGTGGAAACATGGGAGTCGCTGGCCGCCGCGACCAAGGCGTTGGGGAAGGTGTACGAGCTGAAGGCGCGCATCGGCGAGGACGACGGGCTATCGGACCAGGAGTACGCCCGCGCCCGGCAGACGGTCTTTGACGCCATCTCCGACGACTTGAACCTGCCCCGCGCCGTCGCCGCCCTGCACGAAGCCAAGTCCTACCGCCTGTGGCGCGAGTTCGACTCCGTCCTGGGCCTGGACATCGAGGCCCGCTCCCGCGCCGCGCTACCGACGGCGGGCAGCGACGCGGACGAACTGCCCGCAGACATCCTCGCCCTGAAGGGGCAGCGGGACGACGCCCGCAAGGCCAGGGACTTCGCCCGCTCGGACGCCCTGCGCGCCGAGATCGAGGCGCAGGGCTACACGGTAGGCGACTCACCGCAGGGAACCGTGGTCAAGAAGAACCTGCTGTGAGGCCGGGGGGGCGAACGGCTAGGCGACGTACCTGTCCACCGTCATCACGGCGAACGGCTCACCCTCCTGGCGGGTCGCCAGGGCGGTGTGCAGGGCGCGGGCGGTGTCCAGCGAGGTCAGGCAGGGGATGGAGTGCTCGACCGAGGCGCGGCGTATCCGGGCGGCCTCTTTCTCGATCTGTTTGTCTTTGGAGACGGTATTGATGAGCAGGGCGACGCGCCCGCCCCGGATCAGGTCCAGCAGGTTCGGCGTCCCCTCGCTGATCTTCTTCGCCGCCGTCACCTCCAGCCCGTGGGACTGGAGGAAGCGGGCCGTCCCGCCGGTCGCGTAAAGCGTGAAGCCCAGCGCGGCGAAGTCCCGGATGATCGGCAGGGCTTCCTCTTTGTCCCCGTCGGCCAGCGTCACCAGCAGGGCCGCGCCCTTGCCCCCGACGGGGACGTCAATGCCGCTCGCCACCATCGCTTTGTACAGGGCGCGCGAGAAGTCCGTGTCGATCCCCAAGATTTCGCCCGTGGACTTCATCTCGGGACCTAAATTAATGTCCACGTCGGTCAGCTTGGCGAAGGAGAAGACGGGGGCCTTGACGGCGATGTTGGGCTGGTCCGGGTGCAGGCCGTTGGTGTAGCCCTGCGCGGCCAGCGTCCGGCCCAGGGACGCCCAGGTCGCGGCCTTGACCATCGGGATGCCGGTGATCTTGCTCAGGTAGGGCACGGTCCGCGAGGCGCGCGGGTTGACCTCAATGACATACGCCTGGTCGTCCTCGATGACGAACTGGATGTTCATCAGGCCGACCACATGGAGCGCCTCGGAAAGCCGTGTGGCGTAGGCGACCATCTGGTCTATCGTTGAACGCTTGATGGATTGGGGCGGGTAGACGGCCATCGAGTCGCCCGAGTGGACGCCGGCCCGCTCGATGTGCTCCATGATGCCCGGCAGCAGGCACCCGCCCTGTCCGTCGGCGATCACGTCCACCTCGGCCTCTTTCCCCACGATGTAGCGGTCCACCAGAATCGGCGCCCCGTCCGAGATGTCGGCGGCGTAGCGCATGTACTCGCGCAGGTCGGCAGGGTTGTAGACGATCTCCATCGCCCGCCCGCCCAGCACATACGAGGGCCGGACCAAGACGGGGTAGCCGATCTCATCAGCCACCTGCACGGCGGCCTCCGTGGACGTGACCGCCCGGCCAGGGGGCTTGGGGATGTCCAACTCGCGCAGCAGGCCCTCGAACCGCTCCCGGTCTTCCGCCAGGTCAATGCTATCGAACGACGAACCCAGGATGGGGACGCCCGCGTCCGCCAGCGGCTTCGCCAGGTTGATGGCCGTCTGCCCCCCGAACTGCACGATGACCCCTTCAATCGGCGACTCGCGCGCGATGACGTTCAGCACGTCCTCCGGCGTCAGCGGCTCGAAATACAATCTATCCGACGTGTCAAAGTCCGTAGACACCGTTTCGGGGTTGTTGTTGATGATGATCGCCTCATACCCCGCCTCGCGCAAGGCGCGGACGCAGTGGACGCTGGCATAATCGAACTCGATCCCCTGCCCGATGCGGATGGGGCCGCTGCCCAGCACGACGACTTTTTTCTTGGCGGGTTCTGTTCTTGTGTTTGTCATAGGTTCTGTTTCACGGGGGGGAGGAGATCAAGGACGAAGACGTATTTGCCGGGGGCGTGGAGCGGCCTCGCCGCTTCCGAAGGGCGGTAAACCTGAACATCCGCGTAAACGCCTTCGGGAGAGGGCTGGCGGTAGACCTCCAGCCTCCGGTCTACGAGGTTGATGATCCAATAGTCCTCGACCCCGGCCTGGGCGTAGTCTGCTGCTTTCGATCCCCGATCTTTGTCGAGCGTCGAGTCAGAAACTTCGACCAGAAGCCGGACGTCCTCCCGTGTCGGATGGCGCTCCACATAGTCGCGCCAGGAACCGGGCACGATCAGGATGTCCGGCTCCGGCTCTGTGCCGTCCGGCAATGTCAGCGGGCCTTGCTGGCGGAGGGTGAACCCCTCGCCAAAAGCGTCTTCCAGTGTGTCCGCCGCTGCCTGGATCGCAGAAAAGTGAGGTGTCTTTTGTGGTGCCATCTTCCATACCAAGCCATGCAGGAGTTCGACCCGCTCTCCATCGAAAAAGCCCACCTCCCCTAGTCGGTGATACTGATCCAGACTCCAGCGGTAGAGATCGGAGGAACGGGTGTGCCAAACTTCGCCGTTCAGCAGCTCCACGCGGTCGCCCTCGAAAATGTCCATCTCGATCATGCGATGGTACTCCTCAGACGTCCATCGCCGCAGTCCGTTCTCAGGATCATCCTCCAGTCGCATTGCCGTCTCCGGCGCTCTGGTTTCCCGTGGGGTGAGAGTGACTGACATGACTTTCCTCCCGCCGATGTAGGCTATTCGCAACTCATATTCAGGCGTTTACCACCGCCCGTTGGGCCATCGCTTGCCCTGTCGGTATTCCTGCTCTATCTTGCGCCACTGTCTAATTGCAGTCTGCCGTGGCGGGCGAAAGGCTTTGCCCATATTCGCGAGCGGTCCACTGCATTCTGGGCACTTGATCTGTCCTGTGTGCGTGACTTGGCCGAACTCCCATCCTGACCGCTTACGAACCATTTTGTGGCAGGTGAAGCAGGCCAGATATGATTTGTAATATGCCCCCGGATAGGGACCGATTTTACTCCACGGCATGACAAACCTCCTCCTGCTCCTCAGCCTGGCGATGCGGCAGTAGAAACCGCCCTTCGCCGCTGCTGTTCCAGGTGGACGCTGAGGATGGCGATGTCGGCGGGGGTGACGCCGGGGGCGCGGGCGGCCTGGCCGAGCGAGACGGGGCGGACGCGGGAAAGCGTGTCGCGGCTCTCGTTGGAGAGGCTGCGGATGGCGCGGAAGTCGAAGGCGGCGGGGATGGGCACGTCCTCGCGGCGGCCCGCCGACTCGACCTGGGCGGACTGGCGCCGGAGGTAGCCGTCGTACTTGCACCCGATCTCCACCTGCTCCGTGACGGCGCGCGGCAGCGGCTCACCCGGAGGGGGGGCGAGGGCGGCGACGGCCGGGTAGTCCACGCCGGTGCGCTTCAGCAGGTCGGCCAGAGGGACGCGCTGGGAGACGGGCAGCAGGCCGCGCTCGGCCAGCCGGGCGTTGTCCGCGCCGGAAACGCAGGTGGTTTCGAGGCGATGTGTTTCAGCAGCAATGGCGTCGCGCTTGTGGGTGAAGCCCTCCCAGCGATCATCGGGGATCAAGCCGACGGCGCGGCCACGCTCGGTGAGGCGCAGGTCGGCGTTGTCTGACCGCAGCAGCAGGCGGTACTCGGCGCGGGAGGTCAGCAGGCGGTACGGCTCGTCCGCGCCCTTGGTCACCAGGTCGTCAATCATCACGCCGAGGTAGGCGTCGGAGCGCTTCAGGACGAACGGTGCCTTGCCGAAGGCGTAGAGGGCGGCGTTCGCGCCGGCCATCAAGCCCTGGCCCGCCGCCTCCTCGTAGCCGGACGTGCCGTTGATCTGGCCCGCCAGGAAGAGGCCCGGCAGGCGCTTGGTCATCAGAGCATGGGTCAGCTCGGTCGGCGGCACGGCGTCGTACTCGACGGCATAGCCGGGGATCAGCATTTCGCACTCTTCCAGGCCGGGGATGGTGTGCAGGAACTCGATCTGCACCTCGGCGGGGAGGGACGTGCTGGTGCCCTGGACGTAGAGCGAGTCGGTGTCCCAGCCCTCCTGCTCCAGAAAGACCTGGTGGCTGTCGCGCGCGTGGAACCGGACGATCTTGTCCTCGATGGACGGGCAGTAGCGCGGCCCCAGCCCCTCGATCATGCCGCCGTACATGGCCGACCGGTGCAGGTTGGCCTCGATGACAGACTTCGTCCGCGCGTTGGTGTACGTCAGCCACGACGGCAGCAGGTCCGGCTGGGCAATTTCGGTGTGCAGGAACGAGAACGGCGGCGTCTCCGGCTCGGACTCGATGGGGTTCGTTTTGGCGAAATCCACCGACTTCTTGTCAATGCGCGGGGTCGTGCCGGTTTTCAGGCGCACGGTCGGGAAGCCTAGCCCGCGCAGGGTGTCCGAGAGCGCCAGGGCCGGCTTCTCGCCCAGCCGCCCCCCGTCCGTCCGCTCCGCGCCCCGGTGCATAACGCCCCGCAGGAACGTCCCCGTCGTGATGACGATGCTTTTGGCCCGGAACGTTTCCCCCTCCGCCGTCCTCAGCCCGGTGACCGCGCCGTCCTCGACGATCAGATCCTCGACCATGCCTTCGCGCAGGTCTAGATGGGGTGTCGCTTCCAGCGTCTGCCGCATGGTCCGGCTGTAAAGGTCCTTGTCGCACTGGGCGCGGATCGCCTGCACGGCGGGGCCTTTGCCCGTATTCAGCATCCGAATGTGGGTCAGCGTCCGGTCGGCGTTCACCCCCATCTGCCCGCCCAGCGCGTCCACCTCGCGCACGAGATGGCCCTTGGCCGGGCCGCCGACGGAGCAGTTGCAGGGCATCAATGCCACCTTGTCCAGCGACAGGGTCAGGCAGAGGGTTCGCGCCCCGAGCCGGGCGGAGGCGAGGGCGGCTTCGGCCCCGGCGTGGCCCGCGCCGATGATGATCACATCATAGTGGTCGTGCATGGTCATACCGCGTGCCGTGGAACGCCCGCAGGATAGAGAAACAGCAGTTTCTCCGGGCGCGGCTCCTGATCGTTCCACTTATTCTGAATCTTGCCCAGCAGTCGGAGGAACTCGTCCGTCGCCAGCGCGGGCATTTCGACGGGAATCATCAGGAACGTGTAGTAGTCGCCCCTGCGCTCCTCGGCCTGTCCCAAGGGAATCACTGCCGCCACATGACGTGCTTCGGCTTCGTGTTTAACGTAATTCACTGCCTGTTGAACTGTTTCGATTTGGGTCAATTCTTCTTCCGCTAACATCAGTGCCTCCTCGGCAGTTTCTCATCCGCCACGCGCAGAATAAAGCGCGCGTCCCGACCAGCCTTGACGATCTGAGCGGCGACCACCGGCCGGGCGCCTCTGTAGTCAGCACTCAGTCGCAGCCAATAAAGCTCCGTGAGGCGGTTCGCGAGATCGCTTCGCCTGTCGCGGGAGCGTATCAGCGTCTGTAGTTGATCCTGCAAAAGAGCGGGAGTTTCTTCGTGGCTCCATGCCTCACGCCCCGTCGGCGGCGTTAGCCCCCGATAGAGAAGCAAGGCCGTCGCCGCCTGATAGGCGGCGTAGTAGTAGCGGCTGGCGGCGGATCGCAGGCACCCGCCGTTCTCCGCCATCCGCGCGGCTTCTTCGGACTCCCACGCCATCTCCTGCCACAATCGCCAAGCGTCCATGCCTGCTCCTCATCCCTTCATCCGTGTCTCGCGTCTGCCCCCATTATAGCACATCGGCGGCAGTCGCCCGGTCGGCGTCCTGCGCCCGCAGGCGTTCATAGTTCCGGCGCAGCAGATCAACCGCATTGGGAACGTCTTCCTCGGAGCGGAGGTAGACGCTGACCCAGGCCGACTGCGGGAAGATGTGGTGCGGCAAGGCCCGGCCCGACGTGACGGCCTCATCCCGCAGGGGGCTGTTGAAGGGGATGTCCAGCAGCCCGTGGCCGTGCAGGTGGCCGACCTCGCGCCGGCCGAGGGTAAATTCGGTGCCGCCGAAGCGGTGGATTTTGGTCGTGACGCCCGGCCAGGCCAGAACTGCCGTCTCGATTCGGTGCATCGCGCGCAGGCGCTCCGGGTGGAGCAGGCCCGTCGCGCCCATCAGCAGGGCGTCGAACAGCGGCGGCAGGCCGGGGACAAGCCGCAGGAATGGGGCGCGGTGGGATAGCCGGGCCAGCACGTCGGTCCGTCCCATGTCAGCCCACCCCCGCCCGGCCCTGCTCGCAGACGGCCTTGATGTGGTC
>CAXTWM010000228.1:0-8299 GCA_964247915.1 uncultured Armatimonadales bacterium | reverse complement strand
GCCCCGCCCGCGCCGACGATCAGCACGTCCGACTCAAACGTCTCGTAAGCGTCCATCAGAAAAACCTCACGTCCTGGAAAACACCCGTCGCCAGGCAGCGCACATATTGGTCGGTGATGACGACGCTGAACAGACTCAGCCACGCCCACAGCGCGTGGTTCTCGTTCAGGTGCGTCACCCGCTCCCAGACCCCGTGCCGCGCCTTCGCCCCCGCCGAGCACGAGAAGCAGTTGGAACAGCCGCCGGATAGGTGCCGCCAGGAGTGGCACGAGAACGTGTACAGACTCAGCAGGACGATGTTCGCCAGGAACACCAATGACCCCAGCCCCATGCCGAAATGCCCGCCGAAGTCGAAGGCCAGCCCCGCGTCCCACCACAGGATGACCAGGATGACGACGGCGAAGTAGAAGGCGTACCGGTGCAGGTTTTGCAGGACGAACGGGAAGGCTCGCTCGCCCGTGTAGTTCCGGCGCGGCGCGATCTCGCCGACGGCGCAGGCGGGCGGGTCCCAGAAGAAGGCGCGGTAATACGCCTTGCGGTAGTAATAGCAGGTGGCTCGGAAGAACAGGGGAAACGGCAGGATGTAAAGGGCCGGCGAGACCGTCCAGCCGCCGATGCGCCAGTGGAGTGCCAGCTCCGGCGAGTAGAACGGCGACAGGTAGGGGCCGACGCGGTAGTGCGCGTTCTCGAACGCCCGCCAGGTGGCGTACACGGCGAAGCCGCCCAGGACCAGCGCGGTGAGCAGGGGCTGCACCCACCAGGCGTCGTGCCGCGTCATCTTCGGTTGTGGGGGCTGGGGTCGTGGTGGACGTTCGGTGGTCGGGGCCTGCACTTCTTTCAGAGCCATGCGTGATCTTCCTCCGCGCGGGGACTAGATTGCGAGGATTATAACACGACCGCAAATAAAAAGCAAGAAGGCCGGTGCGCCGCCGTTGGCGGCGGCGTTATGGTGTTATAATGGGAGGCATGAACCGAACATTTTCTTGCCGTCTCCTCGCCCTCGGCCTGCCGACGTGCCTGCTGACCGCCGCCCTGACCGGCGGCGTCTTGGCCGCCGCGAGGACGACCGCGCCCGCCAAAGCGCCCGTGAAGACGGCGCCCGCCCCCGTGGAGGCGCTTCTTTACAGCACCATGCCTTCCACGGCGGCGCACCGGCCCGAGATGGCGATGGACGGGGACGCGGGCACCTACTTCAGATCGGCTTACGGCATGGGCGGCGGGGACGATTTTCTGGTTCTGCTGTCCCAGCCCGTCCCCGTCCGGTCCATTCACATCACGACGGGCGACGCCGACGGCCAGGACGTCCTGACCGGCGGGTTCGTGGAAACATCCCCGGACGGCGTCCGTTACACCAGGGCGGCTTCGTTCGGGCCGACGGGCGTCGCCGACGCGGCGCTGAACAACGCCCCGGTCATGGCCGTCCGCCTCCGCGTGGGCCGGGGGCAGGGCGTCCCCGCGCTCCTCGTGCGCGAGATCAGCATCCAGTCCGCCGTCCCGATCTCCCACGTCGAGATGGGGCCGGGGCGCGGCTTCCACGACACCTCGCAGGCCCCCGACGTGGCGGCCTGGGCGCGGCGGGCGGAGGCGCAGATGGAGCAGTTCTGGCCCGACACCGAGGCGCTCCTTTACTCGGACAAGTTCATCCCGCCGAACACGGTCAACGTCGTCTACCGGACCGGGCCGGGCGTCACGGGCGTCGCCGCCACGGGCGGCGGCGAGATGGAGGTCAACTCGGCCTGGTGCCGGGCGCACCCCGAAGACACCGGCCTGACCGTCCACGAGACCGCCCACGTCATTCAGGCGTATTCGTCTTACAACCCCGTTTGGCTGGTCGAGGGCATCGCCGACTACATCCGCTGGGTCCGGTTCGAGCCGGAGAATTTCACCTACCGCATCAACCCCCAGAAGTCCACCTACCACGACTCCTACCGGACCACGGCGGCCTTCCTCGGCTGGTGTGAGCTGCACTACGACAGCGCCCTGGTGACGAAGCTGAGTCGGGCAGTCCGCTTCGGGACTTACGACAAGGCCATGTTCAAAGCGTACTGCGGCAAGGACGTGGACACGCTCTGGACGGAGTTCGTCGCGGCCTACCAGGCGGACCCGAAAGGCGTCCTCACGCCGCCCCTCGCGCTCGCCGACCGGCCCCGCCCGCTCCCCGTCGTCACACCGGGCAGCAGCGTCCCCGCCGACCTGTCTGCGGCCTTCAACACGGTCGGGATCTTCAACGACGGCACGGCGACGAACGGCGCGGGGGGCGTGGACGGGGAGGGGAACGGCTACTCGGCCCAACTTCTCGGCGCGTCCCCGGCCTGGAAGGGCGTCGGCTTCAAACTCGGCCCGGCCAATGCGCCGGACCTCGTCTCCTGCCACGGCCAGGCCGTCGCCCTGCCGTCCGGCCCCCACGCCTCCCTGTGGCTGCTGGGGACAGCCGTCGAGGGCAGCCAGATGGCGCAGACCTTCACTGTCACCTACATGGACGGCACGACCCAGGCGCTGGTCCAGAACTTCAGCGACTGGTTCCAGCCCGGCGGCTCCCCCGGCGAGGGCCGGGCGGTGAAGATGCCTTACCGGCTCGCCCCGAACGGAGCGAAGGACGACCGGACATTCTACCTTTACAGCTACGGCTTCAAGCTGGACCCGGCGAAGACCGTGCAGAGCGTCACGCTGCCGGACAACCCGTATGTGAAGCTCTTCGCCCTCAGCCTGGCGAACTAGGGGCTGCGGTGCCTGAGTCCTCTTACAACGATCTGGCCCCCTTCTACCACCTCCTGTTCCCAGACTGGGAGGCGAGCATGACGCGGCAGGCGGCGGCTTTGGACGCCATCATCCGGCAGGCTTGGGGCGAGGAGGTTCAGACCATTCTCGACGCCGCCTGCGGCATCGGGACGCAGGCGCTCGGTCTAGCAGCGCGGGGCTACCAGGTCGCCGCTTCCGACCTGTCCCCCGCCGAGGTGGAACGCGCCCGCCGGGAGGCGGCCCTCCGTGGCCTCACACTGGACTTCTCCGTCGCCGACATGCGCGCGGCATTCGACGCCCACGGGCGGCGTCAATTCGACCTGGTGATCGCCTGCGACAACTCCCTCCCGCACCTGCTGACCGATGATGACTTACGGCAAGCGCTGGGGCAATTCCACGCCTGCCTCCGCCCCGGCGGCGGCTGCCTCCTCACCGTGCGCGACTACGACCGGGAAGAGCGGGACGACGTTCAGGTCAAACCCGCCGTGTTCCGCGTGGACCCGGATGGCGTCCGCCGGCTGGTCTTTCAAGTGTGGGAGGCCGACGGGCCGCATTACGATTTCACCCTGTACCTGATCGAAGACCGGGGCGGGGCGGAGGCCGTGACTCACATCCTGCGCTCCCGCTACTACGCCGTGGGAACGGACCACCTGCTCGCGCTGATGGCCGAGGCCGGCTTTGCAGATGTGGCGCGTCTCGATGGAGTATTTTATCAACCCGTTTTGGTGGGCACGAAGCCTTGAGTGGTTGCCGCTAGTTTTTTAAGCCGGGGCAGTTGTTCCGCAATTACGCTGGCCTCGCTGCGCCACTCAAATCCTGGGCCGACGCCGCCGTACTCAAACGCCACGGCCCAGGGCTTTCCCCACGCGCCGTCCGCGATGCGCGCCATCGCCCATTCGACGAGCGCCCAGTCCTCCGCCCCCATCGCCATGCTGTCACGCAGCCGCCCCTCGTGCGGCTGTGCGCCCGTGACGTGGAGTTCCCGCAGCCGGGCGACCGGCAGTCGCGCGGTGTATTCCTGAGCGTCCAGACCCAGTGCGGCTGCCGTCAGGCGCGCGTGGGCCAAGTCCAGCAGAAACCCGCACCCCGCTTGAACGACGACCTCGCCGATAACGGCCGGGTCAACGCACGGCAGGAGGATCTTGCCGTCCGCCCCCCGGTACACGACGTTCTCCGCGATGACTCGCTCCGGCCCGAACCGGGCGGTGACGAGGGCGACATCCTGAGCGAGAGCGTCCAGGATGCGGCGGACGTGCGCCTGATCGGTCGTGTCGGCGGGGATGCCGGGAAAATCCCGGCTGTGGGCCTGCAAATGCACGTTGACGAAGGGCGTCCCCGTCTGCGCCAGAGCCTCCTCCACCCGGCCCCAGTCCGTCGTCCGCAGGCTGCCGTTCCCGGCATGAAGAGGAAAGTGCAGATAAAGGGGGCGCACGGCCCGCGCCCGCCTCAGCAGGTCCGGCGCGTGTTCGGGCACGACCGGGTCCCACGCGGGCGGGCACTTGAACAGGTCGAAGTCAACCGCCCCCGACGCCGCCAGCGCCTCGGCCTGCGGCGAATAGTTGATCGCCAGTCTCATGGCACACCCGCTCCATGAATTGAGATCGCCTCTACCAAGTCCAGGAAGCAGCGCGCGTGGGGCAGGACGGCCCACGGCATCTCCCCGCCCCGTGCCTCCACGGCGGGCATCAGGACTTCCATCTCGTCGGCGAGGTCGCGCAGCAGGCGCAGCTTCCCCTCCGGGCGTCCGTGCGGGGGCAAAGTTTCCATGACGTAACGGGGAGGGAGGCCGAGGTATTCGGACACCTCGCGGAGCGGCTGAACTGCCATCCCGACCAAGCCCATCTGCTCCTCGCCGGGCGAGCGGGCGGCGTACTTGGCGATGATGAGCAGCATGGCCCAGAAGCTGCTCACCCGCTGTGCGGCCTCTTCCAACGGGGACTGCGGGGGGCGCGGCTGGTAGCCCCAGGGCATCTCGCCCTGCCTGGACAATCCCGCCCGGTTCAGCAGGAGGCGCGTGCCGGGCCACAGGCAGGCCCCCGACAGCGGCTCCCAGGTCCAGTCCACCTCCTGCGGGCCGAACTCGCCCGCGTACAGGGTGAGCAGGAACGCGCCCCCGACGGGCCGGTTCTGCGGCGCTTCCCCGAACAGCACCGCCTCGCCGACCTGCGCGGTATAGGCTTGACGCCCCTGGCAGATGGCCTCGATGTGCTCATCGAAGACGATGACCCGCAGGTCCAGGTCGCTCAGGTCGTCGGCCTCCCCGCGCCCGACCGAGCCGAAGAGCCAGGCGGCGGCGATCCGGGCGTCGCCTTCCAGCATCTGTGTGATTTTGTCCAGCAGCGCCCCGCGCTCGGCGCGGCGTCCGAGAAGGGCTTTCTTTGTTTCCCCGTCGGCGGCTGTTTCCGCCAGTACCTTAGACATTGTTCTCCATCCTCTCGATAATGCGGCAGGCGTGAACGTGGGCCTCTCTTTCCCGGTGGGGAAAGCGGCTCGCGAACGCTATGAGTCGGCATGAGGAGAGGTTTAGAACATTGGTTTCGGGCGAGTCAGGCGTGACCGGAAAAGCTAGGGCCATTCTATCACAAGGGCCGGGCGCTGTCAAACTCTTCCAGGAGGGCGACGATGAACGGGCGCTGTTTCTTTGTCAGGCCAGCCACTCGAACGAGCGGCCATGCCCATCACAGTAGGCGAGTTGCCTTTCAACGCAATGGCCGTCTTGGTAGGTCAGCAGCTTGAGCAAGAACCGCTTGCCTACCAAGCCACCCAGATCGTTACCCACTCGGTACAGGACACGCTTTCTGGATGCCCTCGTAATGATGCCGGAAATTTCTTCCCGCGCTTCCGGCGGCAGTTGGTTCATGACATGAGTGTGGTAGATGACCAACTCGCTCTCCGCCGGAACCGTCTCAAGGATTTCTGATAAAGATGCGGCGGCATCGCCAGGGATCAGTCTGGGTGGCTCAGACTTGAGAACTGCGGCGGCGGCGTTCAGAAGAGCAAACCGCTCGGAGTGTTCCGGCCAGACAAGGGCACGCAACCAGTGAAAGTTTTCCTCGTCTTGTAGGTTGATCACGTTCAAGTCAAGACCGACGCGGTAGTTGACGCTCGGCATCGCTTCTGGAAAAGGGGGGATCTTACTACCTGTCAACCCGGTGGTTATCTGAACGGGGGAGTTGGTGTCACCGGCGGTCCAGACAAGGCCTTGATGGCTGTAATGATACCCGTACTTATCCCACAAGAGGTTAAGCCCCGCGCTTGTGCCCACTTCTATCAGGGCGAGTGGAAGACGGGCAGTTGCAGCAATGAGGCAAAAGGCAGGGAAGAGGTACGAGCAGCGGCTTACCTCGTTGGTCTGCACGAGGCGTGTTCCGACGATGTCAATGATCTGCTCTTGCCGGCTGAGGCAAAAACCTCGAAAGGCGGGGTAGGCGGCGGTTGGACTTGCCGGAGCGTCGGAGAGATCAGCATAGAACCGTGAGAGAGGTGTTACAGCGCCTTGCAGGAGCAGGAAGTGAACCGCCGCGAACAGCAGGTTAGGAACGGGCTGCCCTTCCGGGCAGTTCGCAGCCAATGAGAGCATGTCCTCGTCTTCGGCAAGAGCCAGCGAGAGGCGCTCATACAGAGGTGAAGAACCCCGGCATTCTACTTCTCCGAAGACTTTGAATCGCCGCGATAAAGCTTCCAGGCGCGCCGCATTCGCATGAGAATGAGCGTCTGTCGGCCCATCGCCTGAACTTGCTGATTGCTCCATGTCCATAATTCTCCTATTGCTGTCCTTTTGTTGGGCCGTTTCTTCTACCGGGGCAACGCGGCGGAACCCTCCGGGGCGTACTCGGCCAGTTCCACCAGCGCGCCATCCGGGTCGCGGGCGTAGCACAGCCGCTTGCGGACCCCGGCGACGGGGAAGGGGACCGCGACGGGGCCGGAGACGAACGGGACGCCCGCCGCTGAGAGCCGCGCATAGAGGCCGTCCAGGTCGTCCACCTTCAGGGCCAGGTGGCGCAGGCCCAGGGTGTTGGCGACCGATTCGGCTGGGAGGGCGACGCCGGGCGGCGTCCGGTACTGAAGCAGCTCGAAGCGCGCCTCGCCGCCGGGCGGCTGGCAGAAGACACAGCGGGCGGAAACGCCCGGCAGCCCCGACACAGATTCGATCCATTCCCCTTCCAGGTCGGCTTCGAACGTGACCTGCATCCCCAGCAGCCCTACATAGAACGCCAGACTGCGCTCCATGTCCGCGACGACGATGTTGACGTGATCCACGCGCATCGGCTTTTCCCATCTCCGCCGCCCCGCGCGGCTCCCGTTTTGTTACGGGTTTTTACCCCGTTCGCTCCGAAAATCGTCTCCGCCTCCCGAAAATCAGACCAGCCGCCACCCTATGCGTCGGCCTTTGAACCCTGTACCCCACGCGCGACGGTCGCGCGCTTGATAAGATTTTCGGGAGAACGAAATGAAGTTTACCCTGCTCCCTGCCTGGGCCGCGCTGGCTCTTGCCGGGGGCCTGCTCCTCGCCCCGCCCGCTCCGGCGAGCGGCGCACCGGCCCCGCACGCCGTTTCTGCCGTGCTGCCCATCCCCAGCCGCCTTGCGGCGACCGGGCTGGCGCGGCCCATCGGCTCGCAGATTCAGCTTTCCTGGGTCCCGCCGCCACGGACGCCCGGCTACAAGGTGTATCGCGACGGCCAATTTCTCGCCGCCAGCAGCCGCCCCTCCTGGACCGACTACAACGTGGCGGCGGGCGAGACGCACGCCTACACCGTCACCAGTCTCAGCGCCACCGGCGAGAGCCGCCCGTCGCCCCAGGCGAAGGCCACCGTCCCCGCCGGGGGCGGCCAGGTGGTCTACGCCGATGCCCTCCAGAACGGCTGGCAGTCCTGGAGCTGGGCCGCCGCCGATCTGGGCAGTACCAGCCCCGTCCGCGCCGGGTGCGCCATCCGCGTTTCCGCCGGCCCCTGGCAGGCGCTGTTTCTGCACCACGCGCCCTTTTCGACCTCCGCCTACGCCGCCGTCACCTTCTGGATTCACGGCGGGAGCCAGGGGGGGCAGCGGCTGTGCGTGCGCGCGCTGCGGGGCGGCACCCCCCAAACCGCCGTCCCGCTCGGCCCGCTGCCGGCGGGGCAGTGGCAGTCCGTGACCGTTTCCCTCAGCAGCCTCGGCGTCGCCGGCGTCCCGGACATGGACGGGCTGTGGGTGCAGGACGCCTCGGGCACGACCCAGCCCGCCTTTTCCGTGGATGAGATCGCCCTGACGGCCGCGCCCGCCGCGCCGCCCGCCCCGCCCGCGCCCGCCGGGCTAACGGCGACCCCGCAGTGGGCCGCGTCGTGCCCCGCGTGCGGCGGCATGGCGATGCCCCACATCGTCCTCGCCTGGAACGCCGTCCCCGGCGCGTCCTCCTACACCGTCTACCGGGACGGGGCCAAAGCCAAGGACGGGCTGGCGTCGCCCGCCTGGACCGACATGAGCGTCGTCAGCGGGCAGACCTACGCCTACACCGTCACGGCGACCGGGCCGGGCGGCGAAGGCGCCCGCTCCCTCCCCGCCTCCGCCGCCGCCCCCCAGCCG
>CAXTWM010000227.1:0-8300 GCA_964247915.1 uncultured Armatimonadales bacterium | reverse complement strand
GACAACGCCCCCCAGAACCTGTGGAGCGTCACTGCCGTCTCCGCTGGGCCGTAACCCTGCCCGCGCCGGACGGCTTCAACGGGCCGGGGGCCGATCTGGCCCCCGACCCGTCGAACAGCGGCGTCTCCCCGTCCTTGCGGATCAAGGCGTTCCCGTAGGTGTAGGCCGTCGTCGTGCCGCCCTGCTTCTCCCGCAGGCTCCTTCGTCGTAGCCGTTCTAACCATGACGGAGACTCGGCGATTATTTGCGGCCCGATCCTTTACGACCTCTCAAGATGAATACTATCCATACCGCAACGCCTGCGGATAAGCCACCAATCAAGCCTGCGTCGAGGCTAGCCATAGCGATTCTCCATTTGATTCTTCCTGAACGGATGATTAGACCTCTTGCGTAAGTCCGGCCTGCCCCTGAAGGGACAGGCGACACGGAGGGGCCGCCCCTTCGGGGCTACGGACAAAGCCGACCGTCATCACGCCGACCGTCATCAGGGGCCGGTTCTACAGCCCCGGAGGGGCAGCCCCCCGGCGGAGCCGGGAATAGGCCCGGCCTTCAGGCCGGGTTCTTCAGGGCCGGATGATACTTATGCAAGAGGTCTAATGCCTCCTTCGATTGCCCCCGTCACGATACTTGTACCGTTTATCGCGGCCGCAGTAGCACCGCCGGCGGCACCCCCAATGATCCCAGACCCTATGGCAATAATCATTGGAGTTGCCGTTCCGCCCGATCTAACTTCTATCGCCACGATAGCGAGGAAGGTAGCTCCTAAGGCTACACCGGCTCCGGCAGTGCCAGAAAGTATGCCTATGTGCCCGCTGGGATCAACGGCATTGGCGGGATCGCCGTCGCAGTAGGCGTAGGGGGCTTAGTCCAGGTAGGTGTCGCGGGTGATGAACCTTCCGACTTGCGCTTCGTAGAAGCGGCACCCCACCAGCGTCAGCCCGGCATCGTCCTCCGTCCGGTAGCCGCTCGTCGCTCCGAACTGGTAGGCGCTCGTGCTGCTCCCCGTGCTGGCGACGGTCTGCCCGAAGGCGGAAAGCGTCAGTGTCGCCGTCACCATCTGGGAGGAGTTCGTGACGGTGCGCTCGGAGCCGAGGCCATCATACAGCGGCCAAACTCTGTTGTCAACACCCCCCGCGATACAATTTTTGTAAAAAGAGCGCCGCCCTGGTAGCTGGGATATTCCGCCTCCCACGACGCCCGCCAGGCAGGGCTTTCTTGACCCGGACAGCAGGAACAAGGCGGGTGATGCGGATGCAGGATGAGCCAAGCAGGAATTTGTCATCAGGGTCGCGTTTCTGCCTTGTTATTTATATAAATGTATCGTATAATGGTCATAAATCACCAAGATCGAAGGGTAATACGGTTCCATGTCTTCCTCCACGCCTCCCCCGGAAAACGTCACGCGGCGCGATTTTGTCCGCCGGGCCGCGCTCGCCGCCAGCGGACTCGCCCTCAGCGCGGCGCCCGCCGACGCCCAGACGGGACGGCGGCGGCCCGGCGCGCGGCCCGGTCCGGCCCCCCTAAGCGCGCCCGTCGGCGCGGCGGGGGCACCCGGCGCCACCGTAGGGAGCGATTGGGTGGACAAGAACATTGACGACGTGGTGAAGGGGTTTGAAAAGCTCCCCGGCGTCCTGACCCTGTACCGCCACAAGAACGACCTGTACGCCGAGGTTCGGCCCGACCAGATCGGCGAAACCCTGCTGCTCCAGGCCACGCGCGCGACGGGCACGGCGGGCTTCGGCGGCACGGTCGGCGACCCGCTCGACGACACGCTGTTCGTGATCCAAAAGGAGAACGACCACATCTCGCTGGCCGTGCCGAACCTGCGCTTCCGCGCCCACGACGGCACGCCCGAAGCGGTCTCGGTGCATCGCTCGTTCGCCGGGGCCTACCTCGCCTCGTTCAAGATCGAGGCGGTGCGCCCCGACCCGAAGCAGGCCCAGGCCATCGCCGGCATCAAGGACAAGGACCTCAAGGCGGCGGCTCTGGAGAAGGCGGCCCTGGGCTACCTGATCCACATCCCTTCCCTGTTCCTGACGGATGTGCCCGGCTTCACGCAGGGCCTGCCCGGCTTCGCCGTGGACCCCGACAAGACCTACCTGCGGAGCGTCCAGAACTTCCCGGACAACCTGGTCGTCACCACGCAGTACCACTTCGCGGGCCGGACCAGCGTGCCGGGCGTGGACACGCTGACCGACGACCGCTCCATCCCGGAGCAGATCGTCTACAACCTGTTCCCACTCAAAGACACCGGCTACAAGCCGCGCTTCTACGATGACCGCATCGGGTATTTCACTGAGGACTACCAGACCTTCGACGAGGACATATCCGAGGACAACACCCGGCGCATGATCCAGCGCTGGCGCCTCGTCAAGAAGGACCCGCGCGCCCCCGTGTCCGAGCCGGTCCACCCGATCACCTTCTGGGTGGACAACGCCACCCCGCTGCGCTACCGGTCGGCCATCCAGGAGGGCGTCCTGAGCTGGAACGCGGCGTTCGAGAAGGTCGGCTACCGGAACGCCGTCCGCTGCGAGGTCATGCCCGCCGACGCCGACTGGGACCCCGCCGACATGCGCCACAACGTCATCCGTTGGATGTCCTCGCCCGGCGCGGGCTACGCCGTCGCCCAGTTCCGGCACAACCCGCTGACCGGCGAGATCGTGAACGCCTCCATCTCCGTAGACGCGAGCTGGGCGCGCTTCACCAACCTGGGCTACCCGACCACCGTCCTCAACGGCCAGTCCGCCGAGGGCCTGACGCCCCAGCAGTACGCCGACGGCCTGGTGAACGCCCGGCCCACGGACATCTCCCGCAGCCGCTGCGCCTGCGAATTGGGAATGGAGATGCAGATGGCGGCGGCGTTCGGCTGGGACGCGTTGGAGACGCTGCCGGTCGAGGATGCGGGGCTGGCGTCGGGCCAGAAAAAGCCGAGCCGGGAGGAGTTCACCCACCTCCAGCTCCGCCAGGTGGTTATGCACGAGTTCGGCCACTGCCTGGGCCTGCGCCACAACTTCAAAGGCTCCGCCATGCTGTCCCCAGCCCAGCTCCAGGACAAGGCCATGACCGAGAAGTACGGCATCATGGGGTCCGTCATGGACTACGGCGGCCCGAACCTGGCCCCGGTGGGCGGCAGGCAGGCCGACTACTTCATGAGCAAGCCGGGTCCCTACGACGAGTGGGCGATCGAGTACGGCTACCGGGACTTCGGCGGCTCGTCCTATGATGAGTATCTGGGTCTGAAGGCGGTCGCGTCCCGCTCGCGCGAGTTCGGGCACGACTACGCTTCCGACGAGAACGCCGACAGCATTGACCCGACCATCACGCGCTACGACCTGAGTTCCGACCCGCTGGCCTACCGCATCGCGCTGGTCGAGAGGGCGCACCTGATGCTGGGGCTTCTGGAGTTCCGCCGGCCCGCACCCGGCGAGCCGTACTACACCCTGACGCGCCGGTTCACGCGCATCCTGGGCCAGTACAACTCCAACGCCGTCGCCGTCACCCGCTTCATCGGCGGCATCATCACCGAGCGCAACCACTACGGCGACCCCGGCGCGGTCGTGCCCGTGCGGCCGGTCCCCTTCGCCGACCAGCGGCGCGCGCTCCAGTTCCTGTGCCACATCCTCTTCTCGGACACCGCCCTGCGCTTCTCGCCGGACCTGCTGGCGCGGTTGCAGCAGAACCCCGTCCCCTACGGCCCGCTCACGGCGGGGGCGGGGGCGCAGGACCTGTCCATCCTGGACACCCTCGCCAACGTCCAGGCGGCGGGCCTGTTCGCCGTGTTCAACGCCGGCACGATGGGCCGGATCGAGACCAACGAGTTCCGCGCCTCGGCCGGGTCCCACCCGCTCTCCGTTCTGGAGGCGGTCAACACCGTCACCGCGACCGTCTGGTCCGACCTGGACAAGCCGACACCGGCCCCCGTCGGGGCGGTCCACCCGCTCCGCCGCCGCTTGCAGCGCACCCATGTGGACGCGCTGATCGCCCTGGCGCGGTCCACCGACTCGGGCGTGACGGCCGGGGACGCCGGCGCGTTCGCCCTGGCGACGCTCCGCGGGCTGGCGGCCAAGATCACAGCGGCGGAGACGCGGGCGCACGACCCGGCCACGGCGGCGCACCTGACCGAAACGCGGGTCCGCATCACGCGCTTCCTGCACGCGCAAACCATCGCATAGATACCTGGACATGAGGAAAAGGCTTCGGCCTTGTGAAAACAGATAGCCCACGGCGTTTGCCGTGGGCTATTCATTCCGGCCAGTTCTCCCACAGCACTTGACCGGGTTTCATAGCCGGCGCTTGCAAGGCGTCGCCTAGGACGGCGAAGGCGGAGGGGCCGGGAAGGGCGCCGATGACCTCGCTCTCGACGACCGATGTGCCCAAGGCGCGAGCGCGTGTCTCAACGTACCGAAAGACAGCCAGCAGGGGCGTCTCGGCGGGGCGGGTCAGGTTCATCGAAACCTGCGTCAGCCCGCGCGAGGCCAGCCGCAGGCCCAGCGCGCGGACGCCGGGCAGGGTCGCCATCGAGGGCGCGCGGAGTTCGCGGGCGATGGCGCGGGCGACGGACAAGTCCGGCGTGGCAAGGACTATGTTGTAGGCGATCAGCGGGCCGCGCGCGCCGACGACGGCGGCCCCCGCCGTGGGATGGGGGAAGGCAGGCCCGAAGTCCGGCGTCAGCGCGTGGAAGGCTTCTTTGCGGACAAACGGCAGCGAACGGCCTTCGGGCGCGGCGGACTCATAAAGGAAGACCGGCAGGCCGTGCCGCGCCGCTATCTCCTGCCCGACTTCGCGGGCCAGCGTGACGCCGTCGGCCAAAGTCAGGCCCCGGAGCGGCACGAACGGCAGCACGTCCAGCACGCCCAGGCGCGGGTGGACCCCCTCGTGACGGCCCAGGTCAATCCGGGCGACAGCGACATCGGCGGCGGCCAGGGCGGCGGCGCGGACGGCGGCGGGCGGGCCGACGAACGTCACCACCATGCGGTTGTGGTCCGGGTCCGCGCTCCAGTCAGCCAGCCGGACGCCCGCCGTCCCGCGCACCGCGTCCACGATGGCGGCGATGACGTCAGGCCGGCGGCCCTCGCTGAAGTTGGGGACGCATTGAATCAGCATTGTCCGGGGATGGACACCGTCACTGGGCGGGTGCCGTATTATTGGGCGCGGTGCTGTGGTAGCCCTTGTCAAAGCCCCGCGAGAAGCCTTCGCGGAAGTCCGGGCTGGCGACGGCGATGACGAGTAACAGCACGGAGAGGGCCAGAAAGACCGTGCTGATGATCCCCAGGATTCGGCCCGCGTTGGCCGAGCCGCGCTCGTTCTGGTTCGCCTGCCCGCGGTCAATCGCCGCGACCGCGTTGCCGCCCATGACGGCGGCGACCGGCCCGAGCAGGTTGCAGACCAAAAGCCCCAGGATGCCCAGGGTCAGGATCAGCCCGCCGTTGACCGGCTGGAGCGGGCCTTGCGGGTTTTGTGAGTACGGTGGGTACTGTGGACCTTGTCCCCCCGGCTGCGGCGGCCAGGGCGGCGGCTGTGACATGGCGGTTCCTCCAGGCGATACGGTCAGGGCGGCTACTCGGTCGGTGCGAAGCGCAGGAAGGTGATGCGCGGGTCGTCGGTCGAGGTGACTTCCAGCACCTCGTCCACGTTCACCTCGTCGCTGATCAGGCCCCGCGCGTTCTTGTGGTAGACGTGGACCGGGTGGGTGACGGCGTGGGTGAGCGAGTCGCCGGTCGCGCCGCCGACGATGATCTGGATTTCGTCCTCCCCGCTGCCTTTCTCCTCGAACGAGAGGCCGACGAGCGGCCGCCCTTCCAGGGCGTACTCCGGGTCGCTCTGCGGGTCGTGGATCAGCTCCAGCGTCACCCGCTCCCCGGACCGGGTGCGGCTGAACTCGTCGAAGTAGGTCTTCCATTCGGAACGGGCGATCTCGCGGGTCGGCATGGGTGTTCTCCTGTGTTCGGTCGGTCTGGTTAGGGTTACGGACGCGGCTCCCGCTCCCTTGCCAGGAACCTGTTCCGGGCCGCGCCTGTTGAAGACGGCAAATGTCATCCCCACCTGACCTCGTTTATACCCACGCCGCCCTGCCTTTAACAGACACGCCCGCCTCCTGCGTCGCCATAGCGCAGGGCCGCATCGTCGCCGTGGGCCGCGCCCAAGACGTCCTGCCGCTGGCGGGGCCGGGGACGCGAGTTGTTTCCCTGAACGGGGCCGCCCTGCTGCCGGGCTTCCACGACGCCCACTGCCACGTCCTTGGCTTCGGCCTGTCGCTGGCGATGGTCCCTCTCGCCGACGCGCGGACGATGCCCGATCTGGTGCGCCGCCTGCAAGTGCGGGCGGACGAGCAGGCCGCCGGGCTGGAAACGTGGATACGCGGGCGCGGCTACAGCCAGAACGTCCTGGCCGAACGCCGCCACCCCGCCCGGCACGACCTGGACGCCGTGGCAGGCGGCACGCCTTACGTCCTCATCACCCACGCCAGCGGTCATGCCGTCTCGGTCAACAGCCGCGTCCTGGAGCGCGCCAATATCACGCGCGAGACGCCCGACCCACCCGGCGGAACGGTCGTGCGGGACGAGACGGGGGAGCCGACGGGTGTGCTGCTGGAAACCGCCGTGGACCTGGCTTACGGTGTCGCGCCCGCCCCGACGCGGGGTGAACTGGCCGCCGCTCTCGGGAACGCGGGCCGCGCCTTGAACGCGATGGGCGTCACCAGCGCCGTGGATGCCACGCGCGGCGTCTCGGCCTGGGACAGCGCCGCCGACATCCCCGTCTACAGCGAGGCCGCCGCGTCCGGCGCGCTCTCAGTCCGCTGCTCGCTGATGATGACGCTGGCCTGCCTGGCGAGTTTGGACACGGTCCCCGTGCCGGGCGAATTGATGACCGAGACCGACTGGGTCCGTGTCGGCCCCGCCAAGATCTTCACCGACGGCGCGCTGACCACGCGGACGGCCTTCCTGCGCTCCCCCTTCACCGGGAGCGACAGCCTGGGAACGGCGGTCTGGACGGCGGACGAACTCAACCCGATGGTCGCCCGCGTTCACGCGGGGGGCTGGCAGATCGCCGCCCACGCCATCGGCGACGCCGCCATTGACCTCTGCCTGGACGCCTACGGCAAGGCGCAGGCGCGCGCCCCGCGTGCGGACGCCCGGCACCGGATCGAGCACGCCATGCTGCTCTGGCCGGACCAGGTGGGACGGATGGCCCGGCTCGGCGTCCTGCCCGTCTACCAACCCGAGTTCATCCTGCGTCTGGGCGACGCCTACGTCGCCGGGTTGGGCGGCTCGCGCGCCGCCCGGCTGATGCCCTACGCTGAGACTCAGGCGGCGGGCCTGCCGCTCGTCTTCAGTTCCGACCTCCCGGTCATCCCCGGCCGCCCGCTCGACGGCGTTCTGGCCGCCGCCCTGCGCCGGGCGCCTTCCGGTCAGACCCTGGGCGCGCAGCACCGCGTTTCCGTCACCGACGCCCTGCGCGCCTACACGGCGGGCGCGGCCTACAGCGTGTTCCTGGAGGGTGACCGGGGGCGGATCGCGCCGGGGCAGCGCGCGGACTTCGTGGTTCTGGACGCCGACCCGCGCGCCCTGCCGCCGGACGAATGGGCGCAGGGCCTGTCTGTGCGGGCCACGGTCGTCGGCGGGAACGTGGTGTACGGCGGCTTGTGAGGGCGTGGCTCCTTTTTCTGCGCGCAAACTTTCTGCGCGCAAACTTTCTGCGCGCAGACGGCGAGTTGGCACGATTCTTGCAGGAAGAAGAAGCGGAGGGAGCAGGTACTTGGACGCACCCTGGCGGATTCGACTGTTGGGCGCACTGCGCGCGGAGATGGGGGAAACGACGATCTCCCGCTTCGCCACCTCGCGCGTGGCCGTCCTGCTGGCGCGGCTGGCGCTCTACCCCCAGCGCGCCCACTCGCGTGAAGAGCTGGCGGATCTGCTCTGGCCCGAAGCCGACCTGAGTTCGGGCCGTCTGAACCTGCGCGTCGCCATCGCCTCCCTGCGCCGCCAGCTCGAGCCGCCCCCCGTCCCCCCCGGCAGTGTCCTGGTCGCCGACCGCAGTTTCGTCGGGCTGAACCCCGCCGCCTTCCGCTGCGACGTCGCCGACTTCGAGGCCGCCTGGGCGCGCGTGGCCCGCGCCGCTTCCGCCCCGGCCAAGCAGGACGCGCTGGCCGCCGCCGCCGCGCTGTACGCGGGGGACCTGCTGCCGGGCTTCTACGACGACTGGATCGCCGAAGAGCGCGAGCGGCTGGCCGCGCTGCACGAGGAGCTGGGCGCGCAGCGGAAAGACCTGGCCGCCCGAATGCCGGCGGGGCGCTCCTCCGC
>CAXTWM010000226.1:0-8318 GCA_964247915.1 uncultured Armatimonadales bacterium | reverse complement strand
ATTTCAACCCGCGCCCGCCCGCGCCCCCCGTCCCGCTCCAGGCCCGGTTTGACCGGCCCGCCTCCGTCACACACTCCTACGCGGTGAGCGCGGACGGGGACACAGAGCGCAAGGCCCAGGTCTGCGTCAACTGGCTGCTCTCCGAGATGACGGACCCGGAGACCGCCCTGTCGCTGGCGATCCTGCGCCACGTCCTCATCGGCACGCCCGCGTCACCCTTGCGGAAGGCTCTGCTTGACTCGGGCCTGGGCGAAGACCTCGCCGGCCCCGGCCTGGTCGCGCAGCTGCGCCAGAGCTATTTCTCCGTCGGCCTGCGCGGGACGCGCGAGGCGGACGCGCCTGTCATCGAGTCGCTGATCCTGGACACCCTGCGCCGTCTGGCCGACGGGGGCCTGGACCCGGCGGCGGTGGAGGCCGCCCTGAACACGGTCGAGTTCGACCGGCGCGAGATGAACTCGGGCGGGACGCCGCGCGGCCTGGTCCAGATGTTCTCCGCCATGACGACCTGGATCTACGGCGGCGACCCCTGGGGACCGCTGGCCTTCGCCGCGCCGCTGGAAGCGGTCAAGAGCCGGGCACAGGACGGCGGCTACTTTGAAGGCACGATCCGCCGCCTCCTGCTGGACAACCCGCACCGGACGACCCTGACGTTGCGGCCCGACCCGACGCTGATGGAGGCGGACGATGCCGCCGAGAAGGCCAGGCTGGACGCCGCCCGCACCGCCTTCGGGCCGGACGAGACCGAAGAAGTCGTGGCGCGGACGCGCGCTCTGAAGGAGCGCCAGGAGACGCCGGACCCGCCCGAAGTGGTGGCGACCCTGCCGATGCTCGGGCGCGCGGACCTACCCCGCGAGAACGCGCCGATCCCGATCTCGCTGGAAACGCAGGACGGCGCCCGGATCGTCACCCACGACCTCGACACCAGCGGCATCGCCTACCTCGACATCGGGCTGGACCTGCACCGCCTGCCCCCGGACCTGCTGCCCTACGCGACCCTGTTCGGGCGGGCCATCCTCCAGCTCGGCACCGCGCGTGAGGACTACGTCCGGCTGACCCAGCGAATCGGGCGCGTCACCGGCGGCATCCGCCCGGAACTCTTCACCGGCGACATCCACGGAGGGGGCGGCGCCGCCTGGCTGTTCCTGCGCGGCAAGGCGCTGACCGCGCGGACGGGCGAACTGCTGGACATCCTGCGGGACGTGCTCACGTCGGCCCGGTGGGACGACCGCGATCGCTTCCGGCAGATCGCCGTGGAGGAGAAGGCCAGGATGGAAGCCGCGCTGGCGTCCGCCGACGCCGGGTTCGTCCTGACCCGCCTGCACGCGCCATTAAGCGAGGCCGGCGGCGTGGAGGAGCGCCTGCGCGGCTTGGAGTCCCTGTTCTTCCTGCGCGGCCTGATCGGGCGAATAGACACGGACTGGCCCGCCGTCCAAGCCGCGCTGGGGCAGGTGCAGTCGCACCTCGTCAGCCGCGACGGCATGGTCTGCAACGTCACCCTGGACGCCGGCGGGTGGGCGCAGGCCGGGCCGCAGGTGCGTTCATTCCTCGCCTCCCTGCCGTCTTCGCCCGCCGAGCGCGTTCCGTGGGACCGGCAGGCGGGGCTGGAAGCCGGGAATGAGGGCTGGGCCGTGCCCTCGAAGGTCGGCTCGGTCGGCAAAGCCGCGAACCTGTACGCGCTCGGCCTGACCGAGCACGGCTCGGCGGCGGTCATCAGCCGGTATCTTTCCACGAGCTGGCTCTGGCAGCAGGTGCGGGTTCAGGGCGGCGCGTATGGCGGGACCTCTATTTTCGATCCGCACACCGGAGTTTTGTCTTACCTCTCCTGGCGCGACCCCAACGTCCAAGCCACCTTCGACGTCTATGACGGGGCGGGCGGGTTCCTGCGCGGGGCCGCCCTGGACGACCAGGAGCTGACCCGCTCGGTCATCGGCACGATCGGGCGCATGGACGCCTACCGCCTGCCGGACGCGCGCGGCTTCGTCTCCCTCCTGCGCCACCTGACGGGCGAATCGGACGCCTGGCGTCAGGGGTGGCGCGACCAAGTCCTGTCCACGACCGAGCGCGACTTCCGCGCCTTCGCCGACGTGCTGGACGCCATGCGCGGGCCGGGCCGCCGCGTCGCCCTCGGCTCCTCAGAGGCGATGGAGGCCGCCAACGCCCGCCACCCTGGCTTCCTCCAGGTCCGCGCCGCGCTCTAGCCGTCGGCGGGGGAACTGTGTGCGGTTGTAAGCGAGTAGTGAAATCATGCCTATAGCCTGCCCGCGCTTCTCGCACTGGACGTTCCGCCGATAAGATGGTAAAATCCAGACAGTGAGTATCATCCGGGTCGGAAGATGGATGAGCCGCGCGGAATATGACGCGATGGCGGCGACGGGCCGGGTGCAGTCCCGGCGTTCAACGGAACCGGATGCCGCTCATGTCACGCGGCCTCCCGATCCTGATGCGTATCGTGCCGCGCCCGTCGGGAGCATCTTTGTGGAGTTCGACGTTGACGACGATCAGATGACGCAAGGCGGTACAGCGGGATGGGCGATTGTTTATGGTCCCAATAGTTTTCATGGAAGGCTCGCGGCTCGGAAGGGAAACCCGCCGGCGGGTATGCCGTTTGCAACGAATCTGAGCATCATTGCTATAAAGTGAGGTAGGACACCGTGATAGAGGCATTTCGCCGTTGGCTTTTGGAGCACCGCAGGAGCATCAAGCGGGATGGTGTTAGTCTTGAGTTGTCTGAGGGCAGCCAAGGTCTGCTCAAGAACGGCGTTTCTGCCACCTTCAACTCGGCTCATTCCGAGGCAATGATTGAACTCTGGGAAACGGGAGAGAGCGAGTTCTATTTCGCTGACTGGAACACTGCCGACAGAGACCCGAACTACCAGCCCGAAGTCACCCACTACGATTTTCAAAGTGAAGGCGAAATGTTTACGGCACTTGCTGCTTTCGTCAAACGAATACATGGAACTGCCGAACTGCCTCAAACACCGGCAAGCCTGTTTATCTCCGGCCACTCGGAGACTGTTTACGATGATCCCATTCCAGGAAAACAGTTCCTCGCCGCAACCACTAAAGGAAAGTCTGAATGAGCTTTTCTCCATCCGAAAAAGAAGAACTGGAGCGGTGGCTTGAAGTCATTTGGGATCAGGCGCGCGAGTTCGGCCTGGACCCGTACCCGACCCATTTTGAAGTCGTGCCCCAGCACGTCATCTATGAATTGGGGGCCTACGGGCTACCGGCCCGCTTCTCGCACTGGACCTTCGGGCGGGACTACCACCGGCAGAAGACGTCGTATGAGTACGGCATGTCCAAGATCTACGAGATCGTCTTCAACACGGACCCCTGCCAGGCGTTCCTGGTGGAAGACAACTCCATGCTCTCGCACAAGTTCGTCGCCGCCCACGTCCTCGGCCACTGCCACTTCTTCAAGCACAACACCTACTTCGCGCACACCAACCGGCGCATGGTGGAGCAGATGCGCCTGAACGCCGATCGCATCCGGGCGTATGAGCAGGAGTTCGGCTGGCGCGAAGTCGAGGAGTTCCTGGACACCGTAATGACCATCGAGGAGCACTTCGACCCGACCGCGCCCGCGCTCCGGCGCAAGACGGCGGAGCAGCACGAGGAAGACCGCCTGCACGCCGGGCAGCCGGGCCGGACCGACTACGACGACATCTGGGAGGTCTCGGGGGGCGGCGAGCGGCCCAAGCCGCGCGCCCGCCGGTTCCCCGAAGAGCCGGAAAAAGACCTTCTGCGGTTCCTGATCGAGCACGGGCGGGCACTGGCCGAGTGGCAGCGGGACATCTTGCAGATCATCCGCGACGAGATGATGTACTTCCTGCCCCAGATGCGGACCAAGATCATGAACGAGGGCTTCGCGTCCTATTGGCACGAGAAGATATTGGAGTCGCTGGACCTGACCTCCGAAGAACACTGGGAATTCCGGCGCCTGCACTCGTCCGTGCTGTCCCCTTCGGGATCGCGGATGCAGATCAACCCGTACTACGTCGGCTTCCAGATATTAAAAGACATCGAGCGCCGCTGGGATGGAAAAGTGGAAGTGGGGGACGAGGAGGAATTAGACTGGATGGGCCGCACGGTCGCCCGCCCGCAGGGCGAGGGCCGCGCCAAGCTGTTCCAGGTCTGTGAGGAGGACAACGACGTGACGTTTCTCCGCAAATACCTCACGGAGCCGCTGGTCAAGAAGCTGGACCTGTACACCTACAAGCTGGAGGAGGTGGACGGCGAGGAGATGTGGGTGGTCCAGGACACGGACTGGCGGCGCGTCCGCGACAGCATCGTGGACTCGATGACCAATTTCGGCCAGCCCATCCTGACCGTCGAGGACGGCGACTACAAGCGCCGGGGCGAGATGTACCTGCGCCATGCGTTTGACGGCAAGGCATTGGACCCGGACTACACCGAGCGCGTTCTGCGGAACATCCAAAAGCTCTGGGGCCGCCCCGTCCATCTGGAAACGGTGAAGGACGACAAGCCGATCCTCTTCTCCTGCGACAACGAGGGCTACGTTATGCAGGAAAAGGTGAAGAGCGCCGCCTGAAAGCGCAGCCCGGCACGGGGAGTGCCGGGCTTTCCCTTTTTCGCGCGTTCAGGTACAATCGGCCCATGACGACCGAACCCGCCGCCTTTACCCTCTACCGCCCCGTGGGGCAGAAGGAACTCGACTTGATCCAGGGTAGCGGGTGGACCGCCTTCCCGCCCCGCCTGCCGTTCCAGCCCATCTTCTACCCGGTCCTGTCCCAAGACTACGCCGCCCAGATCGCCCGCGACTGGAACACCCGCGACGCGGCCTCCGATTACGTCGGCTACGTCACGCGCTTTGCCGTCAACGCCGATTTCCTGAGCCGCTACCCCGTACAGATGGTCGGCAGCCGCGAACACCAGGAATACTGGATACCGGCGGAGGAACTGGACGAGTTCAACGCGAACATCGTCGGCAAGATCGAGGTCGTCGCAACCTTCACGGCGGAGCAGGCGGACAAATGACCATCCGGGAGGCAACGCCCGAAGACGCGGCGGGCATCGCGCGGGTGCATGTGGAGAGCTGGCGGACCACCTACCCCGGCATCATGCCGCAGGAACACCTGGACGCGCTTTCCGTCGCCGATCGCGAGAAATCCTGGCGCGAAATCCTGACCGGCAGCGGCCCGCTCAGGTCCCTCGACTATGTCGCCGAAACGGACGGCGGCGAGATCGTCGGCTTCGTCTCCGGCGGTGCGGAGCGGGCGGGCGATCCCGACTTCGGGGGCGAGGTCTACGGCCTCTACCTGCTCCAATCCCAGCAGGGCGAGGGGCTGGGCCGCCGCCTGGTCCAGACCGTCGCCCGGCGTCTGTCCCAGGAGGGATACCGGACTCTGTTGATTTGGGTCAATGCCCGCAACCCCGCGCGGGGCTTCTACGAGGCATTGGGCGGCGTCCATGCCCGCACCGGCCAGCGCGAAATTCGGGGTGTTACCTACGACGACGCCGGCTACGGCTGGGACGAGGCCGCGTTCGGGCGGCTGATCGGCGAGTGAGGCCCCGCCCTGAACGGCGGGGATTTAGTAGAGCAACTCCCCGCTCCTGCACCGGCGGATGACGGAGTTCGTATTGGAGCATCTGAAATGAGACGCAGTGTGTTCCCCCTGGCGCTCACTCTGCTGGCGCTGATCCCCCGGCCCGCGCCCGCGCAGGGGCCGACTGACGCGGCGGCCACTGATTTTGAAGCGGGCCGGCTGGACAAAGCCCAGGCGGAGCTGCAAGCGATCCTGCGCGCCCGCCCGGAGGACGAGGAGGCGCACGATACGCTGGCGAAGATCTTCGTCAAGCGCGGGCGGACGGCGGAGGCGCTGCGCGAGTACCGATTGGCCCTGCGGAACCGGCCCAACAACGGCGACAGCGTCCTGATGGCCTCGCCCGTCCCGGACGACGGGCCGGTCCGGGCCGGGGATGCGGTCCGCGCCGCTCAAGAGCGGGTCCGCCTGCACCCGGACGACGCCCGCGCGCACGACGCCTTGGGTCAGGCCGAATATGAGGCAGGAGCAAACGGCGGGGACGGAGACCGTCTGGCTGACGTGGAGTTCGGCCGGGCCATGCGCCTCGACCCCAGGCTCGCCGCCCCGCATGTGCATCGCGCCGTCCTGCTGACGGTACAGGCGCGCACCGTCCAGGCCGAGGTCGAATACAAAACGGCCCTGCGCCTGGACCCGTCCGACGCCGAGGCCCACAACGACTACGGTTTCACACTCAGCCTCGCCAAGCGCGACGCGGACGCCCTGGCCGAGTTCAATGAGGCTCTGCGCCTGCGGCCCGGCTACCCCGCCGCCCGACACAACCTCGCCGTCCTGCACAGCGCGCGGGGCGACGCGCTGGCGGACCGAGGACGCACCGAGGCGGCCGTGGCCGAGTACCGGCGGGCCGTCGCCCTGGAGCCGAATCCGAAGGACACGATGGCCCGCACCAACCTGGCCCTCTGCCTGCGCCTGGCCGGGCGGAACGCGGAGGCCGCCGCCGAATACCGCTCGGCCCTCCGGGCTGACCCACAATACGGCCCGACGCACCAGAGCCTGGCTCGCACCCTGGACGACCTGGGTGACCTGCCGAGTGCCATCGCCGAGTACCGCGAGTCGGTGCGCCTGGCCCCCCAGGATGCGCTCTGGCGCATGACCCTGGGCCTGGCCCTGTACCAGAGCGGCGACCGCGCCGGGGCCAGACGGGAGTGGCAGACCGCCCGGAGGTCCGCCGACCCGTCCGGCTTTGACTACTTCGACGCTGGCTTGCTGCTGAAGCAATTCCCGTAAACCGCGCGGCCTGACGGGGCTTCCTGGGAACAGCTAGGCATGGGCCACTGCGGCCCCTTTGGCTGGCCCTGCTGACGTTTACTAGAGGCGGCTCATGCGAGTTCAGATTGTTGAGGGCGATCTGCTGAGACAGCCGGTAGAGGCCATCGTTAACACCTGGAACCGGAACATCATCCCGTGGTGGCTTCTGCTGCCGCAAGGAGTTTCGGGAGCAATTAAGCGGCAGGCAGGCTATCAGCCGTTCCGAGAACTGGGCGGGGTAGGGCCGATTCCCCTCGGCGGTGCCGTCTACACTTCGGCGGGGCGGTTGCCCTATCGAGGCATTATCCATGTCGCCGGGATCAACATGCTGTGGCGCGCATCGGCGGCTTCCATAGAGGATTCGGTCAGGAATGCGGTCAGATTAGCCGAGCAGCACACGTTGAAGACCGTTGCCTTTCCCATCATTGGCGCGGGAAGTGGCGGGTTTGATGCGGCAAGCGCCGAGCAGATCATGCGGGACACGTTCGCAAGACTGCAAAGCCCCGTCCTGGTGACGCTGGTTTGGTACAGAAAGTAGCGGCTTAAAAATGCTGGTAGAACTCGCTGTTGGTGATGCCTACGGCGCGGGCTTTGAGTACGTTGACAAAGACTTCATCGAGACTCATAATGACCTGTCCCGCTATGTGAAGCACCCCCGCCATGACATTGTACCGGGTCGGTATACGGACGACACCCAGATGTCGCTCGCTGTCGCGGAGGCAATCGTTTCCGGCGAGGATTGGACGCCGCTGATGCTTGCTAATCACTTCGTCGAGGCATTCAAGCGGGACCCGCGTGAGGGTTATGCATCCGGCTTTTTCGACTTCCTCTCTCGCGTCCGAGATGGAAAACAGTTCCTAAACGAGATCGTCCCCCATAGCGACAAGAGCGGGGCGGCGATGCGCGCTGGGCCGATTGGCGTTTACCCAGACTCGGCGGACGTGGTTATGCGCGCAACGACTCAGGCTCGTATGACCCATGATACGCCAGACGGCATTCGGGCGGCTGTCGCCGCCGCTTTGATGACACACTACTTTCTGCATCGCCTCGGCCCCAAAGATGATCTAGGGGCGTTTTTAGAGAAACACGTTGCCGGTCACTGGACAGAGTCCTGGAAGGGAAAAGTGAAGGCAAAAGGCTGGATGAGCGTCCATGCCGCCGTGACCGCTATCAGGAACAGCGAAAGCATGAGCGGTCTGCTGCGAGCCTGTATCGCCTTCTCCGGGGATGTGGACACGGTTGCCGCAATCGCCCTCGCCGCCGGAGCGCACTGCCAGGAGGTTGATCAAGATCTGCCGAACAACCTTGTAGTAACACTGGAAAATCAGAAGTATGGACGTGACTACCTATCGGCTATGGACAAGCAATTGTTGTCTTTTGTGCGGGCAAACGGATGACGAACATGACAAGGCATGACACAACCATCGAGATCGTCCGGGGTAGCGTGGTGGAGCAGGATGTGGAAGCCATCGTGAACGCGGCGAACACGGCCATGCGGGGCGGGGG
>CAXTWM010000225.1:0-8336 GCA_964247915.1 uncultured Armatimonadales bacterium | reverse complement strand
CCGTCCCGCCCTGAATCAGCGTGGAGGCCGGCGCGGCGGGCGTCGCCTGCCCCCAGGCCGTCCCCGCCGCCAGCGCCCCCAGCCCGCAGGCCATGCCTAATCCCCGCCGCAGTACGCGCATAATAAGTTCCTTGCCATTGAAAGTTTCCCACAGTATACAGAGCACGGCACGGACTGTCAAGCAGAGGACGCCTGCAATGGAACGCGGCCTCATGCTTCCGTGTTTGAACAGAAACGAACACCGTGGAAAGTGAGATACCGATGAGCCAGACAAACCCCGTGGAGAAGATTGTCAAGACGGAGCAGGAGTGGCGGGAGCAGTTGACGCCCGCTCAGTACCATGTGCTGCGCGAGAAGGGGACGGAGCGGCCCTTCACGGGCAAGTATGTGGACACGAAGGACGGCGGCACCTACGTCTGCGCCGCCTGCGGGCTGGAGCTGTTCGAGTCGGGCGCCAAGTTCGACTCGCACTGCGGCTGGCCGTCCTTCTACGACGCCAAGCCCGGCACGGTGGAGATGCACGAGGACCGCTCGTTCGGGATGCGGCGCGTGGAAGTGACCTGCGCCCGCTGCGGCAGCCACCTGGGCCACGTCTTCGACGACGGCCCCCGCCCAACAGGGCAGCGATTCTGCATCAACTCGGTCAGCATCGAGTTAGCGAATGGCGATGCGGCGGGGAAGACGCCGGGCAAGTAGTACACGTCGGCTCCGTCGGGCTGGCAGACGACGCGGGAGATGACGCGGCCGAGGAGGGCGCGCTTCTCCCGCCCCGGAAGGATGTCGGACGCGAAACGCAAAACGAACGAGACGAGAGGCTTGAACAGGGGCTTAACGTGCGATTTTCCCCGGGGACCGCGAAGACGCGCTTTGGTTCGGCGCGTTCTTTCTGGTCGGCCTGGTGAGACGCGCCAATACTTCCGCCGCCTGTAGATCGGTGCTGTCGCATTGACGGCGAAGGGGTCCATCCTTGCAATTTTTACTCAAAAGCGCGGCGGCCCTAACGGCTCTCGCCGCACTGGGCTTGGCCGCCCCGCCGGCCCAGGCCCAGATGTTCCAAGTGACGGCCAAAGGAACAATCATCGAAGTCCAGAACCCTGATAAACTCTTCGATGCCTCGGTCACCGTCGGCGTCCCGTTCACCGTCACCGAAACCTCCGATCTCAGCGCCCCGGACACGAACCCGACGAGCGAGGTCAGCGGCCAATATGAAAAGAACGGAGCCGCGTATGGAGTGACGGTGACGGTGGGTGACTATACAGTCTATCCGGCCATGAACTCCAGGAACTACCTCACAGTCCAGCCGGCCTTGGAGGGGAGCCGCCGCTATATCGAGACGATAGGAAACCAACCGGAGACCGTGGTCAATTCCAATCCCAACGCGCCTGCCGTCAGTTGGGCGTCGGGCAGTCTGTTTTTGATCTTCCTGGAGCCTGGCCCGATCACCTCCAAGGCAATGCCGCCGTTGTCGGCCTATGATTTGTCTCGGCTGGACCACGGAACGAGATTCATCCTCGGTTTTTTTGGGAAGGGAAATCCCAATCAATATCAAGACCATGTGATCGGGCGCCTCACGTCGCTGACCGTGACAACGCCGCAAACGCCGTCCGTTCCAGCCCAGCCGAGCGCCGGCACCTCGGCACGTGGGCGAGAGACCGCCGCCATCCGGCGGCAGTTTGAGGCCAAAGACGCCGTGATTGCCGATCTGCGGCGTCAGGTCGCGGCTCTTCAGGCGGAGGTGCGAAAGCGAAAAACGGCCTCTCACAGCCGATAGGCTGAACGAGGCCGTTATCGTATCAAGGCCACATCCTGCTTGGAAGGGAAGCCCTATTATCCGCCGAGTGAGGAGCAAGGTGAAGGGATGACGCGGGGGGCAGCGTACAAGCAGTTCCTGCGGGTACGGGCGGCGACTCTGCCAGGGCACATCGGGGACGATAAGGGGAGAAACCGGCTCGACGGGGAGTGAGCGGGCGGCGGCTCTCAAACACACTCCAGAGCATAGTGAGCGATCTGCTCCTTGCTTCGGCCACATTTCGTGCATTTTCCGCTGAGATAGATGTGTTTGCTCTTCCCAGTTTCTGTTCGCGCGGGAGGCCGTGGCTCACGCTGACGCGAGAGGGTCACTGCTTCCTGCCTGACAGGAGGAACGGCGTCCGCTTCCGGGCGCGTAAAGGACGGGCCGTTTCTCCGGTTTCGCGGCGCCCCCTCCTGTTCCTGGCGCGCTTTCTCCTGGGCGAGCCACGCCTGCAAGCGGGCGGCGTCCGCCTGCTGCTGGGCGTGCCGGCGGGCGGCCTCCGCCTGCACGCGCTGAAATTCCGCCTTCCATTCCCGCTTCCGCGCGGCCTGTTCGCGGCGCTCGCTGGCCTCGCGTTCCGCCGTTTTCCTGCGCCGCTCCTCGGCTTCCGCTTCCCAGGGTTTTTGGGCAGGCGGCGGCGGGGGAGGATTGGCCTGCGGTCCAGGGGGCGCGGGCGACGGCCCCGCCGGGGCCCCGGAGAGAAAGGTTCTGAGGAAGTCGAAGGCGTTGTTGATGTCCTTCATTTTATCTTCCAAGTGCGCCTTCCGCTGGGGGTCCGTTTCCTTGTCGGGATGCCACTGCTGGGCTAATTGGCCGCGCCTTTCCCGGATCTGCGCGAGGGTTGCCCCCGGCTTAAGGCCCAAAACGGCGTAGCAGTGTCTGGCATTCGGCTTCTCCATAAGGCCTCATTTTACCCCGATTCGGCCCACCTGGAGAAGAGATCACCGGTTTATCCGGTTCCAGCGATGATACCCCGATGACCCCTAACACGGACACTCTCACGGAGATCGCGCCGCCGGGGTTTGCGGTGGAGATCGCCTTGATCTACGCCACGGCCCGGAACTTCACCGGCAGGCCGGTCTACCGGGTGCCGCGTTGTTACCTGCACGCCGACGCGGCGCGGGCGCTGCAACGGGCCGTCGCGCTGGCCGCGCCGCTCGGGCTTGGGTTTGTGATCTATGATGCCTTTCGGCCCAGCGAGGCGCAGTGGAAGCTATGGGAGCACACGCCGAACCCGACGTTCCTCGCCGACCCGGCCCACGGCTCGTCCTACTCACGCGGCGTCGCCGTTGACCTGACGCTGATGGACGCGGCGACGCGGCAGCCGCTCCACATGGGGAGGGCGCTCGATGCGTTCACGCCGCTGTCGGCGCATGGCTGCACCCTGATCCCCGCCGAGGCCCGGCGGAACCGCCTGCTGCTGCTGGGCCTGATGACGGCGGCGGGCTGGGACTGCTACCCGGAGGAGTGGTGGCATTACCAGCTCCCCGCCCACGCCGGCTACCCCCTGTTGAGCGACGCCGACATGAAAACGGCGATGCTCTAGCGGCGCGGGGTCGCCGGCGCGGCGGGGATGCGCTCCGAGAGGCCCACGTCAATGTACTGGCCGCCCTCGGTCTGGCGGCAGTGGACGGCGAGGACGTTGTCGGCGTCGGGGCGGATGCTCTGCCGCGCGGCGCGGCTCAACGGGCGGTACTCGTAGGAGGAGATGTAGCCGGTCGCGGAGTAGGCCGGGACGCCGTTGACGTAAACGTTAATGTCCTCGTCGTGGTAGTCGCGGAAGACCAGCCGGGCGATCTGCTGCGGGGTCAGCGCGCCGGGGTTGAACGTGCGGCGCAGCCAGATGCCGCCGGGCGTGTCCGTCCAGAGCGTCCCGATGAGGCCGTGGCCGGGCGCGTCGTCCCCGAAGCCGCCAGGGCCTTGTTTCCAGGCCGAGTCGTTGAAGGACGGTGTATACCAATCGGGCGCAGGGGCTGCCGTCGTGTAACGCCAGGTCTGGCTGGCCTTCTCCGAGGTCGGGACGATCTCGCGGTAGGTGGGGACCGGGTACTGGAAGCGGTTGGCGAGGGCGATCTGCGCCGGGTCGCACTTGAAGGTGCGGTCGTAGTTCAGCAGGCCGTTCAGCTCGGTCTCGACGTCGGTGATCTGCGTATACACCGCCGCGCTCATGCCGCGCTGGTCGCGAAAACCCTTGAGCTGATTGGCGAACTCGCCGTACAACTCTTCCAGGTCGCCGCCCGTCTTGACGTTGGTGTAGCCGCCGCCCGTCGGACGCCAGGTGTGGCCGGGCACGACCAGGCCGATGCCGCCGTACTCGCCGCAGGCCAGCGCCTGCGTCGCGCTAGGGGCCGGGCAGTTCGGCGGCGGGTAGGAGTGGACGTCCAGCACGTCGCCCGCGCCGAAGTAGCCGCCGCCGCTGGCCTGGTTGACCAGGCGGGAGGGGTCGAGCGTCTTCACCAGGCTCACCAGGCGTGGGGTGTCGTACTGCCCCTGGCCCTCGTTGAAGATGTCCCACATGATGATGGACGGGCTGTTCCAGTGGGTCGTGACCATGTCCCGCAGCTCCTTCTCGAACTCCAGCTTGTCCACGGGCGGCGTGTTCGCGGTATAAGAGTTCGGGGAGGGCATGTCCTGCCAGACCAGCAGGCCCATCTTGTCGGTCCAGTAGTACCAGCGGGCGGGTTCGACCTTGATGTGCTTGCGGACCATGTTGAATCCGAACCGCTTCATGGACTGGAGATCGAACTTCAGGGCGGCCTCGGTCGGCTGCGTGTAGATGCCGTCGGGCCAGAACCCCTGGTCCAGCGGGCCGATCTCGAAGAGGAACTTGTTGTTCAGGAACATCTTCCTGACGCCGCCCTCCACGCCGATCGAGATCTTCCTCATGCCGAAGTAGCTGTGAACCTGATCCGACACCGCCCCGCCCTGGACCAGTTTGACGTCCATGCTGTAGAGGAACGGGTGACTCGGGGACCAGAGCTTGGGGTTCGGGACCGGGATGGACAGCAGGGCGTCGGGCCTGCCCGTGACCGTCGTGACGACCTTCCCAGCCGCCTTGACCGTGATGACGGCCTCCGTGTCCGGCGTGGGCGCGTCGGCATGGACCGTGACCTGGACGCGCCGGGCGTCAATGTCGGGGACAATCTTCAGGTCTTGGACGGACGTGCGGGCGACGGGTTCCAGCCACACGGTCTGCCAGATGCCCGTGGTCGGCGTGTACATGATGCCGCCGGGATGCAGGCTCTGCTTGCCGCGCGGCTCCCCAGCCAGGTCGGTCGGGTCGAAGACCCGGACGATCAGTTCCTGCGAGCCGCTCCCGGTCAGATACGGAGTGACGTCGTAGGAGAACGGCAGGTAGCCGCCCCGATGAACGCCGATGCTTTTGCCGTTGACGTATACCTCGGATTCAAAGTCCACCGCGCCGAAATGGAGCAGGACGCGCCGGCCCCGCCAGGCGGGCGGCACCGCGAAGCGGCGGCGATACCACAGCCGGTCGTGGTGCTCCATGACCCCCGACAGGGCGGACTCGACGGGGAACGGCACCCGGATGGCGCTGGAAAGCGTTTGGTCTGTGGGTACGGCGTCCCCTTCGGCTCCGGGCTGGTACTGCCAGATGCCGTTGAGGTTGAGCCACTCGGCGCGAGCCATCTGGGGCCGGGGGTACTCGGGCCAGGGGTGGTTACGATCCACTTGGTTGGCCCAAGGGGTCATCAGCGGCGCCTGCTTCGGCGCCCAGGCCCCCGCCCCGTGCGCCAGCAGCGCCAGCGCCCCGGCCACAACGAGGGATCGCGTGAGTTTTGTCGGAGACATACAGAAAGTGTGCCCTTTGTCTGGATAAGCTTAACGATAGCTCTCGGCCCTGTTCGCCGCACGCGCCGTACAATCCTCCTTCTTCGGCGGATTGCTACCGCCCCAGGCGGGCGGCGAGGACGCAGACGGTGAGGCAGAGGACGGCGGACAGGGCGGCGAAGAGGGCGGCGGTGTGGGCGTCGCCGGACAGCACGGCGTCGTAAATGGCGAGGGGCATGGTCTGGGTCTGGCCCGGCGTGTCCCCGGCGACCATCAGGGTCGCGCCGAAGTCGCCCAGGGCGCGGGCGAAGGCCAGGGTCGTGCCGGCGACCAGGCCGGGGCGGGCGAGCGGGAGCAGGATGAAGCGGACGGCGGGCCAGAAGCCAGCCCCGTCGGTGCGGGCGGCGGCGAGGACGTCCGGGTCTACGGCGGCGAGGGCGACGCGAGCCTGGGTCACGAACAGGGGCAGGGATGCGATGCAGGCGGCGGCGACCGCCCCCTGCCAGGTGAACACGAGGGGGTGGTGGACTCGGTCCAGCCACGCCCCCAGCGCGCCGCGACGGCCCAGGCCGACCAGCAGGGCGTAGCCGAGCACAGTGGGCGGCAGGACCAGGGGCAGCAGGGCGACCCCTTCCAGCAGGGAACGGCCGGGGAACCGCACCCGCCCCAGCAGGTACGCGAGGGGCAGGCCGAACCCCACGCTGAACACGGTGGCCCAGCCGGCGACCCGGAGCGAAAGCCAGAGCGGCGACCAGTCCACCGGCTACGTCCCGGCGGGCGCGAGCGCGGCGTCGGTTAGGAGGATCGCCCGGACGGCGTGGACCCACCGGGCCGGCTTTTTGTCCCCCGGCACCAGAAGCTGGACCGGGCCGCCGTCGCCCGTCAGCGGCTTGCCGTCCTCATCCAAGGCGATCCAGACGGCGCGGCCTCCGAAGTCGGGCGACAACTCCCCCAGTGTGAAGTCCGATGTGTAGCCGTCCCCCCCGCGCACGGCCACGACGAACTGCAACAGGTGGTGCTTGATCTGCGGGTTGACGCGCGGCCCGGCGGCCTGGAGCAGCGCCCAGAGCGAAACGACATGGGCGGTGTGATGCCGACCCTTCACCGTGTAGGCCAGCGGGCGGACCTGCCCCGCCATCTGCCCCTTGATCTGGGCGACGCTCCACGTCCGGGGGGCGGTGACTGCTCCGGCGACTTGGAACGTCGCTGGCGACGTGTCGGCGGGCGGGGCCTGGGCACGGGCCGAGGGGCCGAGTGCGGCGACGCCCAGCAGGAGGGTCAGGCCGAGGGGCAGGCAAAGTGTGCGGCTCATTTCGCCGCCTTCGGCAGTTCGTAGCCATAGCGCTTCCAGATCTTCGCGGCATCTTTGCCGGTCAAGAACTGGATGAATTGCAGCCCCTGGGTCGTCTGTGTGGTCGTCCGCACCAGCCCCAGGCTCTGCGTGATGGGGTCGTGCAGGGTGTCGGGGACGATGATGTACGGGTCCGTCTTGTCCTCGATGACCAGGGACAGGGCGGTCAGGCAGACGTCGGCGTTGCGGCTCTGGGCGAACTGCAAGGCCTGGCCGATGTTCTCGGCCTGGACGACGCGCGGGGTGACGGCCGCCGCCAGCCCGGCCCGCGCGAACGCCTGCTGGGCGGCCAGCCCGTAGGGGGCGGTCCTGGGGTTGGCGATGGCGATCTTGGCGTAGGCCGGGTCGGCGAGGTCTTGCAGGCGGCGCGGGTGATGCGCGGCCTGGGCGCTGGACCAGAGAACCAGACGCCCGATGGCGTAGGAGCGGACGGTGCCGGGCACGACTGCCCGTTCGGACGCCAGCTTTTGCACCGTGGCCGTGTCGGCGGCGACGAAGACGTCAACCGGCGCCCCATTCTCGATCTGCGTGGCGAGCGCCCCCGTCGCCCCAAAGGTCGGTGTCACCACAACGCCCGTCTTCTTCGCGAACGCTGGGAGGATTGCCTCGGTAAAGACCTTTTGCAGATTAGCGGCGGCGGCCACCCGCAGCGGGTCGGCGTGGGCCGGCAGCGCGAGCGCTGCCAGCAGGAGCAGGGGAGCGAATCGGAACTTAACGCGCAAGGAGAACCTCCGTGGATTTGATCAATGCCGTCGCCTCGATGCCGGGTTTGAGGCCGAGCCGCTCCGCCGAGGAGCGCGTGATGACGGACACGATTTCCTGCCCGTTCCCCAGGTCCAGAGTCACCTCACACAGCACGCCGTCGCCCGTGACCTCGCGGACGATGCCGCACAGGGCGTTCCGCGCGCTGATCTGCATCGGCCCCTTGTTCGGCTCCCCCGGAATTGGGGGTGGGGGGGGCTGCCCCAGTGCGGCACGGATGGCGGCGACGGCGGCCTCGTCGTACAGACGCCACCCGCGCCAGTCCCGCTCCGGGACAGGGATGCGCCCGCTCTTCTCCCAAACGGCCAGCGTCTTGGGCGTGATCTGGAGCGTCTGCGCGACCTGCGCGCGGGTTAGCTTGACGGAGGATGCTTTGGCTGATATGGTGGTAGGCAAGTTGGGTAAGTTATACCCAACAGGGGCACAGGAAGTCAAGCATCGGCGCTTGACCTCCTGCGGCGCTCCTACCTCCGCGTGTACGTCCCGCGCCGCCGGGCGGAAACCTGGTTGCTGACCAGATTACGTTCTTTAGCGTTGTCGCTCGGCGGCTCCGGCGGCTTCTTGGGTGCGGGCTTGGGTTTGTCGGCGCGGGGCGTGCCGTTCTTCTCGGTCCCGTTCCTGTCTGTGTCGCGCTGGCCGAGC
>CAXTWM010000224.1:0-8361 GCA_964247915.1 uncultured Armatimonadales bacterium | reverse complement strand
GGCCTGGAGCGTCGCCGAGGTCCTGCGGGCGTATGCGATGCTGGCGTAGACAAAAAAGGCCCCGGCGCTTGCGCGGCGGGGCTAACTAGAGAAACACGATGACAGAAGCAACTCTGCACCCCTAGTTTCGGCGGGCGCAGGGTGCCTCCCCACTGTCACCTTTACCGGGTTTTCGCATCTCTCGCTGCCACTCTCACTGACACTATCGCTGTCACGGCCTCCTCCGGTGTCTCCACGAGGGTCAGGTACTCCAAATGCCTCGGCTCGACGGCCAATGCCGCCGCGCAGGAGGCCAGCCACGGCTCCCAAACGTCCCGCCCGACCAGGACGAGGGGGCGCGGCGAAAGGATGCCCGTGGTCAGCTTGTTCCAGACCAGCGTGAGTTCCACCAGGGTGCCGATGCCGCCGCGCAGGACGACAAACCCGGCCGAGTCCACGATCAGCGCCTGCAAGCGCTCGTAGAAGTCCCGCGTCGGGCGCGTCTCGGTCAGGAAGTCGTTGACGCGCGACGTGAGCTGGCTCATCGTGACACCGACCACCGCCCCGCCCGTCTCGAACGCCCCCTGCGAGGCCGCCGCCATCGTCCCCTGGTAGCCGCCGGTGCAGACAACGCATCCCGCTTCGGCCAGCCTCCGCCCGACCTCGTGCGCTTCTTCGTATTCCCGGTCGCCGGGCCGGCACTGCGACCCGCCGAAGACGGAGATCATCCTGCCCCCACTCTTTGTTTCCGTTGTCATGGCCTGAGTCTACCCGTTTTGACTCCGCCGCCCGCCTGCGGGTATCATAGCCGCACGTTTGCCCTGGAAGGACTTCCCATGCCCGCACCCGTTCCCAACGACACCCTCGTCCCCGGCGATAACCTGACCGTGGAAGGCGTCCCGCCGATCCCCCGGTCGCTGGCCGACGGCCTGCGCCGCTACACGGAAGGCCGCGCCGCCATGTTCGCCGACTGGCACCCGACCCGGCGCGAGATGCTGATCCGCACCCGCTTCGCCGACACGTTCCAGGTGCATCACGTCGCCTTCCCCGGCGGCGACCGGCGGCAGATGACGTTCTTCCCGGACACCGTGAGCGCCGCGTCGTTTCAGCCCACGGCGGGCGATTATTTTGTCTTCGGCAAGGATACGGGCGGGGACGAGTTCTCGCAGAACTACCGCTATGATGTGGAGGACGGCGAGATCACGCGGCTGACCGATGGCGCGTCCAAGAACAGCCACGGCGTCTGGTGGCCGCACAATGACATGATGGCCTACACGTCCACCCGGCGGACGGGCCGAGACACGGATTTGTACACGGTCTGCCCCGGCGACCCGGCGAGCGACCGCCTGGTGGCCGCCCTGGAAGGCGGCGGTTGGTTCCCGCTGGACTGGTCCCCGACGGAGGACGCCGGGCTGATCCTGGTCATGGAGTACGTCTCGGTCAATGAAAGCTACCTGTGGCTGATCCATGAGGAGACGGGCGACAAGACCCTGCTGACGCCCAGGGGCGGCCCGAAGGTTTCCTACGCGGGGGCGTGGTTCGCCCCCGACGGCAGAAGCCTTTACGTCGTCACCGACAAAGGCTCGGAGTTCGCCCGCCTGGCCTCGCTGGACCTGGCGACCGGGGAGCACACGTTTCTGACGCCCGATTTTGGGTGGGGCGTGGAGCGCATGGACGTTTCCCCGGACCGCAGCCGGATCGCGTTCGTCACCAACGAGGACGGCGCGGGCGTCCTGCGCCTGCTGGACACACGGACGGGTGCGCTCTCCGTCCCGGACGGCATCCCCGCCGGCGTCTTCGGCCGCTTGCGCTGGCACTCGAACGGACAGGACCTGGCCCTGACGGTGCTTTCCGCCCGGTCGCCTTCCGATGTCTACTCGCTGAACGCCGACACGGGGATCGTAGACCGCTGGACCCGGAGCGAGACCGGCGGGCTGAACACGGCCCACTTCTCGGAGCCTGAGCTGGTCCGCTGGCCCTCCTTCGACGGCCGCTCGATTTCGGGCTTCCTGTACCGGCCCGCCCCGACGTTCACGGGCAGGCGGCCCGTGAACATCGTCATCCACGGCGGCCCCGAAGGGCAGGCGCGGCCCGGCTTCCTGGGCCAGAGCAATTTCTACCTCAACGAGTTGGGCGTCGCCCTGCTGTACCCCAACGTGCGCGGGTCGGACGGCTACGGCAAGACGTTCCTAGATTTAGATAACGGCTTCCTGCGCGAAGACTCCTACAAAGACATCGGCGCGCTGCTGGACTGGACCGCGACCCAGCCCGACCTGGACGCGGGCCGCGTCATGGTCAGCGGCGGCTCCTACGGCGGCCACATGACGCTGGCGGTCTCGTACCTCTACAGCGACCGGATCGCCTGCGCCGTGGACATCGTGGGCATGTCCAGCCTAGTGACGTTCCTGGAGAACACCGAGGGCTACCGCCGCGACCTGCGGCGCGTGGAGTACGGCGACGAGCGCGACCCCGAGATGCGGGCGTTTTTGGAGCGCATCGCGCCCACCGCCCACGCGGGCGAGATCCGCAAGCCGCTGTTCATCATCCAGGGCAAGAACGACCCGCGCGTCCCCGCCTCCGAAGCCTTGCAGATGGCCCAAACCCTGCGCGGCAACGCCGTCCCCGTCTGGTTCCTGATGGCCGACGACGAGGGCCACGGGTTCGTCAAAAAGAAGAACGTCGAGTTCCAGTTCTACGCCACCGTCCAGTTCATACAGACATATTTGCTGGGCGGCAATGCTGATGTATCAATATGATGTTAAAACGACAGTGAAATGGTGTATAATCGCATCAAGCCTTGCGCTTTGCAGGGTCGTGAGAGAGAGGCCAACTATGGCAAAATACACCATTGATCTCGGCAGAGAGTTCGAGCAACAGCTTAACCAGGTTGCTAAAGATAAGTCTCTGTCAAAAGCCGAGATCATCCGCCGGGCGGTGGCAACCTATGTCGTCATCAGCCGTGAGGCCGGGCAGGGCAACAAAGTGACCATCACGGACAAGCAGGATCACATCCTGAAAGAACTCGTGACGGTTTAGAATCTGCCATGCCCGACCCAACCCCTTCGCCGGGCAGCCTGGAAGAGAAGGTAGACTTCCTTCTGCGTGACAGCAGCGTAAAGGAACTGACTCCGCTTCAGGCTGCCTTCACCCGTCTCACCTGGGTTGTTGTGGCTGCTGCCCTCGCCTCGATCGGCTTCATCGCCTGGGTCTGGTACGCCAAACTGCCCCCGGTCCCTCCCCTGAACGCCTCCCCGGAAGAGATCAGCCACTACCGCGAACTGACGGAGATTGCGGGCGACAACGTCACCAAACTGATTGAAACCGTCGTCGCCAAAGTCCTCTTCCCGCTCCTCATGCTCGTCGCCGGCATCGCCGTCGGGCGAAAAGTGGTCCTCAAAGATGATGAATAATCTCCAGTCCTGCATCCCCATCCAGTCTATGCAGACGTACCTGCTGCGGCAGAGCGAGTGACGCCGGGTATACTGTTGATGAGTGCCTTGACTACAAACTCGGACCCCATGTACCTGGAGGCAACGATGAAAACCCTTTGGCAGAACGCTGTTTCGCTTGCCGCCAATCTCGTATTTCCTTTGGCGATACTTTTGTTTCCGCTGTTGGCGCTTGACCTTATCTTGTCAGGTTGCTCCTGGTATTTAAATCCTGTGTTGGGCAAGGCCGTTTTGGCGGCTGACACCACTGCTGCTTTGTTGACTGCCACTTCGAGTGCCGCCATCGGGCTTTTTCTGCGGCGGCAGTGGACGGAAGCGTCGCCTTACGTCTGTAAGAGCGATTTCAGCCTGTTGTCAAGTAGGTCGTATCTCGGGATAGCAGAAACGGATCATGCGGCTTTCACTCGGTTGCTCAAAACGGCCCGACGTGGTGGAATGCCTCCGTTGCGGCCCTGGCTGCTCACCTACGACATCGCCTGGAACGTCTTGATGGCTGCCTTTGCACCTGTAGTAATCGTCCCGGTCATCGCTGTGCTTGTGATGAGGGCTTTCGCGCGATTCGTGGGCGGGGCGTTCAGGATGCGGAAAGCGCAGGGCAGGTGACGTACTGCATCTTGCCGAGATTGCCCCAAGTCCTACTCCGGCGCGGGTCTCGGATTCTGAAAGGGGAGCGTGATGGCCGTCACAAAGGCTTACGAAGAGGTAATCGACTTCATAGCGGCGGGGAACACCCCCGAGGCCGTGGTCGCATTCCGCCCGTCCGAGGCCACCCGTGCGCGTGTCGCCGATCTGCTGGCGCGGGAGAAGGGTGAGGGCTTGAACACGGAGGAGAAATCGGAACTGGACCACTACGCACAGCTAGAGCACCTGATGCGTCTGGCGAAGGCGCGGGCACGGCAGTTCCTGGCCGGCAAGTAATCGGGCGGTGAGCACCACCTACATCCGGGCCGAACTCCGCCGCCTTGTCATCGCGCGGGCCGAACAACTCTGCGAATACTGCCTGCTGCATGAAGACGACATGCTGTTCGGCGGCGAGGTAGACCATATTGTCAGTGAGAAACACGGCGGCCTCACGCGCGAGGATAATCTGGCTTACGCCTGCTTCTCCTGCAACCGCAACAAAGGCAGCGACGTCGGCTCGATTACGCCTGATGCTGCACTGGTTCGGTTCTTTGCCCCGCGCCGGGATCGGTGGCACGAGCATTTTTTTCTGGATGAGGCAGGCGGCATGATAATCGTGCCGCTGACCGGGATCGGGGAGGCGACCGTTCGCATCTTCGGCTTCAACGACCCGGACCGTCTGCTGGAGCGGCGCGCGTTGCAGATCGTGGACAGATACCCGACGCCGGCGGCCCGGAAGCGGGTGAGTGGACTACTGGAGTGAATGGCCGATAACGTAATACAGCCGGGCCGCGCCGATGCGGCCCTTTATGCTCGCTTTCCCGCGCTGCGCTCGCGCCCTTTCCGGCTGCTCTGGCTGGGGCAGGGGGTGTCGGGCGTCGGCTCCACCATGCAGGTGTGGGCGATCAACTGGCAGCTCTACGCCCTGACGCATCACCCGCTCGCCCTGGAGCTGATCGGGCTGTTCCGGGTTGTGCCCATCGTCCTGTTTTCGCTCGTCGGGGGGACGGTCGCCGACGCCTGGGACCGGCGGAAGGTGATGCTGGCGACGCAGACGACGCTGGCGCTCGTCGCGGCGGCATTGGGGCTGCTGACGACGACACACCAGATGACGGCGACGCACATCTACCTGCTCACCGTGGTCGGGGCGGCGGCGATGGCCTTTGACAACCCCGCCCGGCAGGCGCTGATCCCCTCCCTGGTGCCGCGCGAGGACTTCACCAGTGCCATCGCGCTGAACTCCATCGTCTTTCGGACGGCGACCATCGCCGGCCCAATGGCGGCGGGCCTGCTGATCGCGCGCGGCGGGCTGGGGGACACCTACTGGATCAACGCCCTTTCGTTTCTGGCGGTCATCGCCGCCCTGCTGCTGATGCGCCTGCCGACGGGCGCAGCGGAGCCGAACGGCGACGCCGGACCGGAGGCGGAGAAGGCGCGGGTGAGCGTGGCGGCGCTGACGGAGGGCCTGCGCTTCGTTTGGAGCACGCCGATTCTGGTGTGGACGCTTTCGCTGGACTTCCTGGCGACGTTCTTCTCGTCGGCCAACGCCCTGCTGCCGATCTTCGCGCGGGACATCCTGCACGTCGGGGCGCGCGGTTACGGCCTCCTGGCGGCGGCGGAGGCCGTGGGGGCGCTGGGGGCCGGGCGGCTGCTGTCGCTGGGGCGGCCCATCGCCCGGCAGGGGAAGGCCGTGCTCTGGGCCGTCGTCGCTTACGGGCTGGCGACGGTCGTTTTCGGCGCCTCCCATCGGTTCTGGCTGTCCTGGCTCGCCCTGGCCGCCGTGGGCGTGGCCGACTCGGTCAGCACGGTCCTGCGGCAGACGATCCGGCAGCTCGTCACGCCGGACCGTCTGCGCGGGCGCATGACGTCGGTGAACATGATCTTCTTCATGGGAGGCCCGCAGCTCGGCGAGCTGGAAGCGGGCCTGGCGGCGACCTGGCTGGGCGCCCCCTGGTCGGTGGTGGCCGGCGGTCTGGGCTGCCTGGTGACGGTCGCCTTGGTCGCCGCCCGCGCGCCACTGCTCCGGGACTACCGCGTGCCGGACGCGGATCTGCGCCCTTGAACCCAGCCCCCCATCAGCCGGACAACAAAAAAGCGGGGCAAGCCAGGTAAGGCATGCCCCGCGTCTTCACGAACTATTACCCGCAGCCGCCGCCGCCGTAGCCGCCCCGGTCCCGCCCGCCCCCGCAGCGCCCGCCGCCACCGCCGTAGCCACCGCCGCCGCCACGGCTGCCGCCGCCACCGCCGCCCTCACGCGGGCGGGACTCGTTGACGACCAGGGCGCGGCCGTCCACGTTGCGGCCGTTGATGGCCGCGATCGCCTGCTGCGCCTCGTCCTCGCTCGCCATCTCGACGAAGCCGAAGCCGCGAGCCTGGCCCGTGTAGCGGTCGGTGACGACCTGGGCGCTGGAAACGTTGCCCGCCTCGGAGAACAGGTCATGGAGCTGCTGGTCGGTGGTCTGGTAGCTCAGGTTGCCGACGTAAAGTTTGGTTGCCATCAGTGAATGGCTCCTTTCAGGTGCGAGATTCCCTGCGCGGTGCGTGAGGCCATCACTGGTGAAATCGAGGAACACGTCGGAACGGAGCCGAAGGAGCCGGGGAGATCGCAGAGGAAGGCATCAGACTGATGCGTCGAAGGAAGATTGCCGGGGGAGACCCGGTTTCAGAAACTATTGTACCACGAAAACGGGCGATTGCACCGCTAGCGAAAAATAAATTATCGGCAATCTGACACAGGCACGCCCGGAGTCGCGCTGTCGGCGTTCCCGGTCGCATCGTAAGCGGTTTGACATCCCGTGCGGTGGGAATAACTCTCGCCAGGCAAGCCCGCACTCAAGGCAGCCCGCTACCCCTTTGCCGAAGGAGAAGAACATAATGCGCTTCGTTTCGCGCGGCGTCGCCGCCGCTCTGGTGTGTGCCCTGGCGGCCGCGATTGTGGCCCCGATGGCGCAGGCCGGCAAGCACGACAGCAACACGCTGCACAAGCTGGGGAGGGCACTGGAGTATCCCATCCGAAAGACCTCGGAGAACGCCAGCATCGCCGCCCACCGGACGGTGGGGGCCAAGTCCGTCGTGCATCGGCGCAACGGCAACAAGACTTATCGCTCGGTCGTGACTGCCAACGGGCGCATCCACCGCAAGTACCGGGTCGGACACCGGCATCACAGGTAGGCGACAAACAAGGAGAGGGCGGGCACAAGGCCCGCCCTCTTTCTTTGCGTTTTTCGCTACGCCGGCCACTTCTCGGGCAGGGCCTCGGGGCGGACGCCCTGGGTCTCCATCAGGTAGTGCCTGCCGGTCTGGGAGGCGTCCAGGAAGCCGTGCATGGCGTCGAGCACATGGAAGGTCAGCTCCCCGCTCGCCCGGTGCGGGCGGCCCTCCCCGATGGCGTAGGCCATGTCGGCGACGCCGATGCCCCGGTCGTTTCCGGCGTGGCCGTGGGTCAGCGGCACTTCCTCCCACTTGCCGTCGCGGTACAGCTTCACGGTCCCGTGGAAGAAGTTCGGGTCGGGGATGGACAGTGAGCCTTCCGAGCCGTGGACCTCGATGGGGGGCAGGTTGTGCGCCCAGATGTCGAAGGAGGTGATGATGGTCCCGACCGCCCCGCCGGCGAAGTCCAGGACGCCCGCGATGTGCGTGGGCGTCTCGACGACGATGGTCTGACCGGAGAGGGGCTGGCTCGTGATCAGGCGCTCCGGGAACGACATCTGGGCCGAGCCGGTGACACGCTTCAGGGGGCCGAGGAGCGAGATCAGCGCGGTCAGGTAGTAGGGACCCATGTCGAACATCGGGCCGCCGCCGGGCTTGAAGAAGAACTCGGGGTTCGGGTGCCAGGTCTCGACGCCGCGCCCCAGCATGAAGGCGGTGGCGGCGATTGGCAGCCCGATGGCCCCGTCGTCAACGAGCTTGCGGCAGGTCTGGAGGGCGGCGCCCAGGAACGTGTCCGGGGCGCCGCCGGCGCGCAGGCCCTTCGCCCGCGCCGTTTCGAGCAGATCGCGCCCCTGCGCGCGGGTCAGCGACAGCGGCTTCTCGACGTAGGCGTGCTTGCCGGCCTCGAGGCTGGCCTTGCAGACGTCGTAATGCGCGCCCGGCACGGTCAGGTTGACGACGATCTCTATCTCCGGGTCGGCCAGCAGTTCGTCCACAGAGACGGCCCTGGCGATGCCGTGCTCCTCGGCCTTCGCCTGGGCGCGCGCCCGGTCCAGGTCGGACACGGCCACGATGTCGAGGATGTCGAATTTCTTGCCCGCTTCGAGATAGATGTTGCTGATGTTGCCGCAGCCGACGATGCCGATTTTCATGGGGGTAGTCA
>CAXTWM010000223.1:0-8365 GCA_964247915.1 uncultured Armatimonadales bacterium | reverse complement strand
CTCTGGCACCCCCAGGATTGGGGGCGGGGGGGGCTAAGTTCTTCATCTTCCGTGCAGCGCCCGTGCCACTAGCACCAGCCCGTCGGCGAGGCGCGGGCCGGGGCGCGAGGTCAGGTCGCCCGGCAGGGCGTAGAAGCGCCCCGCTCGCACGGCGGGCAGCCGGCTCAGGAGCGGGTCGGCGCGGAAGGCGGCCTGCACGGCGGTATCGCCCAGCACGACATCCGGCGGGTGGGCCAGAACTTGCTCTTTGGAGAACGTCCCGTAGCCGCGCACGGCGGCCCCGACGTTGACGCCGCCCGCGCGCGTCACCAGGTCGTCCATGAACGTCCCCGCGCCCGCCGTCCACAGCGGGCTGGCCTGCACCACGATCAAGACGCGCGGGCGTGGGCGCTTGTCCGACGCCGCGCTCCGCGCCGCCAGCCGCGCCTTGCCTTCCATCCCGGCGACGACGGACTCGGCCTGCCGCGCCGTCCCCGTCCGCGCCCCGATCTGCCGCAGGCTGGCCTCGACGGCGGGGAGCGAGGTCGGGCTGACGGCGAGCACCGGCTGATGAAGCTGCGTCAGCCGCGCGACGGCCCGGCCGTTCGCCACGGCGTCGGCGACGATCAGATCAGGCCGCAGCGCCAGCACCTTCTCGTAGTTCGTGTTCACGTCGCCGACCTTGGGGATGGCTTTCGCGGCGGGCGGGTAGTCGCAGTAAACGGTGTCGCCGACCACGGACCGGCCCAGGCCCAGCGCGAACAGCATCTCCGTCGTGGCGGGCGACAGCGAGACGATGCGGCGCGGCGCGGCCCCGGCGGCAGGGGCGAGGCATAGGAGCAGGCCGAGGAGGCAGAACAGGCGTTGGGTCATGGGGTCACTATAGCCCCGACAGGGCGGCGCTGTCAAGAGTTAGGCGGGTGCGCGGCCCGCCATTCGTTCTCCAAAGTCGCGTAAATCAGGGTGTCCCACCAGCGGCTCTTGAACCACGCCTGTTCCCGCAGGTGGGCCTCGCGTCGCATCCCGATCTTTTCCATGACCCGCACCGAAGCAGCATTGTCGGCGATACACTCCCCAAAGATGCGGTGCATCCCCAGGTCGGCGAAGCCGAAGCGCAGCAGTGCGTGCGCTGCCTCCGTCGCCAGGCCCAATCCCCAGGAGCGCGGGTCCAGCTCATAGCCGATGCTGGCTTCCCGCAGCTCTGCGTCGCTCACGCGGACGCCGCCGCTGCCGATGAGCCGTCCGTTAGCCTTCAGAGTGAGGGCAAGCTGAAACTTCCGGCGTGGCTGCTCGGCCTGCTGAGTGATGAAGGCGCCGATAAACGCGCGGACATCGTCCTCGGTGCGCTGAGTCCACGCATAGTAGCGCAGGTACAGCGGGTCGGATTGGTAGGCCAGCGTTGCCCGCCAGTCGTCTTCCGCGAACTCGCGCAGGATCAGGCGGTCGGTGGTGAGCATGGCGCCTCTTCTCGCATCGGCAGTCCCTCCAGGAAGCGGCGCACCTGCCCCGGCGTCTGCAAATGGATCAGCTCCCGTCCCTCGGTGTGCCGCGCCATCCTTTCCAGGACGCCGGGCCGGCGGTCGCGCCGGTAGTTCCAGATGTACTTGAGGAAGAACCAGGTCAGCCGCTCCGGGCAGCCCGCCGCCATGTCGGGCCGCGTCCGCCCTCGGTAGCGAAGCTGACGCGCGCCGACCCGCCACAGGCACAGCAGCGGCGGCAGGTCCAGGAAGAGGATCGTGTCGGCGGCGGCCAAACGCAGATCCATCGTGCCGCCGTAGTTGCCGTCCATGACCCACGCCCCGCCCCCGGCCAGTTCCTTCACGGTCTGTTCCCAGACATCCTTCGGCGTCTCGGTCCAGCCCGCGTGCCAGTAGTGCGCGTCCAGGTGGATCACGGGCAAACCTAGCGCCGCGCCGATCTGCCGCGCCAGCGTGGACTTGCCCGCCCCGCCGGGGCCGATGATGGCGATGCGCTTCATGGTCATATTTTCGGTGACAAGGTGGCCGTTGCAATGCCCGATATAACGTCCGGTTGAAACCGGCGCTGTAGGGCGCAGACGCCGAGTGGCCGCCTGCGCGGACACAGGATAAGCGAATGATCCCCTTCTTGTCTCCCCGCCGGGGGAGACTTGGCGCTTCGCCCCACAGCGCCGGTTTCAACAGGACGCTCATCGGTCTCGTTGATTTCTTACCACTACCGCCGCCGCGCCGTCAGAGCTGCCTGCTCGGGCGTGGCCGGGGCGGGCGGCTCCGCGCCGTTGCCGTTGAGCCGGGGCAGGGCCACCGCGGGGTCGGGAGCGTCCAGCCGAAGTTGGCCGCTCACCAACTGGGTCGCCAGCAGGGTCTGGATGACGCCCGTGATCTGGTCCGTCGCCTGGCCCGCCGCGCCGCGCCCGTCGCCCGCGCCGCTGATGTTGATCAGCTTGGCGTTCGCCAGCGCCTCGGCGATGGCCGGCGTGATCTGCGGCAGCAGTTCGAGCTGCTTCAGGGCGAGGTAGGCGTCGCCGCCCTGCTGGATCGCCTCATTGACGGCGCGGATGGCGTCGGCCTGGGCCAAACCCAGCGTGCGGACCTTGACCGCCTCGGCGTCGGCGGAGGCTTCCGCCTGGATGCGGACGCGGGCGGCGTCGGCGTTCGCCTGGGCGATCTGCGTGGCCTTCAGTTCGGCCTCGCGCTGGACGGCCAGCGCGGACTGCTTGCCCGCCTCGGCCTCGGCCACCGTGGCGGCGTTCTGCGCGCGGCGCTGCTCCAGGTCGCGCTGCTTGTCGTTGATGGCCTGCTCCGCCGCAAGCTGCGCCTCGCGCGCCCGCCGCTCCTGGTCGGCGGAGACGATGTCGGCGTTGGCCTTCGCCTCGACGGCGGACTGACGCCGCCGCGCCTCGGCCACCTCGCTCTGGACCTCCTTGATGTTCAGGGAGTTGAAGACCAGGCCCAGGTCTTGCAGCTCGCGGGAGCAGGCGCCTTTGATGATGAGCGCCAGCCGGTCGTCCTCCTCGACAGGCACGGCGGCGATGGAGCGAGCCACGTCCGAGCCGGGGGCGAGCGCGGAGATGTCCCGCTGGCCTTTGGACGAGAACAGTTCGTCGTGGTTGAGCAGGTTGACCGCGCGCCGTCCCGTGGAGGTCAGCAGGTCGGACAGAGTCGCCGTCTGCTCGGACTGCGGCTTGGAAAAGAACTTGTTGGCCGCCGTCGTGATCATCTCGTCCGAGTCGCCGACCGAGACGATGGCCGACGCCAGGACGCGCACCTTGATCGGCTTGGGGACGCCCGCCCGGTCTACGTCGGCGGTCTGGTCGGCGATGTCCAGGTCGATGTTGATGGCCTTGGACGGGATGGTCGTGCTGGTGGTCATCAGGGGCACTTCGATGGCCTTGCCCGGCCCCTTGTAGATGGACGTGCTGCCGCCGAAGCGGGAGACGAGCCGGATGGTGCCGGCATCCACCGTGGTCAGGAAGCGGCTGATGATGACCGGGATGAGGATCACGGCGAAGATGACGAGAACGACGACGATAATCAGACTGGGTTCCATCGGTTTTCTCCTGTGTTACCCTCGCCCTAAACGGCGGGGTGTCCCACGGGGCTGAACCCCCGTGCTGTAGAAGTGCAGCTCCCCGCCTGCGCGGGCAGAAGACAAAAAGCATCACGCCTGCGGCATCCAGCCCGCGCAGGCGGGGTGTCGCTCTACCGAAGCCCAGGGGTTCAGCCCTGGGAGGGCCTACAGCCGCGCCACGCGGCAGGAATTGGTGCGCCCGTCCACGCTCGTGACGGTGAGCCGGTCGCCGGGATGAATGACGGGCGCTTCCGTCCGGTCGTCCGCCTCCAGGGTGGCGAGGATGCGGACGATCTGGCCGTCTATCGTCACCCGCACCAGCCCCTTGCCGGTCGCGTCGAATCGGGTCAGCGCCTCGGCCTCCTTTGCTACGGTTCCGGCCAGAGCGGTGCTGGGCGTGGAGGCAAAACGAAACATGACGTTCCAGAGGGGTCGGATGAGCAGCCCGTAAAACACCATCCCACCGAGCAGCGCGGCCAGGGCCACCAGGCCCGTCCGCAGGTGCAGGTGCTTCAAGAGCAGTCCCGTCGCGCCCATGCCGAGGCACACGCTGAAAAAGGTCAGCGGCGACAGCAGCGTCCATAGCGGGGATGGCCCCCGGCCTTGACTGTGGCCGTTGTGGTGGGCCTGGCCGTGTTGATGTCCGTGCCCGTGCTGCCCCGCGTGGCCGTGGCCCGCGTGACCGCCGTGCGCGTGCCCCGCGCCGCCGTGGTGCCCCAGGTGGCCGATGTGGGCGCCGCCGAGCAGCACCTGCGCCAGCAGCCCGAGGATTCCGATCAAAAGCAGTGTCGAGCAGATCAGGTAAATCATCGTCCTACTTTCTATGACACGGCAGGCGCGAAAAGGTTGCAGGAGGCGGCAGACACAGTCAGAGAAGGGCGAACACAAGGTTCGCTCTTCCCTAATCGCTCCCCTCCTGAATACCAACCCCCAGCACCCGTGCCCGCTGCTCCCGTATCCGCGCGATGGCCTCGGCCAGCAGCGCGCGGTGGGCCGGGTCGTTGAGCCAGGTGCTCGCCCCGGACGAATGGGGCAGGGGGATGTAGGTGACGCCGTACAGGTCGAACGTGTGGCCGACGGCCTGTTCCAGCGACATCTTGGGCAGGAACGTGTCAATGGACATCTTGCCGAACAGGATGACGACGCGCGGCTGCACCAGTTTCCACTGCGCGTCCAGCCACGGGCGGCAGTTCGCGCGCTCCTTGGGCGAGGGGGCGCGGTCCGTGCTTTTGCCGGGCAGGCGTCCCGGAAAGCACTTGGTCAGGGCCGTCATGTAGACCGTCGTGCCGATGTCGTCCGGCGTGAACCCCGCCTCGCACAGCCAGCCGATCAACTTGCGGGCCGCCGGGCCGAGGTACATCCGCTCCCCGCGCAGATCGCTCAGGCCGGGTGCCTGGCCGACCAGCAGGAACGGCGCGGGCGCCTGCCCCCAGGCCAGCGGCGGCGAGATGGGGAAGCCGTCCGCCTCGCACCGTCGGCAGGCGCGGATCTCGTCGTGCAGCAGTTCCAATCCAGTCACGAAGACGATTGTACCAGAAAATCGCCAGTGGGGGTTGACACGCTTCATTTGGCTGTGCCATGATGTTTTTGAACAGCGTTAGAAAAAAGACGAGTGATAGATAATGGGCATCAAAGAGCGGCGGGAACGGCAGAAACAGGCGACGCGGGAAGGCATCCTGGCGGCGGCGCGCAAGATCGCCCGTGAAGAAGGCTGGCCCGCCGTCACGATCCGGCGCGTGGCCGAGATGATCGAGTACAGCCCGCCCACGATCTATGAACACTTCACCAACAAAGACGCGATCCTAGGCGAGCTTCAGCGTGAGGGGTTCGACCTCCTTGCGGACGCCATGCGCCGCGCGCGGGGGCAGACTGCCGACGCCGCCGGGCGCGTCGTTCTGATGGGCGGAGCCTACTGGCGGTTCGCCCAGGAGCAGCCGGAACTTTATCAGTTGATGCACGGCTGGGACAGCGCCGGGCTGTCCACGGAAGAAACGCTGGTGGGGGCACGGCAGAGCGCGGCCGTCGGGCGGGGAGCGCTGGAAGACTGGGCGGGGGAGCAGGGGATCACTCTGCATGACGTGCAGGGGGCGGTCGAAACGCTCTGGGCGCTGCTGCACGGTCTGGTCAGCGTGTCGCTGCTCGATCGAGTAGGCGGCGGGCCGGCACGGGCCGAACACCTGGCGGAGCAGGCGGTCCGAGATCTGCTCTTTGCTTGGGCCGCCCGTAGCAGGCAGGATTGAGCGACTTTTTTATTTACCTCTATTCTAACATAGTTAGATTTTCGTACTATGATAAATGACACGAAAGGGAACACCATGGACACACCTGAAAACCACAAAAACGAACTGCACGTCGTCTTCGGGACCGGCCCCGTCGGTCTCACGCTCACCGATGTCTTGCTGGCGCAAGGCAAACAGGTCCGGCTCGTCAACCGGAGCGGCAAGGCGACGGTCCCCGATGGGGTTGAACTCGTCGCCGCCGATGCGACCGATCCCGACCGGGCAAAAGAACTCTGCCGGGGGGCGGTCGCGGTCTACCACTGCGCCAATGTCCCTTACACCGAGCAGTACGAGGTCATCCCGCGCTTGCAGGCTTCGCTCATCGCGGGAGCAGGCGAGGCGGGAGCCAAGCTGGTCGTGACGGACAGCCTCTATATGTACGGCGAGACGCACGGGCGGCCCATGACCGAGGACACGCCCCACGCGGCGACGACGCGCAAAGGGCGGATGCGCGCCCAGGTCGCCGAAAACTACCTTCAGGCGCACCGGAGCGGCACGGTGCAGGTCGCGCTGGGCCGGGCGGCGGACTTTTTCGGCCCCCGCGTCTTCAACTCCGCCCTGGGCGAGCGCGTCTTCCCGCCCGCACTGGCCGGCAAGCCCGCGCAGGTGCTCGGCAACGTGGATCTGCCCCACTCCTTCAGCTACATGGGGGACGTGGCGCGGGGGCTGGCGACACTGGGCGAGCGCCCCGAAGCGCTGGGGCGGGAGTGGCTGCTGCCGGTCGCCCCCGCCGTGACGACGCGGGAAATGGTGCGTTTGATCAGCGCGGCCATCGGCCATCCAGTCCGAATCCAGGCGCTCCCGAAGCTCATGGTCCAAGCGGCGGGCCTGTTCAACCCCCAGATGCGCGAGCTGGTCGAGATGTTCTACCAGTACACCGAGCCACAGATCGTGGACTCGCGCTGCTTCGAGGAGGCGTTCGGCTGGGGCGCGATGCCGACGGCGGAGGCGGTCCAGAGGACGGCAGACTGGTTCCGAGCGCGGCCCTGAACAAAAACGCCCTTGCCATTTCGCCCCGCCTTGTGATACACTATAGCCCGCTGATGCAGACGACAGGGAACCAGACAGAGCGGGTCTTGCGGGACGCGCTGGGCGAGGCGCTGCGCTGCGGCGAGCCGATGGCGCGGCACACGACGCTGAAGGTCGGCGGCCCGGCCCGCTGGTTCTGGGCCGCCTCGGACGTCGAGGCGCTGGCCCGCGTCCTGGCGCTGTGTGCCCGGCACGACATCCCGTACCTGTTCATCGGGCACGGGTCCAACCTGCTGATGAGCGACCGGGGGTACGACGGGCTGGTCATCCAGAACCGCTGCAAGGGCTGCGCGGTCGGCGAAGAAACGCGGGCCGAGAGCGGCGTCTCGTTCGGCTCCTTGTTCTTGCAGACCGCGCGGGCCGGCTTCGGGGGGCTGGAATGGGCCATCGGCATCCCCGGCACGGTGGGCGGGGCGCTGGTCAGCAACGCCGGGGCGTACCGGGGCAACATCGGCCCCTTGGTCCGCTCGGTCCGGGTCTTCGCGGACGGGCGGGACCGGACGGTCGGCCCCGAATGGATGGAGTTCTCCTACCGCGACAGCCGCCTGCGCCGGGCGGGGATCGGGCGCACGGTGATACTCTCCTGCATCCTGCACCTGACGGAGCGCGACGACCCGGACACGATCCAAGCGCGCGCCAAGGAGTACCAGGCCCAGCGGCGGGCCAAGCAGCCCTACGCGCCCTCGGCGGGGTCGTTCTTCAAGAACGTCAACGACCGCGCGCTGGCCGAGAGCCTGCCCGCCCTGCCCGCCGGCCTGAGGGCGGCGGGCGTCGTCCCGGCGGGCTTCCTCAGCGAAGCCTGCGGCCTGAAGGGGCTGGCCGTCGGCGGCGCCCAGGTGTCGGAGAAGCACGCCAACTTCCTCGTCAACGCGGGCGGCGCGACCGCCTCGGACCTGCGGGCGCTGGCGTGTCGGGTCAGGGACGCCGTGCAGGGGCGCTTCGGCGTGACCCTGGAAGAAGAAGTGCTTTATGTCGGTGATTGGGAAAATTGGCCCGAAGAAATCGTGCCGGAACGCCGATAGACTATTTGTGGAGAACCGAAATTTCGTGAAATCCTTTCCGGCGCGGCATGGCCGGGCCATCGTCGGCGCGGCCTTCTGCGCCGCCGCCCTCCTCGTCGCCGCCCTGACCGGCGGCTTCAATCGTCAGGCCAAAACTACAGACCTGCTTTCCGGCAAATGGAGCGGCGACATCGCTTGGAGTTCCGCCTCGGGGCGGGACTACACCCGGACCATGCACACGGCCCTGTTTTTCCTGCCCGGCGGCGTCGCCGGGACCGTCATCACCTTCCCGACCGGCGCGATCGGCGGCGCGGGGACGTACACGCTCAAGGACGGCCGCCTGACGGTCCACTGCACGAGCATCAACCTCGACGGCCATTCCGTGCCGACGACGCCCTTCGCCCAGGCGCCCTGGTTCCACGACACCGTGACCTACACCGTCCACGGTGACGGAGCCAGCCTGACCCTCACGCCCGTCGCCTACGGCCCGGCGGCAGCCCCCTGCTACCCCCTGCTTGTCTCCTCCAC
>CAXTWM010000222.1:0-8413 GCA_964247915.1 uncultured Armatimonadales bacterium | reverse complement strand
GGGCTGTAGAGCAGGCCGCCGACAAATGGCCCTCTCCGAAGCCCCGAAGGGGCGGCCTCTCTGAATAGCCCGGCCCTTCAGGGCTGGGGGAAGACTTATGCAAGAGGTCTAATAAATCATCTTGTCCCGTTCACCTGACGGAGCAGAGCGACTTCCTCCTCCCGGTACGGCCTCCCCCGCCCGTCCAGCAGGTCGTGGAACCACACGGGCGGCGGGGGAGCGCCGGGCGCCGATCCCCAGGGGAAGTGCGTCTGCGTCCGCCCGTTGACCAGTCCCCAGAAGAAGCAGCCGACATTTTCTTCTTTGAACAGGGGCAGGTGCGTCTCGAAACGGCTCCCCAGCGTCCGGCTCATCCACTCGGTACACAGAACGGGCCGCCCCTCTTGTTTCATCCGGGCGAGTGCCTGCGTCAACTGCGCGGCATCGGCGTACTCATGGAAGGTGAGCACGTCCGACTCGGCCATCAGGAAGTTGTTGATCTCCCGCCGGTCTTCGTCCCACGCCCACACCCCTGACGTCAGCGGCTGCATGGGGGCGGCCTGCCGCGCCCACTGAAACGCTGCTCGGAGCAGCGGCAGGCTGCGCGCGCCGCGCCCCTCGTTGCCCGGCTCGTTGTAGAGGTCCCACCCCAGGACGCGCTCGTCCCGCCCGAAGCGCGAGACCAGCGCGGCGACGTACTCCCGCAGGCGCGGCCAGGCATCGGGTTCGTCCGCGCGGGCGGGGCCGGGCGAGGGCGTCCACCCGCTGTTGTGGACGCCCGGCAGGGGTTCCTCCTGCGGCCCCAGGTACGGCTCCCTGCCGGCGAACGCACAGTCGTCAAACAGGACCAGCAGCGTGGCAATGCCGCTGGCGTGGGCAATGCCCAGGAAGTGATCCAGTCGGTCGGCCAGGCCGTCCGGGTCGGCGTCCCAAACGAGGGCCTGCACGAAGACGCGGCAGCCGTTCAAGCCGATCCGCTGTGCCCAGTCCAACTCGCGCCGGATCGTTTCCGGGTCATAGGTCTCGCGCTGCCACATCTCGGTCGAGTTCACGGCCGTAGAAGGCAGGTAGTTGAACCCGCACAGCCAGGGGCGGTCGTTGTACCAGTCCCAGGACTGCTGGGCGCTCCACCGTGCGCTCTCGGCTTCTTTCATTTCCTGCCTGTGGCCTCGGGGAAGTCGGTCACGCGCAAATGCCCGCTGCCGTAGGGAGTCAGCGTGACTTCTTCCAGCGGCTCGACCGTGGCGACCACGCCGTCGGGCGGCGGGGCGGCGCAGTTCCGGTGCATCTCCCACATGCCGACGCGCCGGGCCGGGACCGTCAGCGTCACGGGCGCGGCGTCAGGGGCAAAGGGGACGGGGCCGACGGGCGCTTCCTGAACGGTGATGTCTCCCTCCGCCAGCGCCAGGCCGTAGTTCCAGGGCGTTGTCGGACAGACCTCCCAGTCGGCGTGCGGAGCCTCGCCGCCGACCTGCCGGAACTCCTCGCCGATGTGGAGCGAGAAGACCAGCGGGCCGCGCAGGAGGCGCACCGAGTCCTGAAAGCCTCGCTCGGTGCGAATCGCCATTGGCAGGTCCAGCGTCAGCGTGACGCCGTTCCAAACGTACACGGTCGTGAAGATGCCCGGTTCGGCAGGCAGGCGCATAGCGGCGTCGATCTGGAACGTCGCCCCCGCCGCCCATGCCGGGATACGGAGCCGTAGCGGGAACGCGGCCGGAGCCGACGTGCTGATCGTGAAACGGACCTGCCCGCGAAAAGGATAGTCGGTCTCCTCCACAATCGTGACCGGATGGCCGCCAACCGTGGCATGGACTTCACACGGCCCGTAGGCGACGGCGGCCAGGCCGCCGTCCAGAGTCTCCATCCATAGGTGGCTGACGAACTTCGGCCAGCCCTGGTGCATGTTGGCCGTGCAGCAGCCGAAATGCCCTTCCAGGCTGAACAGGTTGGCCTCGGGGCCGTTGTTGGTGTAGATGCGCTCACCGTCCGGGGCCAGCTTGCAGACCACCTGGTTGGCCTGCTGGACGTACTGCCGCGCCCACATGTCCGACTTGAACGGCGCGGGCAGGGCGTTGAAGGCGATCCGCTCCAGCCGGTCGCCCAGCGCGGCGTCGCCGAAGGCGGACAGCAGAACCTCCAGCGAGTATAAATACTCCACGACGGCGCAGGTCTCGGTCCCCTGCGACGGGTTCAGCCCGGCCAGGCTCTCGTCGCCCGAAAAGACGCCCGCCGCCTGACCGTGGTAACGGTCCAGAACGGCCATCCACTGTTCTGCCAGGGTCGCGGCGTCGGGGTCGCGCGGCAGGTGCAGGGCCGGCTCTTTGAGGGCCATCGCGTTGTTGACGACGTGGTTTTCCAGCGTCCACTGCGTCTGCTTCCCCGTGGGTCGGAAGTCGGCGAAGTGGGCGGGCCAGTCGTACCCCTGCGCCTGCGCGCGGCGGGACAGGGCGGGCAGCCACGCCTCGCCGGTCCGCGCATACAGCCAGCGGAGGCTGACGGACAGATCGGGCCAGCGCATCGCCGCCCAGCTTTCCAGTGGCCGCTCATCCAGCAGGCCATCAATCCGGCGCAGGACGCGCTGCATGGCCGGGATGATTCGTTCGTCCCCCGTCGCCTCCTGCCACTGGGTCATGGATTTGAGGAGCACGAAGATCGGCCAGGGGTCCAGGACGTGCTGCCCGGACCCTTCGTGGCTGTCCTCGGTGACGCCCAGCCAGCCGTCCGGGTGCTGGTGGTCCAGGATGTAGTCCATCCAGCGCCGCACTTTGGCTTTCAGCGTCGCGTCATCGAGCAGCACGGCCAGCGGCACCACGCCGTCGAGCCAGTACGGGCCGCGCTCCCAGCCCTCGTCCGACCCGCCGATCCATTTGCTCTGCCCGACCGAGGGCCAGAACTCGTCCAGGTGCCCGCTCAGTCCGTCGGCCTGGACGCGCAGTTGGTCGCGCAGCCAGCCGATCGGTCGGATCGCGCCGAGTGGCAGCGGCGCGAGAGCCGGGGCAGGCCAGGCGGCAGAGGATTCACTTGTCGTCATGCGTCACTCCCTCGTGATCGTGTAGTCTTGTCGGTCGCCCTCGGAGAGCATCTGCGACTCCGGCAGAGCAAGCGACCCCCACCCATCAAGCGTGAGCGTTCGGAACGTCAGGCGGCCCTTCGTGACCGTCAGCGTGACCTTCGCCTCCCGCTCGCCCGGCGTCTGCTCGAACAGGCCCCAGGCCGATCCCGACGACCAGAACCAGCGGCAGGGCGTGGGGGAGGCGGCGAACCGGAGCGCCCGCGTGACGGCGGAGTAGTGGAAGCCGGTCAGGGCCAGGACGGCGGCCCAGCTCGCCATCGCGCGGGCGTAGTGGTGGCCGCACTCGGCCTCATCGAAGGGGCTGCGTTTCAGGCCGTCGTAGCGGTCGCGGATGGCCCTGATGACCGTCAGCCCCTCCTCGGTCATGCCTTCGTATAGCATGTGGACGGCGGCGGTGTACTCGAAGCCAGTCATCACCTCGTTGTAGTACGGGAACGGGCGACGGGGCCGGCGGCCTTTGGGGTAGGTCGCCATCAGCATGGCAGACTCGTCGCCCAGGGCGAACGTCCGCAGGTGGTTGAAGTGGGCGCTCATGTCCGTCTGGAAGTTCCAGCGCATCAGGCTTTGCAGCGTCCGCCGGACGTGGGCGGGGTCCAGGAGCGGCCCCAACGCACAGACGTCGGCCATGTACTGGCCGGCAAGCTGATCTACCAGGCAGCCCGCGCCGAGCTGCAGATCGGGGCCGGCCAGGTCGGCGGCGCCCATGCCCACGCGCAGGCCGGGCGCGATGTCCGCCGCGTCCGGGATGGGGCGTATCTCGTGCTCGTAGTAGTCGCCGTTGAACAGGTGCGCGTCCATCCACTGCCGCCCGCGCTCGAACAGGTCACGGCACGTCCGGGCGAACTCCTCCTCTCCCAGACCTCGGGCCATTTCCTCGGTCGCCCGCAATGCCCCCAAGTACCAGCCGCCCATCTGCGGGTTCGGGCCGTAATACTCCACGTCCATCGTGTTGTGCTGGCAGCCCTCCATGATGCCGTCCCTGTCCGCGTCCCAGCCGCCCGCGATCCAGCAGAATTCGAGCGCCTTTTTGGCGCGGGGCCAGAGCGCGCGCAGCCAGTCGTCATCCCCCGAGAGCTGCCAGTCGCGGTACAGCTTCATCAAGCAGCCCATCTGCCCGTCGGCGGCGGCCAGGCCCTGCTCGGACGCCCGCGACAGCGGCAGCAGGGCGCGGAAGGACATCAGGCCGCTGTCTCGCGTGGCGTGGCGGAACTCCACGTCGCGCATGGAGCGCGACAGGTCGCCGAACAGGAACGCCGTCGCCTGCTCGTAGTTCCAGACATGGGTGCAGGAGCCTTCGCAGCAGCCAGCTTTGTCCCCGCAGCCCTCCCAGCCCAGAAAGTGGCCGTCGGCGATGCGGAAAGAGGTCTGCGAGCGCAGGGTGCTGAGGTTGAACAGGGCGGCTTCCTTGACGACCGGCGGCAGGTCGCTCTCGCAGAAGGAGCGGACGAAGGCCAGCGTGTCCGCTTCCAGCGCGGGCAGGGCAGGCAGGGTGCGGGCCGCCACGTCCCAGGCGTCCCGGTACTGGGTCGCATAGTAGTTGCCGACCCAGTTCGGGCTGGGGCAGTCGCCGTCCGCGCAGCAGATTGGGTCGCCCGAGGCAGCCGCCGGGTTCCAGATCATGCGGTTGGGGAAATGCCAGGCTAGGACGAACGTCACGGCCTGCGTCTCACCCGGCGCGAGCGTCAAGGACGCGGCGAGGGAGGCGGTGGGCGTGTCCCCTGCCCCGGTGCGCTCTTCCAGACGGCCGTCGCCCGAGAAGTCGTCCCAGAAGTCCAGCAGGGCGTCGCCCCAGCTTAACTCGGGCCAGGCCGTGCGGGCGGTGACGCCCGCTCCATCCGCCGTCGCCAGCGCCAGCGTCCCCCACTGCTCGGCCCCCGCCGGGACGCCCTCCGAGCGCAGGAAGACGCCCGCCAGCCCGTCCCGCCTGCGGAACAGGTTGACGTTCCCCTTCGGCGCATCCGTCGTGCCGTCGGAGCCGATGAAGTTGTCCAGGCTGCCGCAGACGGACACGTCTACCGTCTGCGCGGACGTGTTGAGGAGGACGTAGCGCAGGACGGCGGCGGGGATGCCGCTGCGGTCGGCGTCGGCGGGGATCAGCGGGTTGAAGGCTTGCAGGCGGACGGTAACGGGGACGTCCGGGTCGGAAAGCACGACCTGCCCCAGCGGGTAGGCCGCCCCGAACCCGCACTGCCGAAAGCGGGGTAGGCCGTGGTTGCGGGCGGGGCTGCCGAAGCCGCCCTCATAGGCCGCCGGCTCGACCGGCCCTTCCAGGCAGCGCGTCACCGCCGCGCCGCCCTGGGGCCGCGCATACAGGGCGAAGAACGCTCGGCCCGGCGCGAAGCCCTTGGCGGGGCGGTTGACCACCTCCCAGTCGCGCAGGTCACCGCGCCCCCCTAGCGAGACCGTCCCGGTCCCGATGCCGCCGAGCGGCAGGGCAATGCGGGCAAGATGGTCCTGGTCGTACCGCCGCAGGACCGGCCAGTCGGTGGAGGTGGTCATGGGGCTTTATTTCGCGCCGCCCCGCCGGTTTCCTCCGAGGGGCGCGAAATGGGCACGAAAAAGAGGGCGGAGACAAGAAAAGACCCGACGGGAGGCGGCAGGTTCGTCGGGTCAATACTTCTTCTCTTGTGGCATCCTTGCTGACGAGTTCCAGGGCGTACCTGTCCTGGAGTATTCGAACGGCGCGGTGCGCCGGTGGCAGCAGTGTTGGTCGCTATTCAGTTGTCTTTCGTCGTCTTGCTTAGTACCATCGGGTACATTCCTATCTTCGGCGGCGGGCGTGAAGCCACTCACTGCCACAGATACCGGGTTTGCGCGCGTTTCTACTGATGAGAAGTTTACGGAGGGGATGGCGGGCGCAAGAGCCAGGTGTAGCCGGTCGCGAGGGACGTTTCCTTGCCAACGCCCGCCTGCTTGCCGCCGGCTATCAGGACCAGCCCGGAAGGGAAGACGAGCAGAGCCTGGTCGTGCGCGCCTTCGGGCAAGGCGGGGGCAGGCGTGAAGGTCTGCGAACGGGGATCGTAGCGTTCCACGCTGCCCGTCGTGGCGGCCAGCGGGACGCTCCAGCCGCCCGCCAGCAGGACCTCGCCGCCGGGCAGAGGGGCGGCGGCATGGGCCATCCGGGGGGCGGCCATCCTGCCGGGCAGGAGCGCAAACGTCTCCGTCTTCGGGTCGAAGACCTCGGCCTGCTCCGGCTCACCCGCGTCGTTCTGGCCGCCCGCGATCAGAACGCTCCCGTCCGGCAGCAAAGTCGCCGTCGGGCGGTCACGGGGGAAGTGCATGGGGGCGCGCGTCTCGTGGAAGCGGCCCGTGGCCGGGTCATACACCTCCGCCGAGGCAAGCTTGGCGGCGGGGCGGCGGACGAACCAGTGCGTGCCGCCGACGACCAGGACGCGCCCGTCGGCCAGCCGGACCGCGTCCTGCCCGAAGCGGTCGGTCACGAGGGAGCCGGTCGGGGTAAACGCCCGTGTGCTGGGGTCATAAACCTCGGCGGTCGCCTGCGTCCGGCCCCGGTGCGTGTTGAAGCCGCCCGCCAGCAGGACGCGCCCGTCGGCCAGGGCCGTGGCCGTGAACAGTTCGCGCGGGGTGTCCATCGTGCCGGCGAGGAGGCTGAACGTGCGCGTCGCGGGGTCATACAACTCCGCGCTGTTCAACGACCCCAGGATGGTGTTGTAGCCGCCGGCGATCAAAACGTGGCCGTCGGGCAGCAGGACCCCCTGGGCGAAGTTGCGCGGCACCTGGAGACGCCCCGCGCACGGGACGAAGCGGCGCGAGGGTGGGTCGAACTCATCCGCCGTGGCGACGCATCGGTCGGTGGGGAAGGAGTAGCCGCCCACGATCAGCCCGCGCGTCCCGCCCGCCAGCAGCGTGTAGGTGGGCGCCCAGCGCGGGTCGGACATCGTGTTGGCCGTGGGCACCCAGCCGTCGGCCAGGGCGGGGCGCAGGACGGCCAGCCCCAGCAGGGCGAGGAAGGCGATTCTCAGCATCATAGGCCGATGCCGTCCGCGAAGTCGTCCGAAGCCGCCGCCAGGTCCACATCGTTCCGGGTCAACCCGCCCGAATCGTGCGTGGTCAGCCGCAGCGTCACCTTGTTGAAGCGGATGAGGATGTCGGGGTGGTGGTTGACCGCCTCCGCCGCTTCGGCGACCTGGTTGACGAACCCCAGCGCATGGCCAAAGTCCCGGAACTGGTACGTCTTGGAGATGGCCTCGCCCTCCCGGCTCCAGCCCGGCAGCTTCGTCAGGTGCTGATGGATTTCTTCCTCGGAAAGCCTGGGTACGCGCATCGGTGCAGCCTCCTTTGAGTTGAAGCTATTGTACCCGACCCGCAGGTATAATCGTGAGATGAGGGCAGTCATTCAACGGGCGGCGCGGGCGAGCGTGACGCTGAAAGGGACGGGGGAACGGCGGGCAATCGGGCCGGGGATGGTGACGCTGCTGGGGGTCGCGCCGGGCGACACCGTGGCCGAGGCCGTGTGGCTGGCGGAGAAGCTGGCCGGCCTGCGCGTCTTCGAAGACGAGGGGGGCAGGATGAACCTGTCGCTGCTCGAAACGGGCGGGGCGATGCTGGTCGTCTCGCAGTTCACCCTGCTCGGTGATGCGCGCAAGGGGCGGCGGCCCTCGTTCACCGGGGCCGCGCCGCCCGACGTGGCCGAGCCGCTGTACCGGGCGTTCGTGCAGGCCGTCCGGGCGCTGGGGGTGCCGGTGGAGACCGGCGAGTTCGGCGCGGACATGCGGGTTGAGATCGCTAACGACGGCCCGGTGACGCTGCTGGTGGAGACGCCGGGGCGGGCGGGGTGACGCGGCTCCGTTTGACCAGCAGGCCCGTCAGCACCAGCGTCTTGCCCTGCACCCGGACGCTCTGGACCGTGAGCGGCAGGCGTCCATGCATCCGACCGGCGAGGCGGGCCGCGAGGGCGTCGGCCTGGGCGGTGACGACGGCGGGCGGCAGGGGGAAGCGGCCGACCTGGGCGCGCGTGGCGGTGTAGCGCAGCCCCAGTTTGGGGTCGGGCGACAGCCTGCCGTCGAGCTGGACGTTCTGGACGTTCTGCGGGTGGCTTTTGGGGGAAACGGCGGCGAGGATGGTCACGTTCGCCGGCTCCGAAAGGATGATCTGGACGGTCTTGACCCCGCCCGCCGCCAGCAGATTCCGGGCGGTCGGGTTGTCGGCGAGGGTGACGTTCAAATCCTCCTCCGACAATCGTAGGGTGCGCGGCCTGAAGGGTGAGGGTTTCGGGGGAGCGATTTGCCGCTCCGGCCGCGCGCTCTTCTGCGGCGCCTCCTCCGGCTGAAGCTCCTGTTGCAGCGCGTCCAGGTGGCGCTGGGCCTGGGCGGCCTGGCGGGCCGTCGGGTGCAGGACGAC
>CAXTWM010000221.1:0-8437 GCA_964247915.1 uncultured Armatimonadales bacterium | reverse complement strand
GCGGGACACAATTGCTTTCGGGTTCTTGTCTGCGGAGGATGGCGGGACTGTACGCCACCCACTAGTCCAGGGTTGACTTACGCCACTTGTCTCGCCACAGTCCCAATGCCGTGAACCTGCGAACACAGGAACACAGGATTACGCTCTTCCCCTAACTACAGGCATCCACTGAGACAAGGCTACCCATGCGAATCTTCACCGTCACGGGATACAAAGGCGGCATCGGAAAGAGTACCACTTCTTTCCATCTTGCCACTTACCTGAGCGCCCAAGGCCGCACCGTACTCATTGACGGCGACCCGAACCGCACCGCGGTCAAATGGGCGGCCCGTGGTCGGGCGGACGGCTACGAAACCCCCTTCGCGGTAGCGGATGAGGGGGGGGCGGCGGCCTTAGTCTCCGGGGCGGATTTTCTCGTGATAGACACGCCTGCCCGTCCCGATTCTAGTGACATGCGAGAACTTGCCGCTGGCTGTGATCTGCTGATCCTTCCCACTACGCCAGACATCGTCAGCCTCGAACCGATGCTGGACACGGCGCGCGAACTCCCCGCGACGGCGAATTACAAAGCACTCATCACCGTCGTACCCCCCTACCCCAGCCGCGAGGGGGAGGCGATGCAGGCGGATCTGCGCGGCGGAGGAGTTCCCGTGTTCCGCACCATGATCCGCAGGACGGTCGCTTTCGGCAGAGCCGCCCTTGCCGGGCGCCCCCTCCGCGACTTAGACGATGCGCGGACGCGCGCAGCTTGGGACGATTATCACTCTCTAGGACTGGAAATCATGCAGGCGCTGTCATGAGCAAGTTTTCCAGCGTCATCGAAGCCGCTCGTAAGAACCATGCCGCGATTGAAACTGCCCCAGAAACGCCGGTTGCGGTGAACACGCAAACACAGGAACCCATAGACGCGGGAAGACGGGAACCCGTGAAGAAGGGAAAACACAAAACCTTGAATAAGGTATCAAGTAAACCCATAAACATGGGAAGCCGGCATAAAGGGATCACGGCAAGCAGGAAAGACATAAATACGGCTACCCGTGAAGCTGTGGATATGGAAAGCCAGGAACCCATTAGGACTTCCAACCTGACGGTCACCATTCCCACGGCTCATCGGAACTTCTGGGTTGGGGAGGCCAGGAAGCGTGGAACCACTGTTACCGCCGTCATCGTGCAGGCGCTGACAGCCAAGCTAGGCCAACCGGATTGATACAGCAAAACACTACGCTTCGTCTTGTTGTGGATAGGCCGCAGTTCTGTTCGGAGGCCGCAGACGGCTTATACAGGAGATCCAATCGCTGTCACACGTCGCACAGGTGGTAGGCCGCTTCCAGGGCGGCCAGCGGGGCACCCTTGGGGATGAACTCGTGGCCGACGTAGCCGTCGTAACCTGAGTCGGCAATGGCTCGCAGGATCGGCGGATAGTTCAGTTCCTGCGTGTCGTCCAGATCATGTCGGCCCGGCACACCAGCCGTATGGTAGTGGAGGAAATGCCGATTGTTCTGATGTATGCAGGAAATTACATCGCCCTCCATGATCTGCATGTGGTAGATGTCGTAGAGCAGGCCGACGCGGGGCGAGGCGACGCGGCGGCAGACCTCGACGCCCCAGGCGGTGTGGTCGCACTGATAGCCCTTGTGGTCCACCTTGCTGTTGAGCAGTTCGATCACGAGGTTGACGCCGGCCTGCTCGGCGGCGGCCGTGACGCGGGACAGGCCGCGCACGGTGTTCTCGATCCCCTCCTCGTCGGACAAGTCTGGGCGTCGGCTGCCGCTGAAGACGATCAGGTTGGGGATCTGGTACTTCTGCGCCAGGGCCAGGCTGCGGGTGATCTCGCCCTCGATCCGGCCATGCTCGGCGGGGTCGTTCAGCCCGCGCTCGATGCCTTGATGCCCCCCGTGCGAGGCGATGAGCAGCCCGGCGTCGCGCGCCCGGTCGAACAGGCTCTCGTCAATCAACTCGACGGCCTCGTAGCCGATGGACTTGGCCCCCCGCAGCAGGACGTCGTCGGGGACGCCCCGGCCCGCATAACACCACCAGGAAACGGATTGTCGGATGCTCATGCCGCTAGGAATACGCCGCGCGCCCCTGCTTTTCCTCCGCAGGAATTCCCGCGCCTTCCGGCGAAAAGGATTAGGTATTTAGTATCTGATGAGGGTTTCCTGTAGCTAGTGGCGGCTTGTCATAACGCAACTTATGGGAACCGCGCAAAAGGTCAAAAGGATGGCATCAGAAGATAATGAATTCGTCACACAGGTTATAGAGGCACTGGATAGACGTGTCTCACGTCTGGGACGCAAGATCCTAACGGGGCCAACACGTGTTGTTTACTTGCTCTGGTGGACACGTCGGTATGTTGAGGACGGGGGAGTTGCCCTTTTCCACCAAAGTAATTGGGATGTGTCGGATGTCGCCAATGCCTTTGAGCAATTCAGTTTTCCCGACGCAGCCAAAGCCCTCCGAGACTCCTTGTCGTTCTTCCCGGCGGAAGTTTCGGCTGGCGAGGACGCGGAACGTGCAGGCTGGCTAATCCATGTTTATCATGATGAGAATGAAGAAGATTGGGAGGATGTCTATAACAGAGTCGCAGATTTTTTTCAGCCATTCACGAACGTAATCATGGCGCTGGACCCGGACGGGCTATTCGGTACTCGGCTCGCGGATTATATCCGTGTTCATCCAGAGGTATTGAGTGACGCTGCTGTCTCCCCTGCCAATGACACGCCGTTTTATCCACCCCCGCGACCGGGTTATCGCTGGCCGAACCGTCGTGTTGGAATTTCATAGTCGAATATGTCATAAGCCTTTTGTATCGGAACCAAATGTTTATCTTCGGGGCGGCATCATAAGACGCCGGTCTGCTGAAGAACCATCATGATACGGCCACGCCCTCACATCACGCTGTTCCATGTTGCTCCCCTGTTCCTTACACTCGTCGCCGCGTTCGCCGCGCCCCTGTTTTTCGGGCGGTACGGCGTCTGGATCGGTCTTCTCTCCTTTTTCGCGGCGTTCGTTCTGGCCTTCTTTGTCCTGCTTTTCGCCAGCTCGGCGCTCGCCCTCTGGCTCTGGTGCCATTGCCGCATCCGCGCTGTCCGGTATGAAGCCGCCTGCCACCTGCTCACGATGCCTGAAGACCTGGCAAACGACATTCAGCAGCAAGTAGACTTGGAATGGGCGGAGTGGGAACGGGAGATGCAGAAGGAGGAAGCATCGGTTTGGCCGCCGCCGCCCAGGAACGCTGACAGAAATTGAAGCAAATAAACGGGCGGTGTAAGTGTAGTGGTAGTCCTGGGGATGGAGATGATCATATGCCGGATGACGTGTCGAGTGGGTGGACAGGGCAATCGCCTGTGCCGAGAGGATATTTCAAATACAACGGAAGGTTTCAAGACATAGTTCTGATGATTGTGGAGCACTGCCACCAGCCCGATTATCAGACCACGTTGGACTCCTCGCTCCGAGCATTCAGTGATACTTTGAGAGACGCGGGCGTTTCAGCCGACAGGGTTGAACCTCACGAACAACTTTTAAGGCAACTTCTACAACGGTGTTATGATGTCGATGTAGACAAGACCATGGACAACACACGAGAGACTTTCGGACAGCTAAACACTATAGCCCTTCTCAGGCTGGTGAATCCGAGCTAGAAATGGTGTCCGACAAAGGAACACGGACCGCGTGAGATTGTGACACGGTGGAAAAACTACCTCAGGAAAGGCAGGTAAGGAATGGTCTGTCCCGGATGCAAAGCCGAGAACCCCGACGGCAAGAAGTTCTGCGGCGAGTGCGGCGCAGCTTTGGAGAAAGCGGCCCCAGTGCCCGTCGTGGGTGAGGACGGCGCGTGGTACTGCGCGAAGCACACGAAGGTCGTGACGCGCCTGCGGTGCGGGCGCTGCGAGTCGCCGATCTGCTCCAGGTGTACGGTCTACACGCCGGCGGGGACGCGCTGCCGGGCCTGCGCTCGGAACAAGGTCGCGCTCCGCCCGGCGGGCGTCCTGCACAGCGCGGTGGGCGTGGTCGAAGGCGCGTCGCCGATGGGCCGGCGCGTCTGGTATCTCGCCTTGTGGTACTTCCTCCTGTCCTTCCTGCGGAACCCGTTCGGATGGTGAGCGCCGTCCCCCAGGCTGTTTTGGAGTGGTGCCGTGAGAACGGCTGGGGCGAGGTGCAGTTCACCGTGGCCTTGTCCGGCGGCGACGTCAGCCGCGCCCTGCGCCTGGAAATGGGCAACGGACGCCCCCTCGTCCTGAAGGTCAAGCCGGACGCGCCCGCCGACATGTTCGCCCGCGAGGCCGAGGGCCTGGCCGCCCTGGCGGACGCGGACGGCCCGACGATCCCGGCTGCTTACCTCACCGGCCCGGACTTCATTTTGCTGGAAGACCTACGCCCCTACCCGCCGACGCCGACCTACTGGGAGGAGTTCGGCCTGCGGCTGGCAATGATGCACCATTCGCCTTACCGCATCACGCCGGAGAACTTCCCGCATGGGCCGGGGAAGGTTTTCTACGGCTTCGCGCACGACAACTACTGCGGCGAGACACCGCAGCCGAACCCCTGGACCGAAAGCGGGCACGAGTTCTTTGCCGAACACCGCCTGCGGCATCAGGCGCGGCTGGCGCGGGACCGGGAGCGTCGGGACGCGCCCGACATTTGCCGCATCGAGCGCCTCTGCGGACGGCTGCCCAACCTGGTCCCCCCACAGAAGCCCGCGCTGATTCACGGCGACCTTTGGGGCGGCAACGCCATCGCCGGCCCGCGCGGCGAGCCGGCCTTGATTGACCCCGCCGCCCACTTTGGCTGGGCCGAGGCGGAACTGGCGATGACTTTGCTGTTCGGCGGCTTCCCTCATGCCTTCTACGACGCCTACACTGCCTCTTACCCCCTCGCTCCCGGCTGGCGGGGGCGGATGGACCTGTACAACTTGTACCACCTGCTCAACCACCTGAACGTCTTCGGCGCGAGTTACCTCGGGCACGTCCAAGACACCTTGCGCCGTTACTCGTGAGCGCCGATCTCGCGCCCTAACTGCGCCAGGAACGCCTCGATGAAGGCCGTGCGTTCGCGCGCCATCGCCCGCGCGGTTTCGGTGTGCAGGGTCTCCGGTAGGCGCAGCAGCTTCCTGGGGAAGTGGTCCAGCGTCCACTGTTTGTCATCCAGGGGCCGAGAATGGGCGAACGGGTCTTCGGGATGGTAGAACGGGCGGCCCAGGGCCGCGCCCACGGCGAAGCAGCGGGCGATGCCGACCGCGCCCAGCGCGTCCAACCGGTCCGCGTCCTGCAAGACCTTCGCTTCCAGCGTCTCCGGGACGACGCCGAGCGAGAAGGGGTGGACGCGGATGCAATAGGCGACCGCTTTGATAGTCTCTTCGGGGTAGCCTTCCCCCGTCAGCGCGTCCGCCGCGCGTTCGGCACAGAGGATGCCGGAACGTGGCGAGTCGGGGTGGTCTTTGGGGAGGGAGAACAGCTCATGGAGCAGGGCGGCGGGCAGGACGACGTCCGGGTCGGCCCTCTCCGCTTCGGCGATGGCGCGCGCACTGGCGGCCACGCGCCGGACGTGCCCGAAGTCATGCGCCGGCTCGGCGGTCCGGGCGGCCACGCGGGCGATCTCTTCCAGGCGCGAACTTCTCATCCTCACACAGTCCTCAGCCCAGATGCAGCAGCGAGTAGGCGATGAGCAGGCCCGTCCCGCCGATGATCCAGCGCCAGAGCTGCCAGCGCCCCCATCCGCGCGGGTCGAGCGCGAGGGCGCAGGTCTGCAAGACCAGCAGGACCACGATGGGCGTCACCGTCTGCACCAGCGCGAGGTGCGCCGCCGCCGTGCTGCCGCCGAAGCTCTGCGCCGTCCGGGAGAGGGACCAGGCGTTCAGCCCGGCCAGGCCGAACGGAAGAAGGCGCGGCGGCCAGGCGATGTCGGCGGCGAAGGTCAGGCCGAACAGGGACAGGAAGAGCAGGCCGCTGGCAACGAAGCCGGGCTGCCACCCGTAGCCCGTGCCGGCGTGGTGCAGCTGCCCGAACAGGGCGGCGGCGGCGGGCAGGGCGGCGCAGAGCAGCAGGGGCAGATACCAAACCGCGATGCGCGTCCAGGACAGGCGGGCGGGCAGGACGCTGGCCGAGACGGCGATCTCCTGACGCCCGCCGGACGTTTCCAGAACCACGGTCTCCTGGTAGGCGGCGGGGGCGGTCCAGACCCCGTCGGTGAGTGCGGTCAGGGTCAGAGTCTGGCGTTTGCGCGTCGAGAAGGCAGGCGGCTCGACCCGCACCCAGCCGGGCGCGGCAGAAACGCGGCCTTCCAGGACGCCCCCGCCGTCGTTGTTCAGGGTCAGCCGGCAGGTCCGGCTCTGGCCCCGGCGCAGGACGCCGAAGTCCACGCGCGTGTCGCTGAGGGCGATCTGCGCCCCGGCCAGCTCGGCGTGTTCGCGGACCAGCCTGCGCGCGGCGGGGTGAGAGACCAGCGCCTGTTCCAGCACGAGCGCGGCCCCGGCGGCGTCGCCGGTCGCGCGCAGGGCGGCGGCCAGCTCCTGCGGGTACTCGGGCCGGGAGGGGTCGAGGCGGACGGCCCGCCGCAGGAGCGGGATCGCCTCGAAGAAGTAGCGCCCGCCGCGCGCCAGCCGCTGGCCCTCGGCGAAGGCCCGGCGGGCCTCGTCCGCAGTCTCCATGCCAGCCCGGTACAGGAAGTCGCGCAGCTTGTCGTCATCGTCCCGCCCCATGTCCCGCGCGACGTCCTCGGCGACGGCGGCCAGCGGGTCTTCGCCGACCGCGCGGAGCCAGCGGGCGAGCCAGCCGCCGATCAGGGCGTCGCGGGCGGCCTCCCAGTGGTCAGGGGCGAGGGCGAGGAAGGCGTCAATGTCGGCGAGATCGGGTGGGAAGCCGGTGAGGCAATAAGAACCCCTCCCGGCTCGCTGAGGCTCGCCACCCTCCCCTGTTAGGGAAGGGTCAAGTAGAGAAGGAAAGGCGTCCACATTCTCCGAAACCCCTCTCCTAGCAGGGGAGGTTGGCGAACTTATGAGCCGGGAGGGGTCTGGAGCCAGCCCCAGCGCCCGCAGGTCCGCCGCCATCGCCGATGCGTCGCGGTAGCGCGCGGCCTTGTCGCGGGCCAGGGCGTAGGAGACGATGGCCCGCAGTTGGGGCGGCACGTCGGGCCGGAGGTCCTGGACCGGGATGAGGGGGTCGTTCTCGACGGCCATCTTCCAGGCGAACGGGTCTCGGGACTTGAGGACCTGGAACGGGCGTCGGCCCGCCAGCATCTCGTACAGGATGACCCCGACGGCCCAGATGTCCGATTGGCGGTCGGAGTGCTCCTCGGGGTGGAAGTCTTCCGGGGCCATGTAAGCATACGTCCCCGCGCCGCCCGCGAACGAGTGCGTCCCCAGGACTTCGGCCAGGCCGAAGTCCACCAGCTTGACCACGCCCTCGCGGGTCAGCAGGATGTTGGCGGGCTTGATGTCCCGGTGGACGGTGCGGCGCGAGTGGGCGTAGGCCAGGCCGTCGCAGATCTGGGCGGCGATGTCCAGGGCCTGGGGGATGGGCAGCTGCGGGGTCTCGCGGAGGACGTCCTGGAGGTTGCGCCCCCGGATGTACTCCATGTCAATGACGACCTTGCCGCCGATCTCGTCCACGCTGTTGACCTGGACGATGTTGGGGTGGCGCAGGCGGTCCAGCACGCGGGCCTCTTCCAGAAACCGCTGCTTCTCCTCCCCTTGGGCGGAGATCTCTTTCAGGGCGACCTGTTTGCCCAGGAGCGTGTCTTTGGCGAGGTAGACGATGCCCGAAGTCCCGTGCCCCAGCACGTCCAGCCGCTCATACTTGCCCAGCATCTCCAGAGGCATGAGGGGTCCCCCTATAACTGCCCGCCGCTGCGATGACGGTAACCGTAGTGGCGGTAGCCGTAATGGCGGAAGTGGCGGCCGCCGGATGCCGGGGGCACGGGCGCGATGTCGGCGGGCGGCAAGGCCGGGAGCGCCGGGACGGACACGACCGGCTTGGGCGCGGGCTTGGGTATGGCCGGCAGCGGCGTCGTGGACGGGTGCGCCTGCAAGACTTTCAGCCGTTCGGCGTCGATCAGGTAGATCGTGCCGTCCCCCGCTGCGGCGATGGCCTGCGGGTTCTTCAGTGAGCTGTGGGCGACCAGGCCCAGCGCCTCCCCATTCGGGCTGTATTTGGTGATCGTCCTGGCGAGGGCGTCCGACACATACAGGTTCCCCTGCGGGTCGGTCGCGGTGTGGAGCGTGACGCCGTTCGCCCCCAGCGCCCCGGCGGGCGCGGGCGCCTGGGGCTTGATGAACGGCGCGGCGTACTTGTACTGCACCTTGCCGCCGGGGGCGGTGAGCGCGATGACCGTCCCGGAGAGCGTCGCAACCGTCACCAGCCCATCCTGCGGGTTGATCGCCAGGAAACTGCCGCGCACGGGGTTGAAGTAGAAGACGGCGGGGGCGTCATAGGCGACG
>CAXTWM010000220.1:0-8474 GCA_964247915.1 uncultured Armatimonadales bacterium | reverse complement strand
GCCACAGGCCCCGCCCGGCCCTTCACGACGATGGGCGGCAGCGGCTGGAACTCCAGGCGGCCCCCGACAGCAAGGAACGTCGCCTCGTCACACAGCACCTCGTCGCTGGCCGCCTGCATCAGACGCGCCGCCAGCGGGACGGCCGCCCCGTACAGGGTGTATTCGCGCCGCTGCGCCCCCCCGACCTCCCCACAGAAGACGCGCCCGGTGGCGACCCCGATCCCGTGCCGCAGGCCCAGGCTCCGCAGGGCCGCCTGCATCTCCTGGGCGGCCCGCACCGCGCGCAGGGCGTCGTCCTCGTGCGCGAACGGGGCCACCCCCAGCACGGCCACCAGGAGGACGCCTTTTTCGTCCACCGTCACCTTGTCCAGCCCCGCCCCGTAGCGGCGGAGGATGTCCTGCAATGCCTCCACGACCGCCTGCGTCCGCTCCAACACGTCAGGCGCGCGGGTGTTCCAGTCGGGGAGATTAACGAAGCTGACCGTGGCCTGACGCAGCTCGTTGATCCAGTGGGCCTGGCCGCTGGCGAGGCGCTCGCGCACCGGGGCCGGCACGAACGTCGAGACGGCGGCCCGCGCCTCCCTCGAGAGCGCCGGAATGGGCGGCGCGGCGGGCGGAGGGGGGTGCAGGATGTCCGTCAGGCGCACGAAGCCGCCGGTGAGTTGAGTGCCGTGACAGTCCTCGTGGACCTGTGCCCAGGTCTTGCGGGGCAGGATGACCTCGCCCGGCTCCGCTCGCTGCTCGGCGGCGATGGCCTGGCCGACGGCCTCGCCGGTGACGAGCGTCTCCCAGCGCCCCTCGACCCCGCCGACCTGCATGAGCACGGCCTCGTCGGCGGCGAGGCCGATGCGGAGGAGGATCGGCTCCACGCCCGCCGCCGGCCCCCGGAGGTTTTGCTGGATGGCGAGGGCGCAGCCCGCCGCGCGCAGGGTCAGGCGGTTCAAGTCCTCGCCGCCCTCGTCTTCGCCGTCCGGCAGGGTCCAGAGGGCGACCAGCGAATCCCCGGCCAGTTTGAGGATGTCCCCGCCGTGGGCGGCGATCAGGGCGAAGAGCGGCCCGAAGTAATCGTTGATGGTGGCGGCGAGAGCCTCAGCACCGACCAGCCCGCGCTCCTCCGCCTCTTCGGCGAGGGCGGTAAAACCCTTGATGTCGGCGAAAAGGACGGCGGCAGGGAAACGCTGCATCTGCGGGTGGTCCGGGGGATCAGGGTCGGCGGCCAGTCGGCGGAGGATGACCCTGGGGACATAGCTGGCGAGGGGGTCATCGTCGTGAAGAACGGGCGGCTTTGTAGGCGGCCATTGTTCCCCCTCTGCCTGTGTTACGGTCACGACATCTCTCCTCATTACAGCAGTATTGCCACACCTGCGGCGCGGAATCAACGTGGGAGGGCGGAAGGCTTCAGCCCAGATGGCAGGCGAACTGACTAATAACTATGGGACGCTGCCAAGCCTGCTTAGTATAGTTTGCTCTTCGACAGACATTATAGAAAAACCTGCATCGGGATCGATGGCAGGGCAAAGTTTTATCGCGAAAAATGGTCAACCCCCAAGCGAATGCCTCCGTTGCTTCCGGGGCTTTTTATGGGTGGCCTTTGTGCTACACTACAGCCAGCAGACGTTTCAGCCGTGTTGTGCAGGAGGAAACCCGATGGCGACAATGACCGAGGCACCCGCCGCGACGCTCACCTACGAGGCGTACATGGCGGAGCCGGAAGTGCAGGGGCGGTACGACATTGTCAGCGGCATTCGAGTTTTTCAGCCAGAGGTGACCTGGGATCACCAGACGGTTGCCATGAATTTGGTGGAGTTGCTGCGGCAGTATGCGCGGGCAAGTGGAGTCGGCAAGGTCAACACCGCGCCGTTCGATGTTCTCGTTCACCGCTTCCCGAAGCTGCAAACGCGGCAGCCAGATGTGCTGTTTGTCAGCCATGCGCGGCTCGCGCGGGGCGGGGGCATCCCGGAAGTGGGGCCGGAACTGGTGGTGGAGGTGATCTCCAACAGCGAGACGCAGCGGATTTTAGGGGACAAGATCGCGGACTACATCAGCACCGGCGTGGAGGAGTGCTGGGTGGTGCGGCCCGACGACCGGACAGTAGGGGTGCTGCGGCTGACGCCAGATGGGGCGCGGGGCGTGGCGACGTACACGAACGAGCAGGCGGTGGCGTCGGAAGTTTTTGCGGGGCTGGTTGTGCCCATCATGGATGTGTTTGCGCCGTAGGGCGGCCTTGACCTCGTACCCCCGCCTGGGGTACACTTGACAGAACATTTGTTTTCCGAACGGGCGCACTTTGGTGGCCCGTTTTCTGTTGTGTCAGGGGCAAACATGGCCGATTTCATCAAGATTCAGGGCGCGCGGCAGAACAACCTGAAGGACATCTCGCTGGACATCCCGCGCGACAAGCTGGTCGTCATCACGGGCCTGTCGGGGTCGGGCAAGTCCTCACTGGCCTTTGACACCATCTACGCCGAAGGGCAGCGGCGGTACGTCGAGTCGCTGTCGGCCTATGCGCGGCAGTTTTTGGGGCAGATGGACAAGCCGGACGTGGACCACATCGAGGGCCTGTCGCCCGCCGTGTCCATTGATCAGAAGTCCACGTCGCGCAACCCGCGCTCGACTGTGGGGACGGTGACGGAAATCTACGACTACCTGCGCCTGCTGTTCGCCCGCGTCGGCGTCCCGCACGACCCCGTGACGGGCAAGCCGCTGACCAAGCAGACCGTGGAGCAGATGGTGGACCGGACCCTGGAGCTGCCGGAAGGGACGCGCATACAGGTCCTGGCCCCGATCATCCGGGGGCGCAAGGGGGAGTACAAAAAGGAGATCGAGGAGATCAAGTCGGAGGGCTTCGCGCGGGCGCGCATTGACGGCACGGTCTACGACTTCTCCTCGGACACGATCCCGGACCTGGCCCGGTACAAGATGCACTCGATCGAGATCGTCGTGGACCGGCTGGTCGTCAAGGCGTCCGGCATCGAGAAGCGGCTGGCGGACTCGTTCGAAACGGCGGCAAAGTGGGGCAAGGGGTCGGTCGTGGTGGACGTGATCGGCGGCGAGGCGCTGGAGTTTACCGAGAGCTTCGCGGCGACCGATTCCGCCTTCAACTTCGAGGAGATCGAGCCGCGCTTGTTCTCCTTCAACTCGCCCTACGGCGCGTGCCCGGAGTGTCACGGGCTGGGCATCAAGGTCGAGTTCGACCCCGACTTAATCATCCCGGACAAGAGCAAGAGCATCGAAGAAGGGGCCATCGCGCCCTATGTGGCGGCCACATCGGGCAACACCAACGAGTGGGCGCTGGGGCTGTTCCGGGGTGTCGCCGAGCGGTTCCACTTCTCCGCCGAGGCGGCCCTGGACAGCTTGACCGACGAGCAGATGAAGGCGCTGATGTACGGCGTCTCGGGCAACGTCACCGTCACGTTCCGCAACAAGTGGGGGCGCAACCGGCAGTTCACGTCGGACTACTCGGGCGTGGTCGGGATGCTGACCAAGAAGCTGTCCGAAACCGAGTCGGAAGGCGTCAAGGAGTGGCTGGGGCAGTTCCAGTCCGAGAAGCCCTGCCCCGTCTGCCGGGGCAAGCGATTGAAGCCCGAGGCGCTGTCCGTGCTGCTGGGCGGCATCAACATCAGCGACCTGTGCGCCCTGAGCATCGCCAAGGGGTTTGACTGGTTCGAGACGCTGCACCTGACGTCCCGCCAGCAGCTCATCGGGCGGCAGATCGTGCGCGAGATACGGACGCGGCTCGGCTTCCTGCTGAACGTCGGCCTGGGCTACCTGACGCTGGACCGGGGGGCGCGGACCCTGGCCGGCGGCGAGGCGCAGCGCATCCGCCTGGCCTCGCAGATCGGGTCCGGCCTGACCGGCGTTCTGTACATCCTGGACGAGCCGAGCATCGGCCTGCACCAGCGGGACAACACCAAGCTGATTGACACGCTGATGCACCTGCGCGGGCTGGGCAACACCATCATCGTGGTCGAGCACGACGAGGAAACGATGGCCGCCGCCGACTGGATCGTGGACATCGGTCCGGGCGCGGGCGAGCACGGCGGCCAGGTCATCGCGCAGGGGACGCCGGACGAGATCATGGCGAACCCGGCCAGCGTCACGGGCCGGTTTTTGTCGGGCCGGGACAAGATCGACGTGCCCGCCGAGCGCCGCCCCCCGAACGGCAAGTCGCTGGAGATCGTCGGCGCGCGCGGCCACAACCTCCAGAACGTCAGCGTCTGCATCCCGCTCGGCTGCTTCGTCTGCGTCACCGGCGTTTCCGGGTCCGGCAAGAGCACCTTGATTCAGGAGACGCTGTTCCCGCGCCTGCAATCGGCCATCAACAAGACCCACCACGTCTGGCAGCCGCACGACGCCATCCGGGGCATCGAGCACCTGGACAAGATCGTGGACATTGACCAGTCCCCCATCGGGCGGACGCCGCGCTCCAACCCCGCGACCTACACGGGCGTTTTCGACATGATCCGCGACCTGTTCGCCAAGACCGCCGACGCCCGGATGCGCGGCTACAAGCCGGGCCGGTTCTCGTTCAACGTCAAGGGGGGCCGGTGCGAGGCGTGCAAGGGCGACGGCATCATCAAGATCGAGATGCAGTTTCTGCCCGACGTGTACGTCCCCTGCGAGGTCTGCCACGGCAAGCGGTATAACCGCGAGACTCTGGAAGTCAAGTTCAAGGGCAAGTCAATCGCCGACGTTCTGGAGATGACCGTCGGCCAGGCCGTGCAGTTCTTCGAGGCGGTCCCCGCCATCACCCGCAAATTGAAGACCATCCACGACGTCGGCTTAGATTATATCCGCATGGGCCAGCCCGCGACGCAGCTTTCGGGCGGCGAGGCCCAGCGCGTCAAGCTCGCCACCGAGCTTGCCAAGCGGGCGACGGGCAAGACGCTCTACATCCTGGACGAGCCGACCACGGGCCTGCACTTCGCCGACATCCAGAAGCTGCTCGGCGTCTTGCAGCGCCTGGCCGACACCGGCAACACGGTCCTGGTCATCGAGCACAATTTAGACGTCATCAAGACCTCCGACTGGGTACTGGACATGGGACCCGAAGGCGGCGACGGCGGCGGCACCCTCGTCGCCCAGGGCACCCCCGAACAGATCGCCCAGGTCCCCGCCTCCCACACCGGCCGCTATCTGGCAAAGGTCCTGAGCGGCCAGAGCTTGATTTCGGGGAAGTGATTTAGGGGCGAACGCAGGTACAATCAGGAGGAGCGTACAATGGTGCGCGGTCGTTACACTTAGGAGTTACGCAGTTGGACGTAAAATGAGAGTAACTTTGCTTTTCCATTTAGAGTGATTTACTCTTTAACTGCGTAACTCCTAACACTAACGGCTTAATGGATATCAATGGCTAATTCCTTTAACTCAATTTGGCCGACGCTGGGCATCGTTACGGCATTGTCGAAAGAACATGCAGCGATGAAAACACTGTTGGGCAATCCAACGCCACTCACTGTTCACGACAAGGAGTACACTCTGGGTGAGATTCCCTCCGAACGAGGAGGCGTTCATCAGGTCGTTCTAGTCCTGGCAGCCGAAGGCGAAAACAGAGCAGCTATCCGGGGGGCCTTGTTGCTGAACGCTTTTCCTAGTATCCGAGACATCTTTATGGTCGGCATCGCGGGGGGTGTACCCTATCCGGCCAAGCCCGATCACCATGTACGTCTAGGGGATATTGTTGTCTCCGGCGAAGGCGGTGTGGTTCAGTACGATTATGTCACTGATGCTGGAACATCTATGACACCTCGCCATCCCCCACGGCCACCGAGCGCTCGTCTTTTGGAAGCGGTCCTGTTACTGGAGTCTGAGGAGTATGGTGGGGCGCGTCCCTGGCTCGACTACATCAATCAAGTAGTAACCAGTCTGGGTAGCAAGCGTCCGGGCAACGGTACAGACAAGTTGATGAGCAGCTTAGATCCGATACTGCCAGTTCCCCATCCCCGTGATCTAAGTCGGGTATCAAAGGAGCCACGAGTATTCCGGGGTACTATTGCCTCGGCGAACCGGCTTCTGAAGAACCCAAAGCTACGGGACGAGATACGAGACAAGTTCGGCGTCAAGGCCGTGGAGATGGAGGCTTCTGGGATTGCAGACGCGGCTTGGGACTCAGGTTCCGGTTATCTTGTGGTGCGGGGCATCTGCGACTACTGCGACAGCACTAAAGGCAATTCTTGGCAAAGATACGCGGCAGCCGCCGCCGCTGGCTATACCCGCGCACTAATTTCCTCGATGCCAGTTTCATCCGATCCACGTTCACCTACCCAAGAGGATCAGGCTATAGCAAGAAGAGCAGACACTCAGACCCAAGTGAAAAGCGCGCGGGAGCTTCCGCCACTTCTTCTACGAGATTTCTACTATTATGGCACCGACCCTTACCACCCGCCGGGAGAAGGGCCATACTACCCCTATGACCTGGTAGCCGCACCGTCTGCGGCGGTGTCTTTCACCATAGCTAGCGCCAGCAAAAATCCATTCCGCCTCCAGAACATCTACATGAACGTTATACAAGTCGAGCCACTTGAACTCTCGACGTTTCCGGTCTATGAACGTGGCAATGGTGCAGAGCCGATTTTAAGCTGGGTAGAATTGGGCAACGTGTCGGGCCTTTATCGAGTCATGGCTGAACGGCGATCAAAAGTCGGCAGTGGGTTGGACCCTAGTGACTTCCACATCCGTGTCTTCTCCCAAAGCGGCGGGCGTTATCAAGTTCGTGTAGAAGCAGATTGGATTGACATGGAGCAACAGGATCATACCGGCAGGTATACTTCTGAAAATGTTTTTTCCCTTGACATCCCTAAATTAGTAACGTGGGAAAGCCTTATAAAAGGAGCTAAACAGGTCAAGGCGTTATTCGATTCCAGTGCACCTTTTCTGGCGGAGGCGCTGAGTGCTATCAAAATGGGGCCTGCGTTCACCATCTTAGCCTACTCCGCCTTTGAAGGAGAGCAGGATTGGATTCGTCGCGGTTCTCAGTGCTATGTTGTTCGCCCTGGTGAGGAAAAAGCCTTGACGGCATTGACAGGTATGCATCAGATGCCGTATGAACAAGGTCCATTACAGTTCCTACTTGTCGATGATCAGATTTTACTGCTCCAAGACGACAAGCACGTTGATGAGGCGAAAGTCATTCAAGAAAAATCGTTGATCGAGGCTGTTACTAATGCCTTTGACGAACTGGCTCATCGAGTAGGAGCTTCCTAAAGCGCATAAAACAATGGGCGGCATCCACCCGGAAGACAATGCATTCACAACGGAGTTGATGTGAATGCGCTGTGGAGAGGATTGGAAGGTAGATCAAATGGGTGAAGCGGGGACGCGAGACGTGAAGAGCTTTTTTATTGACAAGCGACGCATTCAGCAGGTCGTGGCGCAGCAGAACGAGAAGATGGGGTTTGTTCATGACCTGGCGGTGACGCCCGAAGAGGCGCAGGAGGCTGTGGAACGGTCCTTGCGGGAGAACGGGCTGCGGCCCGAGGACAACATCTTTTCCTGCGGCATCATCGCGGCGCGGGAGGAGTAGCCGCCGATGGCCTTGCTCTTCTGGGATGCCAGCGGATTAGCCAAACGCTACACGGCGGAAACGGGGCGCGAAACCGTCAACGCCGTTTTTGCCCATGCCGCAACGCATGACCTGGCGACAACCCCCTGGGGTTATGCGGAGACTTACTCGATCCTGCTTCGGAAATACAACGGAGGCGCAATCAACGCGGCGGCTTGGGCCACAGCTGTCAATGCGCTTCAAGCTGAGGTTGTGAGTTCCCCTGACCTTGGCCTGCTCTCCATCGGGGACGAGGCTGTTTTCGCCTGCGTCCTGATGATGCGGAAGCACAACATCAACGCAACAGACGCCGCAATCCTGACCATGCTTCTGGAATACGTTCAGAGTGTCGGGTTCCCTCCAATCCTGCTCATCGCCGCAGACCAACGCCTCTTCCGGGCGGCTGCTGCCGAGGGGCTGGCGACGCTGAACCCAGAACTCGTCTCTCCCGCCGACGTTCCCGCACTGCTGGCCGCGCTCTAGCCGCCGCCCGGAATGTGCCATAATCCCTTTATGAACCTGCGCCCCCTGCTCACCCTGGCCGCTCTCGGCCTCGTGATCGTCCCTGCCGTGCGCGCGGAGCCGCCCGCCGGGATGGTCACGCTGCGCTACCACTTTAGGCCAGGGCAGAGGCTGCGGTATCTGGTCCAGCGCGACCCGTACTTCGCCGACCCCGGCGGGGCCATCGAGACGACGGACCCGAACGCGCCGTACCGGCCGCCGACGGTGGAGCGGCTGACCGAGGAGGTCCTGGCGGTGGGCACGGACGGGGCGGCGACGGTGCGGGTGACGGTCGCCCCGGAGCCGGGGTTTGAGGACGAGGCCGACCCGCAGCCGCCGGTGACGCGGACGGTGCGGGTGACGCCGCTGGGGCAGGTGCTGTCCCCCGTGGAAGACCCGGCGGGGCGGGAGCTGCTGCGGGCGTTCTTCCGGG
>CAXTWM010000219.1:0-8525 GCA_964247915.1 uncultured Armatimonadales bacterium | reverse complement strand
CCCCCCCCCGCGGCCCCCCTCCCCCCCCGGTTTGCCCCCCCGCCCCCCCCCCATTGGGGGGGGGGGGGGCTGATCTGCGCGCGCTTTACCGCGACTTCTACCAAGACGCGCCGTTCGTCACCGTCCTGGAACCCGGCCAATTCCCCGCCACTAAGCACGTCTACGGGACCAACTTCTGCCACATCGGGCTGGCCGTAGACAGGCGGACGAACCGCGTCATCGTCGTGTCCGCCATTGACAACCTGGTCAAAGGCGCGGCGGGGCAGGCGGTCCAGAACATGAACCTGATGTGCGGGTTTGAGGAGACGGCGGGGCTGACGATGAGCGCGACCTGGCCGTAAGAGGGACACGGGAGGGACACGGGGCTGAAGGCTTTATTGGGGTAACCCCCGTGCTTTAGCCTTGCAAGCCCCCGAGGTTAAGGGCGAAGAAAGCTCCAGACGGGCGGCTCCCATGCCCGCGCGGGCGGGGATTTGCTCTATTAAAGCCCAGGGGTTCAGCCCTGGGAACCATTGAGAACAACAGTTATGCAACTCAGCGGCACACAATTAGGCGGCATGGAGATCATTCCGGGGGGCATCGTCGCCCCGCGCGGCTTCAAGACGGCGGGGGTCTACTGCGGCATCAAGCGCAAGCGCAACGACCTCGCCCTGATCGTCTCGGACGTGGACGCCGTGGCGGCGGGCGTCTTCACCACCAACATCGTCCAGGCCCCCTGCATCGTCAGCAACCAGGCCCACTTGCAGGACGGGCTGGCCCGCGCCGTCGTCGTCAACTCGGGCAACGCCAACGCCTGCAACGGGGAGCAGGGCTGGGCCGACGCTGTGGCGATGGTGAACCACGCCGCCGAGGCCCTGGGCCTGCCCCCCCGGCGCGTCCTGTCGGCGAGCACGGGCGTCATCGGCACCAAGCTGCCGCTGGAGAAGGTGGTCGCGGGCATCGAAAACGCCGTGCCCAAACTGCACGGCGACACCTGCGACGATTCGGCCCAGGCCATCATGACCACGGACACGTTCCTGAAGATCGTGGCCGTCGAGATCCCGCTCGAGGGCGGCAGAACGGCCCGGCTCGGCGCCATCGCCAAGGGGTCCGGCATGATCGCCCCGAACATGGCGACCATGCTGGGCTTCCTGACCACCGACGTCGCCATCGAGCAGCCCGTCTTGCAGGAGATGCTGCGCCGGGTCTGCTGGTACACCTTCAACTCCATCACCGTGGACGGCGACACGTCCACCAACGACATGGTGCTCGCCCTCGCCAACGGCCTGGCCGGCAACGCCCCCATTAGCGGCCTGGAGAGCGCCGACGCCCGCGCGTTTGAAAAGGCCCTGTATTCGGTCTGCCTCCACCTCGCCAAAGAGATCGCCCGCGACGGCGAGGGGGCCACCAAGCTGGTCGAAGTGACCGTCCAGGGCGTCGCCGTCCCCGACCGGCTGGCCCAGACCTACGCCGCCAATGGCCTGGAATTGACCCCGGAGCAGCGGGCAGGCTTCCCCCGCGCGGTCGCCAAGACGGTCGCCAACTCCCCGCTGGTCAAGACGGCGTTGTTCGGCAACGACCCCAACTGGGGCCGCATCCTGGCCGCCACGGGCCGCGCGGGCGTCCCCTTCGACCCCGAGCGCGTCGAGATCGCCCTGGCCGGCACGACCGTTTATCGGAATGGGATGCCCACCGACTTCAACGGCTACGTCGTGTCCGAAGCCATGAAGGCCAAAGAAGTGCAGATCGTGATAGACTTCCACCAGCCCGGCGGCGAAACCGCCACCGTCTGGACCTGCGACTTCTCCTACGACTACGTCAAGATCAACGCCGAGTATCATACCTAAAGGAGCTAAATAGATTATGACAACTACTGTGCAGGCTGTTTATGAAGAAGATGATCTTCTTCGGCTGCTGTCTCCCTTGGCTTTAAAGAAAGGCGACCGAGTCGAGGTGACGGTAAACACCACCTTAGCCGAGTTGGAACGCACCGCTCCCGACCCAAGCCGCGTCGCCGAGATCATGGCCGAGATCGCCGCACTCGCCGTGCCGCATGGCGAACCGGATTTCGGGGGGCGTGACCACGACCAAATTCTCTACGGCCCGAACGGTGCGCGATGATCTTTACCGACACAGGGGGCTGGTACGGCTTATCCGTCCCGGAAGACCCCAACCATAGTGCGGCTCTCAGTTGGTCCGCGCGAAACCGCCAGCCGCTCCTCACGACAGATTACGTCGTGGATGAAACCCTCACCCTGCTCAGGGCACGCGGGCATCCGGCGGCTGCGCTGGCACTGGGCAGGAAGTTCTTCGGCGGCTCGCTCGCAACGATCTACTATCTGACCGAGGACGACATCCAGGCCGCCTGGCAGACCTTCGCGCGCTACGGCGACAAGGAGTGGAGCTTTACGGACTGCACCAGCAAGGTCGTCATGGAGCGGCTGGGCATCACCGAAGCGTTCGCCTTCGACCAGCACTTCCGCCAGTTCGGCACCGTCACGGTCGTACCGTGACTTCTCGGACGCTGCACAAAGCATTGGACATGAAAGATTTTTTTCGAGTGACGCAACCGGGTGCCACGCCTCAAGAGTTAGAAGACTTACAGGCTGCTCTAGGCTACGCTTTGCCCCCGGCTTACTTGAGTTTGTTGGCTGAAACGAACGGTGCGGAATGGTGCATCCACGATGGGAATAGTGGTGACTGCTTGGCACTGTGGCAGGTGAACGAGATCGTCACCTTAAACCAGGCATATCAGATACAACGCTGGCTCCCTCATGTACTAGCCGTTGGGTCCGATGGAGGTGGAGATGCTATTGTTCTCAATAGGTCCTCCTTGTCTCTCCCAGACTCTTGGCCCGTTGCTAGGGTTGGTTTCGGCGCTCTTGATGTGGACGAAATGACTTTACAGGCAAGTAGTTTCGCTCACTGGGCAAGTAGTGAATTTGATTGATCAAAGGTGACTAACACAGCACCAAGTTCGAAAAGGAAGCAACATGGCGACCGTAATTAACGACCCCTATGCTTTGGCGAAGACGCCACCGGGGGAGAAGGTGACGTATGAGCAGTTCTTGGAGTGGCTGGACGAAAACACGTTCGCCGAGTGGGTGGACGGGGAGGTGGCGCCGATGAGCGGGGCGAGCGCGCAGCATCAAGACATCGTCGGCTTCCTGGGCGCCCTGCTGCGCCTGTACGCCGAGGAGCGCGCGGCGGGGATGGCGCTGGCCGCGCCGTTCCCCATGCGGCTGTCCCGCATCCGGCGCGGGCGGACGCCGGACCTGATGTTCATCGCCAAGGAGCGCCTGACGCAGCTCAAGCCGAACTTCCTGGACGGCCCCGCCGACCTCGTGATCGAGGTCGCCTCGCCGGACAGCGCGCTGGGCGACCGGGGGACCAAGTACGGCGAGTACGAGGCCAGCGGCGTCCGCGAATACTGGGTGCTGGACCCCGAGGCGAAGCGGGCCGACTTCTTCGTGCTGGACTCGGAGAAGCGTTACCAAAGGGCGAAGCCGGACGCCGAGGGCCGCTACGACAGCGCCGCCCTGCCGGGCTTCTGGATCAACGTCGGCTGGCTCTGGCGCCCCTTCCTGCCCCCCATCCGGCAGGTGCTCAAGGAGTGGGAGGCGGCGGGACCGGGGGAGGCCCGGACATGATGCGGCGGAACGTCAGCACGGGGACGCCCTGGGAGCCGGTCGTCGGCTACTCGCGCGCGGTCCGCGTCGGCAATGTCGTCCATGTGTCCGGCACGACGGCGACGGATGAGGGCGGCCAGGTCGTCGGCGCGGGCGACGCCTACGCGCAGGCGCGGCAGGCGCTCGCCAACATTGAGGCTGCCCTGCGCGCCGTGGGCGCAGGCCCCGAAGACGTCGTCCGCACGCGCATGTATGTCACGGACATCGCGCGCTGGGAGGAGGTCGGGCGGGCGCACGGCGAGGTCTTCGGGGCCATCCGGCCCGCCACGAGCATGGTGGAGGTCCGCGCCCTCCTCGCCCCCGAGATGCTGGTGGAGATTGAGGCCGAAGCGATCATTGGAGAGTAGAAAACGCGGGAGCAGAGAAACGCGCGGGAAGAGAAGCGTGGGGTAGGAGAAGCGTGGGATTGGAAATCCTGCGCTATGGGGCGAAGCGCCAAGTCTCCACCTGCGTGGAGACGAAAGGGTAAATCAGGAACGGAGTCGGGGGAGCGTCTAAGGAGGGATGGAATGCTGAAGAATAAGTTGTGCGTCGCCGTGCATTTCGTCTGGGCGACCTGGGACCGGCAGCCGCTGATTACGGCGGACATCCGGCGCGACCTGTATCGCTACATGGAAACGGTCTGCCGTGACGACCGGTGCGAAGTGCTGGCGGTCGGCGGGACGGCTGACCATGTGCATCTGCTGGCGCTGTTGTCCAACACGATCACCCTGGCCGACCTGATGAAGCACGTCAAAGGCGGCTCGTCACGCTTTGTCACCAAGCATCGGAAGCCGGGGGCCGGGTTCGCCTGGCAGGGCAGTTACGGCGCGTTCTCGGTCAGCCGCTCGCACCTGCGGGGCGTGATCCGCTACATTGAAACCCAGGAACAGCGTCATGCCCTCGGCACACTCTGGCCCGATGCCGAAGAAACCAGCGAATTTATCGACTCCGTGCCCGCGCAGGCGGTCACTCGGCGTCCGCGCCCCACAGCGTAGGATTTCCAATCCCACGACTGCCGCCGCGCCGCCGCAGATCATGTAGATCATCTTGGGGGGAAGTTTATGACACAAGCCGAAGTCTTGATCCAGGCCCTGCCGTACATCAAGCAGTACGCGGGCAAAACCGTTGTCGTCAAGTACGGCGGCGCGGCGATGCTCGACGAGTCGCTCAAAGCCGCCGTCATGCAGGACATCGTCCTGATGCGCTACGTCGGCATCAACCCGATCGTCGTCCACGGCGGGGGGCCGGAGATCAGCGACGCGATGCACCGCATGGGCAAGGAGCCGCAGTTCGTCGGCGGCCTGCGCGTCACCGATGGGGAGACGATGGAGATCGTCGAGATGGTGCTGGCGGGCAAGACCAACAAGGGCATCGTCGCCCTGCTGAACGGGCAGGGCGCCCTGGCGGTCGGCGTTTCGGGCAAGGACGCCAACCTGATCGTCGCCGAGCGCGAAACAACCAAAGGCGACATCGGCTTCGTCGGGCGCGTCACGCAGATCAACCCCGCCCTGCTGCACACCCTGGTCGCGGCGGGCTACATCCCCGTCATCTCCACCGTCGCCATCGGCCAGGGCGGCGAAAGCTACAACGTCAACGCCGACACGGTCGCGGGCGAATTGGCCGCCGCCCTGGGCGCGGTCAAGCTGGTGATGATGACCGACGTCGAGGGCATCTACCAGGACTTCGCCGACAAGGACAGCCTGATCCGGCAGATGTCCGCCAAGGACGCCCGCCAGCTCATCACCGACGGCCATGTGGACCGGGGCATGATCCCCAAGGTGGAGGCCTGCGTCATCGCCGTCGCCGGCGGCGTCGAGCGCGCCTCCATCATTGACGGCCGGCTGCCCCATTCGCTGCTGATCGAGCTGTTCACGCACGACGGCATCGGGACGATGATCAAGTAGGGAGGCCCCGGCCATGAGCGCCCCGGCCATGAGCGCCCCGGCCATGAGTGCCCCGGCCATGAGTGCCCCGGCCATGAGTGCCCCGGCCATGAATGGCCGGGCTAGAAGGGTACGAAGCCCCTCCGGGGCTGAACTGAATACCGATGACGGACAGTCATTTTTGTAGCCCCGCGACTCGGTTATTGGGGTGAGGGGCTTTGTGATCTCGCAGCCCGGCCATTCATGGCCCGGATTAACAAGGAGGGGGCGTTGTCTGATACCTACACGGAGGTTTATTATCACCTGGTCTGGACGACCAAGAGGCGCGAGGAGATGATCACCCCGGAGGTGGCGGCGGCGCTGTACCCGTGCCTGAAAGCGATCTGCCGCAAACAGGATGTGACCATCCACGCCCTGAACGGGATGCCCGACCATATCCATCTCGCCTGCACCGTGCCGACGGCGGTTGCCGTCGCGGACCTGATGCACGACCTCAAAGGCAGTTCCGCGCACCTCGTCAACCATTTGCCCGGCGGGCGGCTCGCGCTGGCCTGGCAGCCCGGCTACGGCGCGCTGACGTTCGCCGGGCGTGATCTGGCCCGCGTGACGGCCTACGTCCAGAACCAGCAGCAGCATCACCGGGACGGCAAACTCTCGGAGAAAATGGAACGCACTGCCTCCGACCGGATTTGACCTCAGCCCCAGAAGGGCTTCGTACCCTTCTAGCCCGGCCATTCATGGCCGGGGCACTCATGGCCGGGCCACTCATGGCCGGGAACCGGAAACGCCGCATTATGTCAAACACCGCATACACGTTAGACAAAGCCACAGGCCAGATCGCGCCCGCCGTGGACGACGCCGAGGTCAAGCGCCTGGACGACACCTACCTGCTGCACGTCTACGCTCGCCTGCCCGTCACCCTCGTCCGGGGGCAGGGGGTCCGCGCGTGGGACGCCGACGGCAAAGAGTACCTGGACTTCCTCGCCGGCATCGCCGTCAATGCCCTGGGCCACTGCCACCCGCGCATGGTCCGGGCCATCACCGAGCAGGCCCAAACGCTGATTCATACGTCGGGGTACTATTACACCGCCCCGGTGTCGCGCCTGGCCGAAAAGCTGGTCGGGATCAGCGGCATGGACCGCGTCTTCTTCGGCAATTCGGGGGCCGAGGCCAACGAGTGCGCCATCAAGATCGCCCGCAAGTACGCCAAGGCGCACGGCGGACCCAATAAGTTCGGCATCGTCGCCGCCGCCAAGTCCTTCCACGGGCGCACGATGGCGACCGTGACGGCGACCGGCCAGCCGAAGTATCAGGAGCCTTTCGCGCCGGTCGTCCAGGGCTTCACGCACGTCCCGTTCAACGACATCGCGGCCCTGGAGGCCGCCGTGACGGACGACACCTGCGCCGTCCTGCTGGAGCCGATCCAGGGCGAGGGCGGCATTTACCCCGCCGATAAATCCTATCTGGAGGCCGCCCGCGCCCTGTGCGACCGTCACCACGCCCTGCTCATCTTCGACGAGGTCCAGACCGGCATCGGACGGACGGGTAAGTGGTTCGCCTACGAGCACTACGGCGTCGTCCCCGACATCCTGACGTCGGCCAAAGCCCTGGGCGGCGGCTTCCCCATCGGGGCGTGCCTGGCGCGCGGCGAGGCGGCCCAAACGCTGGTCCCCGGCGACCACGGCAGCACTTACGGCGGCAACCCGCTGGCCTGCGCGACGGCCCTGGCGGTCTTGGAGACCATCGAGGAGGAGCACCTGCTCGCCAACGCCCACGCGATGGGCGCCTACCTCGTCCACCGTCTGCGTGAGCCACGCTTCGCGGGCAAGATCGCCGACCTGCGCGCCGTCGGCCTGATGGTCGGCGTCGAGCTGGCCGCCCCCGACGCCAAGCGCGTCCTGAACGAAGCGATGGGGCGCGGGCTATTGATGAGCGCCATCGGTGACCACATCCTGCGCCTGGTCCCGCCGCTGGTCATCACCCAGGCCGACGTGGACGAGGCCGTGGACGTGCTGGCGGCTGTGGTGTGAGGGAGTGACCCCGCCGTCGGCAGACCTACCCCCGGCGCGGGTCCGGCATGAGTCCCCGGAGGAGGCCCCCGGCATGAGTCCCCGGAATGAATTCCGGGTCTTTAGAAGTGCAGCCGTCCGAGGGTAAGGACTAAGGAACCGCTGGACCAAGGATCTGCCTCCGAGCCTCGTCTTCTGTCCACGCAGGTGGACAATTGCTCTACCGAAGACCCGGAATTCATTCCGGGGGATACTGCCTTCGGATAACCGTCGGCCCTGGAACCGTCGGCCCTGGAACACCGCCGTGAATTAACGTCCGCTCGAAAGGAGCAACCCGTCATGTGGCAGCGATTCACCGAACGCGCCCGCAAGGTCGTCTTTTACGCCCAGGAAGAGGCCGGGCGGCTGGGCGAAAACTATGTGTCTACGGAGCACCTGCTGCTGGGCCTGGTCCGCGAGAACGACAGCGTGGCCGCCCGCATCCTGGACCGGCTCGGCATCAGTCTGGGCCGCATCCGGTCGGAGATCGAGCGGCAGGCGGCGCATGGCGACGGGCGGCTGGGCCAGGACATGCAGCTCACGCCGCGCGCCAAGCGGGTCATTGACCTGGCCTACGACGAGGCCCGAACCCTGGACAACAACTACATCGGCACGGAACACATCCTGCTGGGGCTGCTGCGCGAGGCCGAGGGCCTGGCCGGGCGCGTGCTGATGAAGCTGGGCGCGGACCTCGACCGCACCCGGCGCGAGGTCGCCGAATTGCAGCGGGGGCAGGGGAAGGAAAAGGAAGGCAAGGTGGCCGACCAGAAGATCGGGGACACCCCGGAAACCGCGCTGGGCGAGTTCAAGAAGGCCATGATCGCGTTCGTCGCCTCCTACGACCCCCGGCCCCCGAAGGAGGCCGGGCCGGTGCCGGGCGAGACCGGCGCGGCGGCGGCAGACGCTCCGCCGCCCGCCCCCGGCAGCCCCTCCCAGCGCATGGC
>CAXTWM010000218.1:0-8579 GCA_964247915.1 uncultured Armatimonadales bacterium | reverse complement strand
GGGCAACAAGGGCAGCATCCCACTGCTTGCCGGCGCCGGACTTCAGCGTTTGCAGCGCCTTCTCGGGGGAAAGCGCAGGCCGGTAGGGCCGGGGGGACAGCATGGCGTTGTAGGCGTCGGCGATGGCGACGATGCGCGCGCCCAGCGGAATCTGGTCGCCGGCCAGCCCGTCCGGGTAGCCCTTGCCGTCCACGCGCTCGTGGTGGTGGCGGATGATCGGCAGCAGGGCGGCGGTGGAGCGCAGGGGGGCCATGATCTGCTCGCCCATGACCGTGTGCCGCTGCATCCGTTTCTGCTCCTGGTCGTCGAGCGCGCCGCGCTTTTGCAGCAGGGTGTCCGGCAGGCCGATCTTGCCGACGTCGCGCAGCATGGCCGCCTGGCCGAGCAGGCGCAGCGCCTCATCACTCAGCCCCAGCTCGCGGCCCAGCGCCTGGGCGTAGGCGGTGACGCGCCGGGTGGACCCCTCCTGCTCCGCGTCCCCCTCGCGCGCCTCGACCGCCCGGCTCAGGGAGTAGATGACGTCTTCCACCTCGTCGAGCTGGTCGTTGAGCGCCTTGATCCGCAGCAGGGAGCGGACGCGCGCCAGCAGCTCGATCCGGTTGAAGGGCTTGGCGACGAAGTCGTCGGCCCCCGCCTCCAGCCCCTGCACGCGCTCCGCCGTCGTCGTCTGCGCCATGATCAGGATGACCGGGATGCGCCGGGTCCGCGCTTCTTCCTTCAGCGTGCGGCAGACCGCAAAGCCGTCCTCCCCGCCCTCGGCGGGCGGCAGGTGGGCGCAGAGCATGACCAGGTCCGGCCGCGCCGACCGTGCGCTTTCCAGCCCCTGCCGCCCGTCGCAGGCCGTCAGGACATCGTAGCGGTTGTCGGTCCGCAGCACGGCGTCCAGCAGGGTCCGGCTCATCGGGTCGTGGTCCACGACCAGGATGCGAGGTTTGGCTGTCAGAAGCTCATTCACGCTTTTATTATTGGGCCGGGGAGGGTCCGGCGTTACCCGGTAAAGAGTGCGGGATTAGATGATTATGGGGTGCGCGCGGCCCGCTTCCCGCTGTGAACCTGATTGTGAACCTGAAGAGGCGTCAGTATCATCATGCTGCCCAGGGAACTCACCAGCAGGATGCCGAGCATGACCCAGAAAAAGACTTCGGGGCGGCGCAGCCGGGGAAAGGCTTTGTAGAGCACGGCCGCCGCAACCACGGTGACGATGAGGCCGATCCCGAACCCCGTGGCCGTGCTCATCGCCGTCCAGTCTACCGTGCTGAGATACGGGTTGTTCATTTGCGCTTCTTCCCTCCGGTCTGCGTTTCTTCGATCTTGCTTTTCTCCCACGCCAGTTTGCGGCACCCCTTCTTAACCTCAAACTGCCACATGGCGCGACCGGTCCGCAGGAAATCACGCCACCGGCCAAGCCGCCGCTGGTAGTGCAGGACGCGGGAGTAGTTCCGCGATGTCGGCTCCAGAGACAGCAACGCATCAGCCTCCGCGACTGCCTCCGAGCGTCGGCCCATCTCCCACAGCGCCCAGGCCCGGTTCTCGCGCCAGACAAGCTTCTCCGGGAACAGCGAGAGCATCTGCTCAACGGCATCCAGATAAGCGCGATAATCGTCGGCTTGACCGAACGCCTTTGCCTTGCGTCCAAGCGTAATCGCCGAGTCGTTGAGGGCATCGTGGTATCCCGGCTGTAGTTGTACGGCCTGCCGGAAACTGGCGAGAGCCTTGTCCCACTGCTCTGTCTTCAGGAAATGTGTGCCCAGCCCGTAGTGCAGGAGCGCCTCCGACGGGTTGAGGCGCACTGCCTCCCGGTACTCCGCCCCTGCTCCCTGACTGTCTCCGCTCCGGTCCAAGACAAGGGCGAGGTTGAGGTGCAAGTCGGAGTTGTCCGGCAGCCGCGCGAGTGCCCTGCGAAAGTGTTCAATGCTTTCTTCCAGGTGTCCCCGGTCAAACGCCGCCACAGCCTGTTCCCAGTGAATGTCTTGAAAGTCGGTCATGCGCGGTGCTCTCCCCCAGAGATCGCCGTCAGAGATGGCTACTTGCTAGGATGATACTTACGGTGCGTCAGAACTCCAGCCGGCCCTGGGCCTCGTGCCGCCACAGCAGGTCCGTCAGCTTCACCTGCGGCGTCGCCAGGGCGTACCCGGCCAGCGACTCGCGCGTCACCCAGGCCAGGCGGGCGCATCCGACGGGGCGGGGCGCGGAGTGGTCCGCCATCGCCGCCTCGTAGCCGTGCAGCGTGATCCGCCGATTGGCGACGGCGTGTTTGACGATGCCGAACGGCGTCAGCCCTTGCACGGTCACGCCGACGCTTTCGCAGGCAGCCCGAGCCGCGCACGAGACCAGCGCCTCCCCGTCCTGACGGGTCGCGCGCGGCAGTTCCCACAGGCCGCCCCACAAACTTAGCTCCGGCGACCGCTGGACGAGCAGGACCTCGCCCGCCGCGTTCCGCACGGCGACCGACACGTCCTCCACGTCCAGCCACTTCTTGACGCCCTCAAACTGCGGGAACACCGTCGGGTCGCCCGTCTGACGCGCCCGGCACTCGGCGCTGATCGGACAGGACGCGCATTTGGGCGCCCCCGCCTCGCAGATCAGCGCGCCCAATTCCATCATCGCCTGGTTGAAGTCCCCTGCCCTGCCTTTGGGGATCGCGTCCTCCGCCAGCCGCCACAGTTCGGCCTGCGTCTGAGCCGACGTTTTGGGATCGCCCGCGACGGCATGGACGCGGGACAGCACCCGGATCACGTTGGCATCCAGAATCGGTGCGTCCTGGTTAAAGGCGATAGAAAGAATGGCCCCCGCCGTGTACCGCCCGATGCCCGGCAGGCCCAGCAGCGTCTTGGGGTCGGACGGCACCCGCCCCCCATGCGCCGCCACGACCGCCTGCGCCCCTCGGTGCAGGTTCCGGGCGCGGGCGTAGTACCCCAGCCCCGCCCAGTGCTTCAGCACGTCATCTAAGGGCGCGTCGGCCAGCGATTGCACGGTCGGGAACCGCGCCATCCACTTGTGGTAGAAGGGGATGACGGCGGCCACCGTCGTCTGCTGCAACATGATTTCGGACACCCAGACGGCATACGGGTCGTGCTGCCGCTGCCGCCAGGGCAGGTCGCGCTTGTGGGCGTCGTACCAAGTGAGTAGGTCACGGCTGAACTGGTCTTGCTGTGTCACGGCTACTTCGTCGCCCCCGCCTTCAGGAGCATTCTGTGTATCCTGGCGTTGGGCATTTTCTTGAGGTACACAAGGGCGGTTTTGCCGAAGCTGTCTTTTGCCTTGACATCGGCTTTGTGTAGCAACAGTAATCTGACGATGTCGGCAGACTGCCCAAATGCGTCATCCTCACCAGGGTCATAGAAACACGCGATCATCAACGGCGTGGCGTTGTCTCTGCCTTTGTCTCTGGCATTGACGTTCGCTCCATGCCTCAGCAAAGCACTGACGATACCAGCCTGCCCTTCATCAACCGCTGTGAATAGAGCCTCATCGCCATTCTTATCTTTGGCGGACACGCCATGATCTAATAGGAAGCTGACGCTGCGGGCTTGACCGCCGCTTGCCGCCGACACAAGAGCATTCTCGCCCGTCTCGTCTGTCACGGCCACATTCGCGCCCTCAGACAGTAGTGCCTGCATCCTCCGCAGATTGCCATCGTAGGCCGCGCGCATGAACGCCTGGGTCATTGCGGCAGTATTCACATGCTTAGGCCGTGCAGGCGCTCCCTGCACAGAGGGCGAAAAAGCCAACGCTATCATCAGAATGAAGGCAAGTTTGACAGGAAGTATTGAGGTTTCTAGGCGCATCAACTGACCTCCGGCGGCTTGGCCTCACTCGCCCGCAGTTTGCTCTTGTCGTCGCTGTCCGCGCCTGCGTCCAGCGAGATGTCCATGTTGGGGGCCGCCCCGAGCATCACCTGGTCGTAAGCGGCGCGCATCTGGCGGGCGGCGCGTAGGGGGGGCATGAAGCCGTTGTCGGTGCCCAGGCCGGGCACGAGCAGGGTTCGGATGATGTCGCCGTGCTGCTCGTTGAAGGCGCGGACGGCGCGCAGGGCGGCGCGGAAGGCGAGGTAGGCATTGACGGTGCGGCTGACGTTCTGCGGGACGCGCATGGTGGGGGCGACGACGAGGAAGGGGAACTGCGTGGCCTGGGTGATGACGACCTCGGCCTGGCCGACGACCAGCTCGCCGTCGTGCCGGTCGCGGATGAGCTGCTGGACTTCGGATTCGATGTCTTCGCCCAGGAACTCGACGATCTGGGCGTCCAAGCCGCCGTCCATGCGCCCGAAGGAGTTGGCGGGGGAGACCAGGGCGTCGGCCTCCAGGGTAAAGATGTTGTCGCAGGTAACGGACACGTCGGGCAGGCCGGGGAAGTAGGCCTGCCAGGCTTCGACGAGCGGGATGTAGGCATCGCAGAGGATGATTTGGAGGCCGGGATTCAGGGCGGACATGGGGCTATTATAGCACGAAACCCGGCCTGAAGGCCGGGTTCCCGCGTCCTGCCCGAAATCACCCGAACCGGCCCGAGACATACGCCTCGGTGTCCTTGTCCTTGGGGTTGGTGAAGATCTGGTCCGTATCGCCGAACTCCTTCAACTCGCCGCGCAGAAAGAAGCCGGTCTTCTGGGAGACGCGGGCGGCCTGCTGCATGTTGTGGGTGACGATGATGATCGTGTACTGCCGTTTCAGGTCCTCAATCAACTGCTCGATGCGGAAGGTGGAGTTAGGGTCCAGGGCCGAGCACGGCTCGTCCATCAGAATGACTTCTGGCTCGACCGCCAGGGTGCGGGCGATGCACAGGCGCTGCTGCTGGCCGCCGGACAGGGCGAAGGCGGACTGCTTCAGCTTGTCCTTGACCTCGTCCCACAGGGCCGAGCCTTGCAGCGTCCGCTCGACGATCTCGCCGAGCTTCTTGCCGTTGGTCAGGCCGTGGATGCGCGGGCCGTAGGCGATGTTGTCGTAGATGGACATCGGGAACGGGTTGGGCTTCTGGAAGACCATGCCGATCCGCTTGCGGAGGTCCACGACGTCCACGCGCTTGTCGTAGATGTCCTCGCCGTCCACCGTGATCCTGCCGGTCAGCCGCGTCCCGTCGATCAGGTCGTTCATGCGGTTCAGGGTCCGCAGGAAGGTGGACTTGCCGCAGCCCGACGGCCCGATCAGGGCCGTCACCTGGCGGTCGGGGACGACAATGTTGATGGCCTTGAGGGCGTGGAACGCGCTGTAATAGAAGTCCACGTTCTCGGCCAGCACTTTGGGCGCGGCGGGCTGAAGATTTGATGACTGCCCGCGCGCGATCTCCTGGATGGAGCCGGGCTGGGGACTGCCGGCGGCTAGGGTGTATGCGTCTGCCATAAGGGTTACTTCTCTTCTAGAACGCTGCCGCGCGTGGCGAAACGAGCGGCGATGCTGAGAATCAGAATCATCGAGATCAGGACGACGGCCCCGGCCCAGGCCAGCGCCTGCCGGTCGGGGTTTACGTCCTGCGAGTAGTTATAGATACGCAGCGGCAGGGCATCAATCGGCGCGTTCAGCGTCGGCAGCCTCAGCCCGGCGACCTTATGGGTGGAAAAGTATTCGCTGCCCAGGATCGTGAACAGCAGCGGGGCGGTCTCGCCAGCGATGCGGGCCAGGGCCAGCATGATGCCGGTGATGACGCCGCCGCGCGCGGCGGGCAGGACCACGCTCCACATGGTCCGCCACCGGGTCGCGCCCAACCCGAGCGAGGCCTCGCGCAATGAGAACGGGACCAGTCGCAGAATCTCCTCCGTCGTCCGCATGACGGTCGGCACCATCAGGATGCCCAGCGCGAAGCCGCCCGCGTAGGCCGAGAAGCCATGACCGGGGTTACGGGCGGCAATGGGGGCGACCACGGCGGCATACGCGAAGATGCCGATGACGATGGACGGAATGCCGTTCAGGACGTCCGTGAAGAACCGGACGAGGGAGGCGAAGCGGCCTTTGGCCTCTAGCTGATAGATGCCGCCCAAAATGCCCAGCGGTAGGCCGATAACCGAAGCCGTCGCCAGCAGGACCAGCGTCCCGAACACGGACTGGGACATGCCGCCCTGCTTGATGTCTATGTTGTTCGGCTCGCGCGTGAACAGCGAGAGGTGCAGCGAGCGGAAACCCTTGGACAGCAGGAAGAACAGCACCAGGCCCAGGATCAGGATTGCCAGTCCCGCCGCCAGGACGCACAGCGTCAGCATCAGCTTGTTGACGAACTTGCGCCGCCCGACGCTGCCGCCGCGCGCGCGAGGCGCGACATCTGGGGAGAGGTTCGGTTGTACGGTCACGCTCATAAGGCTATTTGCCCCCTTGCACGTCTTTGGCCGTGTAGAAGACCAGCAGGCGCGCGCAGACGTTGACGACGACGGTGACGCAGAACAGGACCAGGCCGATCTCCACCAGGGCGGAGATGTTCAGGCCGGGGATGGCCTCGTTGAACTTGTTGGCGAGGACACTGGACATGGTGTAGCCCGAGTCGAACAGCGAGAACGAGATGCCCGAAGGGGTGTTGGGCGACTGGTTGCCGATCAGCATCGTCACCGCCATCGTCTCGCCCAGCGCCCGGCCCAACCCCAGGATGACCGCGCCGATGATGCCGGACTTGGCGTAGGGGATGACGACCTGCGCGATGGTCTCCCACTGCGTCGCCCCCAGCGCATACGAGCCTTCGCGCTGGGCGCGGGGGATCGCCCGCAGGATGTCGCGCGTGACGGCGGTGATGAACGGCGTCACCATGATCGCCAAGATCACGCCCGCCGCCAGCATGGAGTACCCCGCCGCCTGGCCGCCGAACAGCCCGCCGATGACCGGCAGGTGCGGCAGGCGCGAGCCGAGCACGGGCTTAAAGACGAAGACCTTCAGGAACGGGATCAGGATGAAGATGCCCCACAGGCCGTACACGACGCTGGGGATGGCCGCCAGAAGCTCGATAAGGAACGTCGCCGGGGTGCGAATCCAGCGCGGGGCCAGCTCGGACAGAAAGATGGCCGCGCCGACCGAGACGGGGACGGCCAGGACAAGCGCGATGAACGACGAATACAGCGTCCCCTGTATGAACGGCAGCGCGTGATAGCTGTCCGTCTCCTCGTTCCAGTCGGACCGGGTGATGAAGGACAGGCCCGAATGGTGGATGGACTGGAGGCTGGCCCCGGTGAGCTGCCAGACCAGCCAGAGGATGATAGCGAAGATGCTGAGGGACGCCAGGAACGTGACCGCCCCGTAAATCGAGTCGCCGATCCGGGCCGACGAAAGGCCGCTGGGGAGCCGCTTCGGGGCGGCGGTGGAAGGCGCCCGGTCTACCATCGTGGGCGGGGCGCTGCTGCGGGGGACGCTCGGTGCGCGGTCAGCCATAGGTCGTTTTCTCCAGAGGGGATAAGGGAACCCGACCCCTGCAACACTGGGCGCAGGGGCCGGGTTCCCCGCCCTTCCGAGGCGGGCGCCGCGTCAGCGGATTGACGCGACGGCGGCCAGCGCGCGCTGCCGGACGCCGGGGGGCAGGGGCGCATAGTACAGCGGGGCGGCGTCCTTCTGCCCCGTCGTCAGCATCCATTGCAGCATCTTTTTGACCTCGGGCTTGGTGCCGTTCCGGTAGACCAGCAGGTAGGTGAAGCCGGTGATCGGGTAGCCCCCAGCCGCGCCCGTGTTGACGGCCACCTTGCGGAAGTCGGCGGGCAGCGGCACAGCGTCCACCGCCAGAGTGGTGCTCCCGACGGTCGGGTAGACGCCCTTGCCGCGCGCGTTGCGGACGGCGGCGTAGGGGATCGCGTTCGTGACCGCGTAGTTCAGCTCGATGTACCCGATGCCACCCTCGTTCGTCTTGATGAGCTGGGCGACGCCCTGGTTGCCCTTGCCGCCCAGGCCGATCGGCCAGTGGACGGACTTGCCCGCGCCGACGGCGCTGGCCCACTCGCCGCTCGTCTCGGCCAGATAGGTGGTGAAGATGTTGGTCGTGCCGGACCCGTCCGAGCGGTGCGCGGGGGCGATGGTCGTGCCGGGGAACCGGGTGCCGGGGTTCAGCCGGGTGATCGCGGGGTCGTTCCAGCGGGTGATCTTGCCCAGGAAGATGTCCGCGATCACGGTCGGCGTGAGCTGGATGCCGGGGCCGACGCCGGGGATGTTGTAGGCGACCACGACCGCGCCGGCCACCGTCGGGATGTGCAGGATGCCGGGCGCCGCGCTCATCTCGGCCGCGTTCATGGGGGCGTCGGACGCGCCGAAGTCCACGGCATGGGCGGTGATGTTCTTGATGCCGCCGCCAGACCCGATGGCCTGGTAGTTGACGGCGGGGCCGCCCTGCTGGCGATACTCCTGGAACCACCGCTGGTAGAGCGGGTTGGGGAAGGTCGCGCCCGCCCCGTTGATCTGCGCCTGCGCCGCCGCGCCGCCGAGGACGGCGAGGCCCAGCGCGGCCAGCACGGCCCCCTTGAGCGTTTTCGTGAACGATTTAAGCATTGCTGAGATGTTCTCCTCCGAGATGCGCCGGGGCGAACCGTCCGCCCCGGCCTTGATTGAATGGCCTCAGTCCCCTAGAACCGGACCTGGACTTCGCCGGTGAACAGGCCGTAGCGGGGCGGCGTCGCCGTCCCCGGC
>CAXTWM010000217.1:0-8585 GCA_964247915.1 uncultured Armatimonadales bacterium | reverse complement strand
GCCCGCGTCCGAGGCGCCCGTCCGCCGCCAGCAGGGCGCGGGCGGGGAGGCGTCGGTGACGCTGTCGGAGGGGCCGGAGCCGATCGCGCGGGTCTTCCGCCGGTTCCTGGAGGCGCAGCCGCCGGTCGTCTCGTTCGGCGAGTCCGCCGCCGCGACCGGGGAAGCGGCGTCCGCGTTCACACAGGACGAACATACGTTCCTATCGAAGCGCCTGGGCGTGGACCCGGACCGGGTGGCGGCCCTGATCCGCGAGGAGCAGGCGCGGGAGGAGAAGCAGAAGAAAGGGGAAGGCCATGCACATTGACCCGCAGACATTGATCGCGGCGGGCGTCGCCGCGCACCTGCTGGGGGCGCTCGCCAAGACGCTGTTCCACACGCCGAGGCGTCAGGCGCAGATCGACGCCATCGAGCAGAAGGTGGACGAGGTTTTGGGCGAGGTGAAAAGCAGCCTGAAGTGAAGCACGATCCAGGCCGGGAAGCAGGGGCGGCCCAGGCCGAACCCGGCCCTGAAGGGCCGGGCTATTCCCGGCTCCGCCGGTGGGCCGCCCCTTCGGGGCTTCGGATAGAACGGAGAAAGCCCCGGTCATCGGTGGCCTGTTCCCAAGCCCCGCCCTCCGGGTCTGCCAGTGCAGAAGGGGCGGCCCCTCCGAGTAGGCCCGGCCTTCAGGCCGGGTCCCATGACTATACGCTGACCATACGAAAGGACACACGACGATGACACTGGTGAAATCCGACATCCCCGAACTGCTGACGGCGGGGCTGAAGACCGTCTTCTTCCAGACGTTCGGCGACACGCCCGCGCAGTGGGACCGCGTGGCGACGACCGTCCCCTCCGAGCGGGACACGGAGCAGTACGCCTGGCTGGGCGCGCTGCCCGGAATGCGTGAGTTCCGCGACGAGCGGCAGCCGGGCGACCTGGCCCCCTACGCCTACGCGATCCAGAACCGGACCTGGGAAAGCACGATCAGCGTGGACCGGACCGCGCTGGAGGACGACCAGTACGGGCAGGTCGCCATGCGAATCCGGCAGATGGCGCTGGTCGCGCGCCAGCACCTGGACTGGATCGTCTTCGGCCTGCTGGGGACCGGCTTTGAGGCGCACGGCTACGACGGCGTCCCGTTCTTCGGCACGCACAACCAGGGGGCCGCGCAGTCCAACAAGGGGACGGCGGCGCTGGGTGCGGACGCCTTGCAGGGCGCGATCACCCAGATGATGCGCTTCACGGACGACCAGGGCCGCCCGGCGGGGACGCGGCCGACCCTGCTGGTGGTGCCGCCCGAGCTGTACTGGGAGGCGACGACCCTGCTGACGTCCGCCGAGTACCCGGACCCGGTCTCGACGGCGGCGCAGGACCTGGGCGCCAACCCCCTGCGCGGGATGCTGACGCTGCTGACGACGCCGTTCCTGACGTCGCCGACGGACTGGTTCCTGCTGGACACCTCGCGCGTGGTCCGCGCCCTGGTCTTGCAGATGCGGAAGGAGTTCGAGTTCGGGTCGCTGGAGGGCAGCTCGGAGAACGGGTTCCTGCGCGACCAGTTCCTGTACGGGGTGCGGGCGCGCTACAACGCCGGCTTCGGCGACTGGCGGGCGGCCTTCGGGGCGCAGGTGGGGTAGGGACTGGTCCCGGCCTTGAAAGGCCGGGCTAGAAAGAGCACGAAGCCCCTCCGGGGCTGAGGAACGCCGACGCAGGCCGGTCTTTAGCCCCGGAGGGGCTTCGTGCTCTTTCTAGCCCGGCCTTTCAAGGCCGGGGGCCATTTCTCAGAAAGGAGCCAAGATCATGTCCGTGTCACCCATCCTCCTGCTGCCCCTCACGCGGGCCGACCTCAAGCGCCTGTGCGCCGTTGACCCCGCCGACACGTCGGAGGACGCCGCGCTGGACGACCTGCGGACGGCCCAGCAGCCGGTCCTGGAATATGCGCTCGACCCCGCCATTCTGGGGGCGGCGACCGCCCCGGCGGGGGACGCCGGCCTGCGGGCGACCCTCGTGCTGGGGGTGGCCGAGAGCCTGGCGGGCGAGTGGCTGCGGGGGCAGGCCCGCGCGCCGGGCGCGGCCGACGACTTCCACGTCGGCCCGCTGTCCGTCAGCGCCTCCCGCACGGACGGACTGGCCCAGGCGGGCGAGCGGCTGGCCGCGCAGGGGGCGCGGCGGCTGGCCCCGTTCGGGCGGGCGGCCCGCAGCGTCGCCGGGGACGCCGCCGGGGGGACGCCCGACGGGGCCTCCCGCGCGCCGCTGCTGGCGGGGACGGCGCTCGCCCCCTGCCCGCCGTCCGGCTCGGTCTTTGACCTGCCGTTCGACGCGCTGTTCGACAACGCGGCGTTCTTCGAGGCGGCGGGCCAGGAGGGAAGCCGATGAGCGCCTTCCCTTCCGGCGACGCGGCCCGCGCCCGCCGCGTGTCCGCACTGTTCGCCCGCTACGGCGAGTCGTTCACGCTGATCCGGGCGGGCGTCAGCCTGCCCCGGCGCGGCCTGTTCGCCCCGACCGACGGGGCGACGGCGGGGACGTACTTCGACGCCAACGAGTCGGTGGGCCTGGTGCGGCCCGCGCTGTCGCTGTACGAGGACGGCTCGCCGGGGAGCGCGTCCGGGGCGGACCCGCCTGCGGGGGGCGACCTCTTCTTCCGCGACGGGCGGCTGTGGACGGTCCGCAAGACGCAGCTCTTCCGCCTGGGCGACGCGCCGCTGCTGATCCTGGCGCTGTGCGACTGAGATTTCCTACCCCCGCCGCAAGCGGCGACCCCTCCCTGTTAGGGAAGGGTATGCCACGCGAGGCTCGCCGGTCTTTCCGAAGGCCGTCCGAGCACGATAGGCATTGGATAAGAAGCGCCCCGCGCCTCTTTCCTCACCCTTCCCTAACAGGGAGGGGTCGCCGCTTGCGGCGGGGGTAGGACCGACCCAAGAAAGGCTTCCCGACCATGACCACACTCACTGCCGAAACCATCTCCGACCGCTCCGCCCTGCTGGCCCCGACCGAGGGCTACCCCTGGCACTCGCTGCCGCTGGACCCGGAGCGGCTCTCGCGCTACCTGGGGACGTGCCTCGCCTGCGGCGTCGGCTACGCGCTCGGCGCGAAGGCCCACGACCTGCGCGCGGTCCCGCCGGACTACCAGAACATTGACTGCTCCGGCTGGGTCCGCGCCGCCGTCGCCGTCGCCACCGAGGGGCGCGTCACGCTGCCGGACGGCTCGGTCTGCCAGAACGACTGGTGCGCCGCGCACGGCCTGAAGCGCTCCGAGTACGCCGCCTGCCGCCTGCGGGACGGCCTGACGCGGATCGCCTTCATCCGGGCGAACGGCTTCCACCCGGTCGGCCACGTCTACCTGGCCCGGAACGGGCGGACGCTGGAGTCGTTCGGCGGGCATGGGCCGGGCAGCCGCCCGGTCTCGACGCACGTCCTGAGCGCCGAAACGACGGACGTGTATGTGCTGGCGGTGCGGCTGTAACGCAAGGCCCTGGCCTGAAGGCCAGGTCTATTCCCGGCTCCGCCGGTGGGCCGCCCCTTCGGGGCTACGGATATGCCTTATGGCCGCCGTCGCGTTATCCAAAGCCCCGAAGGGGCGGCCCTTCCGTGTAGACCGGCCCTTCAGGGCCGGGCCGACAGCAACAAGGAAACCCGACCATGATGACCTTCCCGTTTCTGAAGCGCGGCCCCAAACACGCGCCCTCTGCGTCCCCTCCCCCGCAGGCGGGGGCAAAGCCGCCGCTGGGCGAGCTGGCCCCCGCCGACGGCGTCTCCCTGCTCGGCGCGCTCTCCTCCCTCGCCCTGCCCGACGAGGGGCTGCCGGGCGGGTACGGCGTCTACCGCCGGATGATGGGGGACCCCCAGGTGAAAGCCTGCCTCCACACCAAAAAGTTCGCCGTCTTGTCCCAGGGCTGGGAGGTTCACGCCGCGTCCCCGTCGCCCGAAGACCAGGCCGTGGCCGCGTTCGTCCGGGACGCGCTGACCGGGGTGCGCGGGGGACTGACCGACGCCCTGCATGACGTCCTGGACGCGCTGGCCCTGGGCGTCTCCCTCGTCGAGATCGTCTACCAGGTGATCGAGGGCGGCCCCCATGACGGCAGGATCGGGCTGGCCGCGCTCAAGGGCAAGGACCCTGGGGGGTTCACGTTCGAGACGGACGCCTTTGGCAACGTCACGGCCCTGCGCGGCGTCTTGGGGCAGGCGTACCCGCCGGACAAGTTCCTGCGCTTCGCCTACGAACCCCGGTACGACAGCCCGCTGGGGGGGAGCGACCTCAAGGCCGCCTACAAGCCCTGGCGGACCAAGCAGCAGCTCCTGCACTGGTGGGCCAAATACCTGGAAAAGTTCGGGATGCCCACCGTCACCGGCTCCTACGACGCCGAGCGCGGGTACGGGGCGGACCAGCAGCGGCAACTGCTGTCGCTGGTCGCGCAGGTGCATAACGAGAGCGCGGTCGTGCTGCCGTCCGACATGCACCTGGGCCTTTTGGAGACCGCGCGGGCCGCCCCGGCGGGCTTCCTGGAGGCCGTCGAGTATCAGGACCGGGCCATCGCCAAGAGCATATTAGGCCAGACGTTGACGACGGACGGCAGCGCGTCCGGGGCGACGTTCGCCCTGGGCAGCGTCCACCAGGACGTGCTGCTGTTCTACCTGCGAAAGCTCCAGCGGGACCTGGAAGAGACCGTGATCGGCGCGCAGCTCATCGCCCCCTTGGTGCGCTACAACTTCGGCCCCCACGTCCCCCGCCCCCGCTTCGCGCTGGGGGGCCTGGACGACGGGCGGCTGGCGACGGCGGGCCGCCTGATCGCGGATCTGGTCGCGGGCAAGGTCATCGCCCCCGACGAACCCTGGATACGCGGCTTCCTCGGCCTCCCGGCGGCGGGCGAATGAGAGTTGAAACCCCTAGCCCCCAATTCTGGGGGGACCGGACTAGGAAAGCCATTCCTATCCTACTCCCCCAGGATTGGGGGCCGGGGGGCGATCCTAATTTTTCTCCCGACCCGCCCACTTGGCACGATTCTTGCACTAGCAATTCTTACGGGCTGCCCCTCCTGGGCCGCGCCCTCTCTATCTCGTCATACCGAAAGACTCAGAAAGGCTTCTCACCATGCGCTCCGCTTTTGCACCCGCCGCCCTCGGCCTGGCCGCCCTGGGCCTCCTCTCGCTCGGCTTGGCCGCCACCCCCGCCTAGGCCCAGACCCAAGACCTGTTCGTGTCCAACTTCAACACTAACACCATCTCGCGCTTCGCCGGGACCGGGCCAGGCGCCTTCAGCACCACGGCCGTCACGCTCTCGGGCGGCACCCTGAGCGTGCCGGAGGGCCTGGCCTTCGACGCGCGCGGCGACCTGTTCGCCGCCAACGTCGGCAGCAATAGCATCACGGAGTTCACCTTCAACTCGGCGGCGGGCGCCTTCGGGCCGGGCGTGACCGTCGAGACCGGCCTGGACAGGCCGACGGGCCTGGCCTTCGGCCCGTCCGTGCCCCCCGCCGTCCCGGAAGCCTCCGCCACGGCCAGCCTCGGCCTGCTGCTGGCTCTGGGGATGGGCGGAATGGTGGCGGCGAAGAGGAAGAAGGCGGGCGTGAAGGCCGGCGCCGACGTCTGACCGCCCGCCCAGGCGGCAGCGGGGGACACGAAAAAGGCCCGGAGGCGATGCCTCCGGGCCTTTTTGGGCGGCGGCCTACTGCGGGGCCGCGCCGGCGATGATCAGGACGCCCTCGTCGGGGCGCAGGTACTTCTGGACGGCGGCGTTGACCTGGGCGGGCGTGACGGCGTTGTAGAGCGCGGCCCGCTTCCCGATGTAGTCCAGGCCCAGGCCGTAGTCCTCGGCGACGACGAGCTGGCCGGCCACGCCCGCGTTGGTTTCGAGCCGCAGGGGGTACTCGCCGGTCAGGTAGAGCTTGGCCAGCCGGACCTCGTCGGGCGTGATGCCGTACTGCCGGATCTGCGAGAGCGTCTGGCGCAGCAGGAACAGGGCGCGCGTGGCGTTCTTGGGGTTCGCGCCGACGAACACCTGGAAGGGGCCTGCCCCGTGCTGGGCGTCAATGGACGAGTAGACCGAGTAGGCCAGCCCGTTCTGGTCGCGGATGGTCTTGCCCAGGCGCGCGCCGAAGGTGTCGCCGCCGACGACGTAGTTCATGATCTGGGCGGCGTAGAAGTCCGGCGAGTCCCGCTTCAGGCCGCCGTTGTAGCCGAACAGCAGGCTGGTCTGCGGGGCGTCCGGCAGGACGATGAGCTGCGGCTTGGGGGCCGTCGTCGGCGCGGGCACGTCGGGGATGTCCAGGGCGGGCGCGGGCGCGGCGGGCTTGGCCCAGTCGCCGAAGGCGGCCTGCATCTGCCGGACGACGTCCTGCGTGTTGACGTCGCCGACGACCACCAGCACCGTCGTGTCCGGGCGGTAGTAGGTGCGGTAGAAGGTCTCTAAGTCGTCCCGCGTGATGGCCTTGGCCGAGGCGGCGGTCTGGTCCAGGGTGGGCAGCCAGTAGGGGTGCCCCTTCGGGTAGATGGCCTGGGCGAAGGCGATCTCCGCCTGGCTGCCCGCGCCGCCCGTCCCGCCCGTGTCCTGGCGGGCCTCCTCGACCCCCGACAGCGTCTGCGCGCGCAGGCGCTCCAATTGGTCGGCGGGGAAGGTCGGCCTTCTTAACTCGTCCGCCAGGGTCGTCAGCAGCAGGGGGAAGTCTTGGGACAGGCTGGTCCCCGAGATGTCGGCCTGCTCGGTGGCCGCGCCGACGCCGACATTGGCGCCCACGGATTCCAGGGCCAGGGCGAGCTGGAGCGCGGTCTTGCCGCCCGCGCCGCGCCCGAGCATGGCCGCCGTCAGCCCCGCCAGGCCCCACTTGCCGTCGGGGTCGTACATGGACCCCGCGCGGACCAGGCCGTCCAGGGCGACGGTCTTGTTGGCGTGGTTCTCCTGGACGATCACGACCAGGCCGTTGGGCAGCACGACGCGGGTCGGCTTGGCGAGCGGGGCGGGCTTGGCGGCCGAGGCCGCCCCGTTGAACGTCTTGTCCAGGGCGGCCAGGACGGCCTTCTGGCGCGGGTCGGTGACGGGCTTGGCCGAGCCGAAGTTGTCCACGACGGGCGGCGGCGGGGGCGCCGCGCCGGGCGGGAGCGGCTGCGGGTCGAAGGCGGCCACGGTGCGGTTGTCTACGGTCAGGTATTGTTTGGCGACCCGCTGGACGTCGGCGGGCGTCACCGCCTTGATCTTGTCCAGGTAGGTGTCCAGGTAGCGAGGCTGGTTGATGGCGGCGTAGGTGCCGAGCTGCCCGGCCTGGGCCGAAACGCTGTCGTTCTGGTAGACGAAGGCGGCGCTGATCTGGCGGACGGCGCGCGCCAGTTCGTCCGACGAAACCGGCGTCGTCTGCATCTTGACGACTTCGTCCTCCAGCGCCTTTTCCACCGTGGCGACGGGGACGCCGGCGCTGGGCGTGGCGTCGAACTCGAACAGGGAGGCGTCGCGCTGGTCGCCGCTGCCCGCGCCCGCCGACTGGGCCAGGCCCTTTTCGACGAGGTCCTGGTACAGCCGCGCGCTGCGCCCGCCGGACAGGACGGTGGAAACGACGTCGAAGACCAGATGGTCCGGGTCGCCCGTCGCGGGGACGTGGTAGCCGATCAAGAGCTGCGGGGTCGTGCCGGGGCGCTTGAGGATGACGCGCCGCTCGCCGCGCTGGGGCGGCTCCGGCGTGATGGTCCGCTTTTCCAGGGTCCCGGCGGGGTAAACGCCGAAGTAGCGCTGGCAGACGGCGACGGCCTTTTTGGTATCAAAGTCGCCGACCATGACGACGACGGCGTTGTTGGGCAAATAGTGACGCCGGTAGTAGCCGTAGATGATGTCGCGGCGATTGGCGACCGCCTCGACGTCGGTGCGCCAGCCGATGACCGGCCAGTGGTACGGGTGGGCGGTGAAGGCGGCCGGCTGGAAGACGTTGGAATACAGGTCGTAGCCGGGGCTGTTGTTGTCGCCCTCCAGCTCGGAGCGCACGACGGTCATCTCGTGGGCCAGCTCGGTCGGGTCGAACTGCGAGTGCTCCATCCGGTCGGCCTCGATGCGCGCGGCCAGCTCCAGCCGGTCGGCGGCGACCTCCTCGTGGTACTCGGTGAAGTCCGGGCCGGTCGAGGCGTTGATCTGGCCGCCGTTGGTCTGGAACAGGTGGTCGATCGCGCCGGGCGGCAGATCGCGGGTGCCTTTGAACATCATGTGTTCGAGGATGTGCGACAGCCCGGTCTGCCCGCTGACCTCGTTGCGGGACCCGACCTTGTAGTAGACGCTGAAATAGACGACGGGCGCGGCGTGGACCTCTTTGGACAGAATGGTCAGCCCGTTCGCCAGCACCGTCTCGGTCGTCATCTGGGCCTTGTCATAGGTCTGGGAGACGACCGCGCCGTAGGGCGAAGGAGCCTCGGCGGCTGACGGGGCGGGGGCCGCGTGGGCGGGAGCGGAAACGAGCGCCGGCAGCAGGGCGGCCAGCAGTTTGGGCAGGTGACGCATCAGAGGGGTGTTTCTCTTTCTGTGTGCGGGAAATCAATTGTCCTACGCGCATGGGGCCGTGTCAGGTTCCGCCATTGCTTCCAGTGGGGTCAAAGCGGGCGACTGAAGTCGCGGCAACGAGAGCACAAAGTCCGCCTT
>CAXTWM010000216.1:0-8595 GCA_964247915.1 uncultured Armatimonadales bacterium | reverse complement strand
CGGCTCGCCCTGCTCGCCCCCCAGGCGTACTGGAGCAGGCGGCCCGCGTGGCGCAGGGGCAGGCAGTCCGGGGCGGCGGAGAGGTCGGCGAGGAGCACGTCCGGCGGGCGGCCCATGAAGGCGCGGCAGAGCGAATCCATCGCCTCGGCCCCGCCGTCCAGCGCGGTCCGCCGGACGGCGTAGCCGGCCTGCGTCAGCGCATGGGTGAGCGCGGCGGCGGGTCCGCCTTTCTCATCGGGGGCGAGGACAAGGACGTTCAGCATGGGCGACACGGATCATTCAGACGAAGATCAGCCGCGCCGCTGCGGGTGAGAAATGGCTTAAAGGGTTCCGCATCAATGAGGAGAACGTATTGTGGCACAGAAGGGGGGACGGAGTCAACCCGTATGCTAGGAAACCCGGCTCTGAAGAGCCGGGTTCTGTTCTGTCACACCGTCAGCCACATCTCCCCGGCGTCCGTCAGGCGAATCGGGTAGGTCTGGATGTCGCAGTCGCCTTGCAGCCCCACCCCCGTCGTCAGGTCGAACTTGCGCGAGTGGAAGGGGCACATGACGACCGTGCCGCCGACCATGCCGTCGGCCAGCGGCCCCTGCCGGTGCGGGCATTCGGCCTGTACGGCGTAGACGGCCCCCGCGCGGGTGTGGAAGACGGCGATCTCCAGGCCGCGCACGGGGAAAACGCGCCCCTCGCCCATCGGGATCTGGTCCGCGTGGCCGAGGGAAATTTCGGTTCGTTCCATTGTTGTCATGCGTTCACCACCGGGAGGGTCGAGACGAACTGGTTGGCCGTGGCGGGCGTGTGCGCTTCCAGCCAGGGGTCCACATAGGCGTCCACCGTCGTCTGCATGGCGGCGTCCAGCCGCTCGGCGATGCCCTCGCTGTCTTCCACGACGACCGCCCGGATATGCTCCAAGCCGACGCGCGGCACGAAGGCGTAGGTCCGTTCCAGATATTTGGCGTTCTCGATGTAGTACTGCATGAAGCGGCCCATGATGGTCAGCACCTCCTCGTGGGAGCCGACGCTGCACAGGAGGTCGCCCTTGCGGATGTGCGCGCCCGCCGCGCCGCCGATGTAGATCTCCCAGCGCCCGCCCTCCACGGCCACCGCGCCCACATCTTTGACCATTGCCTCGGAGCAGTTGCGCGGGCAGCCCGCCGTCGCCAGCTTCATCTTTCCGGGGCTTTCGACGCCCTGGAAGCGCCGCTCGATCTTGATGCCTAGGCCCGTGCTGTCCCCGACCCCGTAGCGGCAGAACTCGGTCCCGACGCAGGTCTTACAGGTGCGGAACGACTTGGAGTAGGCGTGGCCCGAGGGCATGTCCAGGTCCTTCCAGACGTTCGGCAGGTTCTCCTTGGTGATGCCCAGGAGGTCAATGCGCTGGCCGCCGGTGATCTTGACCATCGGGACGTCGTACTTGTCGGCCACGTCAGCGATGCGCCGCAGCTCGGAGGCGGACGTGACGCCGCCGTAGATGCGCGGGATGACCGAGAAGGTCTTGTCCTTCTGGATGTTGGCGTGGACGCGGTCGTTGATGTAGCGCGCGTCCCGCTCGTCCTCGTAGTCCCCGATCCAGATCGAGTGCAGCAGCGAGGCCAGCCCCATCTTGCTGCCCAGGTCCTCCACGCCGCCCGCCAGCGCGCCAAAGACGGCGGAAACGGAGCGCAGATTCTGGTCGCGGATGGCCCGCACCAGATCGGGCTTGGACAGCGGCACGCCCGGCACATAGTAGTGGATGCTCGGGTCCTCCTCCACCTGGCCCTCGGCGGCCCACTCCACCACTTCCTGCACCAGCTTCTTGCACGAGCCGCAGCCCGCGCCCGCCCGCGTCGCCTCCATGACCATCTTCAGCGACCGCTTGCCGCCCTCGACACACTTCCGAATCTGCCCCTTGGAGACGCCGTTGCAGTTGCAGACCTGGGCCGAATCGGGCATCTCCAGCATCGTGGTTTCCGTGGATGGGGCGCCGATGTCGAACAGCAGCGACAGCCGTTCCTCGGGCAGCGGGGTCCCCCGGTCAAAGGCCTGCATCAGATAGGCGACTTTGTTCAGGTCGCCCAGCATCATCGCCCCGATCAGCATCCCGTCCCGGATGATCAGCTTCTTGTAGGTCCCGCGCTTCGGCTCGGCGAACGTCACCACCTCGTCGCGCTCGTCCGTCGGCTCGGTCACGCCCATCGAGGCCAGCTCCACGCCCATGACCTTGAGCTTGGTGGCGATCTTGGACCCGTGGTAGGCGGCGGCGGGGTTGCGCCCGGTGATGTGGTCGGCCAGGGTCTGGCCCATCTCCCACAGGGGGGCGACCAGGCCGTAGACGCGGCCCCGGTGCTGGGCGCACTCGCCGACGACGTAGACGTCCGGGTCGTCAACCGACCGCATCTGGTTGTCCGTGACGATGGCCCGCTCCACGGTCAGCCCCGCCGCGTGGCCGATCTCGGCGTTGGGCTTGATGCCCGTGGAGATCACCACCATGTCGCAGTCCAGCGTCGTGCCGTCTTTGAATTCCAGGCCGGTCACGCTGTCTTCGCCCAGGACGCGGGCCGTGTTCTTCATGGTGTGGACATGGATCCCCATCTTCTCCATGATGGACTTCAGGATCGCGCCCGCTGCCGGGTCGAGCTGCTGGTTCATCAGGTGCCCGCTGATGTGGATGACGTGGACCTCGACGCCGTAGTTGATCAGGCCGCGCGCCGCCTCCAGGCCGAGCAGCCCGCCGCCGATGACGGCCGCCCGGCGGCACTTGTTGGCGTAGCCGGCGATCTTGTGGCAGTCGTCCAGGGTGCGGAACACGAAGACGCCGTGCTTGTCCGCGCCGTCGGGCGTGTGCAGCCCCTCCATCGGCGGGACGAAGGGGCGGCTCCCCGTCGCGATGATCAGCTTGTCGTAGGCCGTGACCTGCCCGTCGTCGCTGTGGACCTCCTTGCGCGCCCGGTCAATGTGCGTGACGCGGGCGGGCGCGTGGAGCGTGACGTTGTTTTCGGCGTACCACTCCAGGGGATTCAGAAAAATATCGGAAGGGTCCTGCGTCCCGTTGAGGACGTTGGACAGGAGGATGCGGTTGTAGTTGCCATACGGCTCGTCGCCGAACATGGTGATCTCGAACTGCTCGTCGCCGCCCCGCGCCAGTATCTCTTCCACGGTGCGGGCGCCGGCCATGCCGTTGCCGATCACGACCAGTTTTTGCTTGTCTATCGTCTGAGTGGGTGCCATTATCGCTGCCTTTCGGGGACACGGATTGCCGGAGCAATGGGTGGTAGCATCAGGGAAAGGCAGCGCTGCCAGGGGAGCATCAGTGCGGAGGAAAGGCCGAGCGACCGCGGCATTGCGGTCAGGCTCTGAGGAAGAGTATACAGCGGAAATGTTTCCGCCGCGTTTCCGCACTGGCCTTCCCCCGCTTCCAGCCGCCTACACTTCCAACAGGCCGATGTCCAGCACCACGGACCCGGCCACGCCTTCGGGGGCGCCGATGTAGACTTCCAGCTTGGTCCCGGACATCAGATCCTCCACCACGGCCAGGGCCACATGCACGTCGCCGCGCGCGCCCATGGGGAACAGGCGCATGGGCTTGCCGTCGCGCATCAGCGTGACATACACAAGCTCGGCGGAGGAGTTGCCTCCCCGGAAATAAATGAACTGCGTCCGCTTGCCGAGCGGGACGGTGTAGGTCAGCTCGGCGGAAAGCGGGTAAGGATTATGAAGGCCGCGCCCCTCGAAGGGGAAGACGCCTTGTAACAGGTGTGGTTTCTCGTACATAAGTGTTGTTTTCTCCTTGAAAATGAGACTTCATCAACGCCACGGGCTGAAGCCCGAGGCTGTCAAGTTCCCGGCGTCCAGGGGACGCAAGACTGATGGACGCGATACGTCCGGCCGCCTTGCTTCTTCCGTCCCCTGGACGGCGGTTTTCTCAGCCTCGGGTTTCAACCCGTGGCTCTGGCTGCAAGCCCTTACGCCGGCTCCATCTCCGCGCCGACCAGGACGCGCTCGCGCTCCGGCGCCGTGACCTTCGCCACGCCGCCCGCGCCCAGCCAGGTCCGCTCCCAGGCCGGGGTGACAGCCCGCAGCGTCACCAAGGCCACCACCGCAATGCCCGCGAAGGCGAAGAAGCCCGCGCCGTAGGTGTGGAAGATGTCGTGCAGCGTCCCCATCTCCTGCGCCAGATAGTAGCCGCCGACGCCGCCCGCCGCCCCGACCATGCCCGTCATCACGCCGATCTCCTTGCGGAACCGCTGCGGGATGAGCTGGAAGACGGAGCCGTTGCCCATGCCCATCGCCCCCATCAGGATGAACAGCAGCGGGAAGGTGACGACCTGGCTCGTGATCGTGAAGCCGATCACAACGGCGGTGACGATCGCCGTGGCGTACAGCACGGACAACATGCGGATGCCGCCGATCCTATCGGCCAGCAGGCCGCCGACGGGCCGCAGGAACGAGCCGGAGATGATGAACGGCCAGGTGAACAGGCCGACGGCGACCTTGGGGTAGTCGTATTGATCCACGAAGAACGTGTTGATAAACGACGACATGCCGACGAAGCCGCCGAAGGTCACGAAATACAGAAGGCAGAACGTCCACGAGTCGCCGGTCTTGAGGACGCTGGTGTAGTCCGCGAGCTTGACCGCGGGCGTGTGACCGGGCGCGTCCTTCGCCAGCGTGATGAAGACTGCCAGCGTCAGGGCGACTGGGATCATCAGCAGGCCGAAGACGCCGTGCCAGCCGACGACGGGGACCAGCAGGGGCGCGAAGATCGTCGCCAGGATCGTCCCTGAGTTGCCCGCCCCGGCGATGCCCATCGCCACCCCCTGCAAGTGCGGCGGATACCAGCGCGAGGCCAGCGGCAGGGCGACGGCGAACGAGGCGCCCGCCAGGCCCAGGAAGAAGGCGATGAAGACCAGCGAGTTGTAGTCCGTGCCGAACTTCCAGCCGACGATGAGGGGCAGCAGCGTCATGGCGAGTGAAACCGTGCCGACGCGCTTGGAGGCGAAGCGGTCCACCAGGGTGCCCAGGAAGATCCGCCAGAAGCCCGCCGCCAGCAGGGGCAGCCCGACCAGGAACAGCTTGACGCCCGCCGGGTAGCCGTTGGCGAGCGGCTGGAACGCCTTGCCGTCCTTCGCCAGCGCGGCCATCGGCTTGAGCGGCAGGACGTTCTCGTTGGGGACGCCGTGCGCCGTCGGGGCCGAGGCCACCTGGATCAGCTTGGACTTGGCGTTGATGGCCGCCAGCCCCGCCGCGATGGTGTCCGGGCTGGTGCTGTCCAGGATGTACTTCTCGGCGGGCTTGACGCTGTTCCGGGTCGCGTCCTTGGGGACGCCCGGCTTGAGGAGCAGGTGGCTGACGGTCTTGGCCTCGTGTTTCGTCGCATCGGGGCCTTTCATGATCAGGGTGTAGGGCGTCGCCTTCGTGATCATCGCCGAGGGCGTGATCTGGAGGTTCGCGCCCGTCAGGGCCGGGTCGGTGGCGATGAAGGGCATCAACGCGCCCAGGATCACCCAGACCATGAACGAGATGTCGAAGTGCAGGAACGCGCTGAACAGTGAGGGCGCGTGACCGCTGTTTTTCAGGTCACTGAATTTCATGGTGTCTCCTCTAAAACCGGTACAGAGTGCTTATCATAAGCTTTAACATAAAGGGGAGACGCGGCACTGCGTTGGGAACCCGCCACACGCGAAGCGGGGTGGGGGCTTTTACGCCTTCTCCACCCGCACCGCGCAGACCTTGAATTCGGGCATCTTCGAGGACGGGTCCAGGGCGGGGTTGGTCAGCCGGTTCGCGCAGGCGTCCCCGCCCCAGTGGAACGGGACGAACAGCGTGTCCTGGCGGATGTTCGGCGTCAGCCGCGCCTGGACGTGGATCGTGCCGCGCCGCGTGGTGAGCGCCACCCGGTCGCCGTCCTCGATGCCGAAGCGGCGGGCCAGCGCGGGGTGAAGCTCGACAAACGCCTCGGGCGAAATCCTGCCCAGCGCTTCCACGCGCCGGGTTTGAGTCCCGCTCTGGTACTGCGCCATCACCCGGCCCGTCGTCAGGTACAGCGGGTACTCGTCGTCCGGCTCCTCCGCCGCCCCCCGGTGGTGGACCGGGTGGAACTTGGCCCGGCCGTCGGGGTGCGCGAACGCTTCCTGGAACATCCGGGGCGTTCCGGGATGGTCTTCCGACGGGCACGGCCAGAACACGCCGTTTTCCGCGTCAATGCGCTCGTAGGTGATGCCCGAGTAGTCGGCGGGGCCGCCCGCGCTGGCCCGGCGCAGCTCGTCGAAGATTTCGGCCTGGTCGGAAGCCGGGAAGAACCGGCCCGCGCCCAGGCGCGCGGCCAGGGCCGACAGGACCTGGGCGTCGGTCCAGACGCCCTCCGGGCGCGGCTTGGCCTGGTTGCGGCGGATGACACGGCCCTCCAGGTTGGTCATCGTCCCGCCCTCTTCGGCCCACTGCGCGATGGGCAGCACGACGTCCGCCAGTTGGGCCGTTTCGGACAGGAAGATGTCCGAGACGCACAGGAAGTCCAGGGCGCGCAGGCGCTCCTCGACGTGCAGCGCGCGCGGGGCGGACACGGCGAGGTTGCAGGCCATGACCAGCAGGGCGCGGACGCCGCCGTCCTGGCCCATGCTGTCCAGCAGCTCATAGGCGGAGCGGCCCGGACCCGGCAGGCTGTCCGGGTCCACGCCCCAGACCCCGGCCACATGGGCGCGGTGCTCGGGGTTGTCTATCTTGCGGTAGCCCGGCAACTGGTCGGCCTTCTGACCGTGCTCGCGCCCGCCTTGCCCGTTGCCCTGGCCCGTGATGCAGCCCCACCCGCAGTGCGGACGGCCCGCTTTGCCCAGGGCCAGCGCGAGGTTGATGAAGGCCAGCGCGTTGTCCACGCCCTTGGACTGCTGCCCCGCGCCGCGCGCGGTCAGCACCATGCCCGTCGCGGCCTCGCCCAAGAGGTGCGCCGCTTTGACGAGCTGGGCGGTCGGGACGCCCGTGATGCGCTCCACCCGGTCCGGCCAGAACGAGGCGATGATGCGACGGACGCCCTCCCAGCCGGTCGTGCGGGACGAGATGAACTCGTGGTCCAGCAGTCCGTCGGCGGCGGCGACGTGCAGCAGCCCGTTCGCCAGGGCCGTGTCCGTGCCGGGCGTGAGCTGGAGGTGCAGCGTCGCCTGCTCCGCCGTGGCCGTCCTTCTCGGGTCGGCGACGATCAGCGCGCCGCCGTTCTCGCGCTGCCGCTCGAAGTACTGCATGACCGGCGGCATGGTCTCGGCGGGGTTGCCGCCGATGAGCAGGATTGCGTCCGCGCCGGGGATGTCCTCCAGCGGGAACGGCAGACCCCGGTCAATGCCAAAGGCGCGGATGCCGGCCACGGCCTCGGACGCCATGCAGAACCGCCCGTTGTAGTCGATGTGCGGCGTCCTGAGGGCGACGCGGGCGAACTTGCCCAGCCAGTACGCCTTCTCGTTGGTCAGCCCGCCGCCGCCGAAGACGCCCACCGAGTCGCGGCCGTAAACGGCCTGGGCGGCCCCGATGCCCGCCGCGACCCGGTCCAGCGCCTCGTCCCACGTTGCGGGGCGCAGGGGGCCGCCTTTGGCGGCCCGCACCAGCGGCGTCGTCAAGCGGTCCGGGTGTCCGAGCAGGTCGGCGGCCGTCCAGCCCTTCTGGCAGAGGCCGCCCTTGTTGGTCGGGAAGTCCTTGCGCGGCTGGACTTGGAGCAGGCCCTGGGCGTCCGGCACGAGGTTCATGCCGCATTGCAGGGCGCAGTAGGGACAGTGAGTAGCGGTTAAATGGGTGGAAGTCAGATCGCTCATGCGGACTCGTGCTCCTCCAGGATGCCGACATCCACGACGACGGCCCCGGCCAGCCCGCGCGGCGCGGCCATGCCGACGTCGATGCGCGCGCCGGTCGGGTACGTCTCGACGATGGACAGGGGCACATGGAAGTCGGCCTTGGGGCCGACGGGGAAATAGCGGACCGGCAGGCCGTTGACCGAGAGCGTGAGGTACAGCAGGTCGTCGGACAGGTTGCCGGCCCGGAGGTAGATCACCTCCGCCGTCCGGCCGGGGGGCACCTGGTAGCACAGGGCGTCGTTCAGGGGGCCGAGGTCGAAGAAGCCCCGCCCGACGAACGGGAAGACCCCCTGCAAGAAGCGCGGCGTGGCTCGCCCCGTCCGGGTCAGCCGCTGCTGGCGCGTCTCGGTCGTGACCGTGTCGAAAACTGTTTCCGTCTCAAGGAACGGGCTGGAATAGGTGATCACCGGGAATCGCTCTCTTTTCAAAAGTTCAGAAAAGGCGGCGTCGCCGGGAGGAGCCACAAGGCGTTGTGGTGAACCAGTGGAAGGAACGTGAGGAGGAGAAGCCGCCGCGTCGGTGCGTTCGGCCTGACGAGTTCTATGATACTCGCCCAATGTTTCGGCAGTGTTTCCAGTGAAAGGCGAGGGAATTATTTTGCAGATGACCGTGGCGATCCTGGCGGGGGGCGAAAGCCGGCGCATGGGGACCGATAAGGCCTCTCTCGAAGTCGGCGGCGTCCCGCTGCTGGAGCGCGCCGCCCGCACGGCCCTGGCCGCCGGCCTGCCGGCCCTGGTCGCGGGCCGCGCCCGCCCCGACGGCTGGGGGACGCCCGGCGTGGACT
>CAXTWM010000215.1:0-8653 GCA_964247915.1 uncultured Armatimonadales bacterium | reverse complement strand
CCGCCCGCCGGGCGCGCGCCCCCCCCCGCCGCCCCCGGCGCCCCCCCCCCCCCCCACGCCGCCGAGGCGGCCGGCCGCCCCGTCATTGACATCCCCACGCGCGACGCCGACGTGCCCCTATCGGCGCTGGGCGAGCGCCAGGCGCGGGCGCTGGGCGAGTGGCTGGGCCGGCTGCCGCCCGAGGAGACGCCGACCGTCGTGCGCGCCTCCCCCTACCTCCGCGCCCGGCAGACGGCCACCATCGCCCTGGAAGCGGCGGGCTTGTTCCGGGACGAGGAGACGCTGACGGTGGACGAGCGCCTGCGGGAGCGGGAGTTCGGCATCCTGGACCGGCTGACCCACGCGGGCATCGTCGAGAAGTACCCGGAGCAGGCCGAACTGCGCCGCCTGCTGGGCAAGTTCTACCACCGCCCGCCGGGCGGCGAAAGCTGGTGCGACGTCATCCTGCGCCTGCGCTCCCTGGTGGACACGCTGACGCGCGATTACCGAGGCGAGCGCGTCCTGCTGGTCTGCCACTCGGTCGTCATCCTGTGCTTCCGCTACCTGCTGGAGCGGATGACCGAGGAAGGGATTCTGGAGGTGGACCGGCTGAATGAGGTCGCCAACTGCTCGGTGACATCGTATGCCTTCGACCGCGAGCGCGGGCGGCACGGCAAGCTGGTCCTGCGCGAGTTCAATTTCTCCGCCCCGCTCGAAGAGGCGGGCGAGGAAGTCACCACGGACCCCGACGCCCCGGTCGCCACGAAGTAGTATCAGAACGAAGTGCCTACCCAGGGCTAAACCCCTGGGCTTTAATAGTGCAAGCCCCCGCCTTCGCGGGCGAAGAGAGAAGCCTTTGGCGAAACCTCTTCTGCCCGCGCCCCTCTGGGTAGCCAGTGTAAAGGCGGGGAGTTGCACTTCTACAGCCCCGCCGTTCAGGGCGGGGTACTCAGCCGGAAAGCCACCCCATGAAGAAGACCACCCCAACCGCCGTCACGCCCGCCCTGCTGCGGGACTGGGGGCTGCCCGAGCACGACGAGGGGGGAGACAAAGAGGGCCGGGGGCGCATCTTCGTCGTCGGCGGCTCGGCGCAGATCCCCGGCGCGATCCTGCTGGCGGCCCTGGCCTCCCTGCGCGCGGGTGCGGGGCAGCTCAAGATCGCCACGGCGCAGAGTGTCGCCGCCCACGTCGCCATCGCCGTTCCCGAATCCTGGGTGCTGCCCCTGCCCGAAACGGACGGGGGCGGCTTCGACCCGGCCTGCGCGGACGAGGTCGCCGAGAACGCCAACAACGCCAACGCCGTCCTGTTCGGGCCGGGCATGATGGACCCGGACGCGACCAGCCGCCTGCTCCACGCCGCCCTGCCGCAGATCCAAAAGCCGACCCTGGTGCTGGACGCCGCACCCCTCGCCTGCCTGGGCGACGCGCCGGACCTGCTGCACTCGCTGGGCGGCAACGTCATCGTGACGCCCCACGCGGGCGAGATGGCGGCGATGCTGGGGCGGGACAAAGCCGAAATCAAGGCTGACCCGCAGGGTGCCGCCCTGGAGGCTGCCGCCAAACTCCAAGCCGTGGTCGCCATGAAGGGCAGCCGGACCTTTATCGCGGCCCCGGATGGCCGCCTGTACCTCAACCGCTACGGCAACATCGGCCTGGCGACCTCCGGGTCGGGCGACACGCTGGCGGGGCTGATTGCCGGGCTGGCCGCGCGCGGCGCGGACCCGGTGCAGGCGACGGTCTGGGGCGTCTATCTCCACGCGCGGGCGGGTGACGTGCTTGCCAAGCGCGTCGGCCCCCTGGGCTTCCTGGCCCGCGAACTGCTGGCCGAAATCCCCGCGCTGATGTGCGGATTGGACAAGGAAGAGTAGGCCATCAGCCGTATCCAGGCTGTCACGCTTCGCTCTCCTTCTCGTAGCACGAATAGAAGTAGGGAGTCGCCGCCTCGAACTCCGCCGCGCAGGTGTCCACCATCTTGTAGGCGGGGCGCAGGCCCAGATCACGGACCCAGCCCCTGACGTGGACCTCCTGCACGGCGAAGATCGCGGCCAGGTGGCGGTCGCTGAAGCCTTTGATTTTGGCCTCGGTTAGCAGCGCCTGGGCCTCCGCCCCAAGCGGCGTGAAGGGGCGGAACAGGGGCCACTGCGGGCGCAGGAAGTCCTCGAACTGGACCAGACGCTGGATTTTCGTCAGGAACCAGGGGTCCACGCCGGACAGGTCGGCCACTTCCGAGACCAGCATCCCCCGGTGGAAGGCTTCGGCGATGAGAAAGAGCCGCTGATCGGTCGCCTCGGCCAGCCCCGACTCGATCTCCATCTCGCTCAAGCGGTCGGCGTTCCTAGGGCGCAGGCCTACCTGGCCGATTTCCAGGCTGCGGATGGCTTTCATCAGGCCGCCCTCGAACGAGCGGTCAATCGCCATGACCTCGCCGGTCGCCTTCATCTGGGTCGTGATGCGCCGGTCGGCCAGCGTGAACTTGTCGAACGGCCAGCGCGGGATCTTGACGACGATGTAATCCAAAGCGGGTTCAAAGCAGGCCAGAGTCTTCTGAGTCACGGCGTTGGGGATCTCGTCCAGGTGCAGGCCGACCGCGATCTTGGCGGCGACGCGGGCGATGGGGTAGCCCGTCGCCTTGCTCGCGAGGGCCGACGAGCGCGAGACGCGCGGGTTGACCTCGATGATGTAGTAGGAGAATGATTTAGGATCGAGCGACATCTGCACATTGCAGCCGCCCTCGATGCCCAGGGCGCGGATGATCTTCAGGGCCGCCGAGCGCAGCATCTGGTACTCTTTGTCCGACAGGGTCTGCGACGGGGCGACGACGATGGAGTCGCCCGTATGCATCCCCATCGGGTCGAAGTTCTCCATGTTGCAGACGGTGATGCAGGTGTCGGCGGCGTCCCGCATCACTTCGTACTCGATCTCCTTCCACCCCGCGAGATACCGCTCCACCATGACCTGATGCCGGGGGGACAGCTTCAAGCCGCGCGTCCCGATCTCGACCAGTTGGGCGGGCGTCCGCGCGATGCCGCCGCCCGTCCCGCCCAGCGTGTAGGCGGGGCGGACGATGAGCGGCCACGGCGCCCCTTCGTTGCGCGACAACTCTTCCAGCGCGGCCTCGTCCTCGATGATCCACGACTCGGGGACCGGCTCGCCGATCTCGTGCATCAACGCCCGGAATATCTCCCGGTCCTCGGCCTTGCGGATGGCGGACAGGGGCGTCCCGAGCAGCTTGACGTCGTACTTTTCCAAGACGCCCGCCCCGGCCAGCTCGGTCGCCAGGTTCAGGCCGGTCTGCCCGCCCAGCGTCGGCAGCAGCCCGTCGGGCCGCTCCTGGGCGATGATGCGCTCGACGAACTCGACGTTCAGCGGCTCGATATAAACGGCGTCGGCGGTCTCGGGATCGGTCATAATGGTCGCCGGGTTGGAGTTGACCAGCACGACCGAGACGCCTTCCTCGCGGAGCGACTGGCACGCCTGCGTCCCGGCGTAATCGAACTCGGCGGCCTGCCCGATGATGATCGGCCCGCTGCCGATGACGAGGACCTTGTGGATATCTGGATTTCGTGGCATGGTTACTCTTGCTTGTGCGCCTTCTGCATGACGCCGGAGACGTATTCGGTCTTGCCGTCGGTGTACGCTTCCCGGTCATCGGGAAACCGGGCGGCCAGGTCGCGCTTGACGGCCTCATAGCGCCGCGCTTCTTCGGGGTGCGTCCGCAGGTAGTCGCGGAACCGCAGGCGGTCCCAGAACAGCCAGCCCGCGTTCTTCGGGTCCCGAAACGTCTCCGGCTCTATCATGTGAACATGGTGGGTGCGCGGCCCGTTCGGCGGCAGCCCTCGGACAAAGAACAGGTGGTCGGGGTTCGGGTTGTCACCCCAGAACGCATACCCCAATGCTTCCAGCGCAGGCACGGCCTTTTCCCGCGCCTCGGCGACGGAGCGCACCCCGACGAGCATGTCAATGACCGGCTTGGCCGACAGTTGTGGTATCGATGTGCTGCTGCCGAAGTGCTCCACGGCGACCACCAGATTGTCTCCCAGCGCGGCCCGGACGCGCGCCGCTTCCTGGGCGAACTGGCTAGGCCAACGCGGGTCATACTCGACCAGGGCGATTTCATCCATCTTCTAACCCCCGCGCCTTTTCCAACACCGCCTGCACGAACTCCGCCTTGCCGTCGGTATAGGCCCTGCGGTCGTCCCGAAATTGACGGGCGAGGTCGTGCTTCAGCGCCTCGTACCGCCGTACCTCGTCGGGATGTGCCCGCAAATAGTCACGGAACGACAGCATGGACGCCCACTGCTCATGCCCCGTCTCGACCATGTGCAGGTGATGGGTGCGCCGGTACTGCACCAATCCTTTGCGAAAGAATAGGCGGCCGGGGATGCCGTTCTCGCCCCGGCACTCATAGCCGAGAGCCTCCAGAGCCGGAACCGCCTGCTCCCCCTCCGCAAGCGCCCGGACGCCGACGAGGATGTCAATGACCGGCTTCGCAGACAGGCCGGGAACAGAAGTGCTGCCGACGTGCTCGACCGCGACCATGGGGTCCCCCATCGCCTGCTGGAGACGTGCCGCTTCTTCCGCGAACTGCTCCGGCCAGCGTGGGTCATACTCCGCCACGATCACCTCGTCCATACCCTACCCCCGCGCCTTCGCCAGAACCGCCTCCACGAAGGCCGTCTTGCCTTCGCTGTAAGCAGTCCGATCATGGCGGAAACGCACGGCCAGTTCCCGCTTCAGCGTTTCGTACTTGCGGGCGTCGTCCGGGTGCGCCCGCAGATAGTCGCGGAAGGCGACATGGCGGCGACCCTCGGCGTTGTCACGGAGGCAGAGGTACAGGTGGTGCCGCCGCGTCCCCGGCGGCCACCGGAACGCCTCACGGCCCGGTACGCCTTTGTCGCCCTCATGGACATACCCTAAGGCGGCCAGGCGAACGATGGCGTCGGAGACATCCGAGGGTGACGGCACGATCACGTCTATGTCTATCACCGGCTTGGCGGCCAGGCCCGCCACGGATGTGCTGCCGACGTGCTCGACAGTGATAGGCGGGCCGCCGACAAAGGCCGCCCGGATGCGGGCGGCGATCTCGGTGAACTGCGCGGGCCATGATGGGTCATAGTCAACCACTTCGATAGGGTCCATCTCGCCTTCCCAAGTCCCCCTAGCCGCGCGCCTTCTCGTCCTCGATGCGCTGCATGATCTGGCCCCGGCAGATCAGTTCCAGTTCCAGGACGTGCCAGAACATCCAGCCGATGGGCGTGTTCGTCTCGTGCCGGTTCGTCTGCGGGTCGTTCGGCACGGTCCGCACCGCGCGCAGGCCCTCCGGGCCGAGCGGGTCCAGGACGCGCTGCGTGACGGCGCGGGCGGCCGTCAGCGCCTCGGCCAGCGACTTACCCGTCGGAAAGTCGTCCGGGCTGGGGCGGTACTCGGCGTAGCCCGCGACCAGGCGCCCGATCCAAAACCGCTCGGCGCGGACGAATTCCAGGATGATCCGGCGCAGCGACCGTCCCCCCGGCCCCGGCTCCGTGTCAAGCTGCCATTCGTTCAGCAGCTCGACCGTCTCCACCAGGTCCTCGTGGGCGGCGTCCCAAAACGGATAAAGTTCATCCAGCTTCACAGGGTCAATTTCACGGGGTCAATGCACCAGCATGTCTTGTTCGGTGGCCGCAGCGGCGTGGCGCAGGCCCGTGTTCGCCGTGACCAGGATCTCGTCGAACTTCGCCCCATCCACCTGCTTTGCCGACAGCAGCGAGCCGACGACGGCGGCGAGGAAGCCGAGCGGGATCGAGACGATACCGGGGTTGGCGAGCGAGAACAGCGCCTTGCCCGTCAGCAGCGCCTTGCCCGCCTCGGGGTTCCAGACGCTCGGACTGAGCGAGATCAGGGCCAGGCAGCTCACCAAGCCCGTCAGCATCCCAACGATGGCCCCCGTCGTCGTGAATTTGCGCCAGAAGATGGTCAGCAGGATGACCGGCGTGTTCGCACTGGCCGCGACCGTGAACGCCAGGGCGACGAGAAACGCCACGTTCTGCTTTTCCGCGCCCAGCGCGATCAGGATGGACAGGACGGCCACGCCGATGGCGGCGTAGCGGGCCGCCGTGAGCTGCTGCTTTTCGGTGGCCTGGCCCTTGCGGATGATCTGGCTGTAGATGTCGTGCGCGAAGGCCGAGGCCGAGGTCAGGACCAAGCCGGCGACGACGGCGATGATGGTCGCGAAGGCGACGGCGGAGACGAAGGCGAACAGGAAGTCACCGCCCAAGGCCTTCGCCAGCAGCGGCGCGGCCATGTTGCCGGCCTTGTTGGCCTTCTCGATGACGTCGTGCCCGACGAAGGCCGCCGCGCCGAAGCCCAGAAAGATCGTCATGGCGTAAAACAGGCCGATCAGGACGGTCGCGGTCACGACCGACTTGCGGGCGGCGACGGCGTCCTTGACCGTGTAAAACCGGGTCAGGATGTGCGGCAAGCCCGCCGTGCCGAAGAACAGGCCCAGGTTCAGCGAGATCGTGTCCAGCGGGTCCTTGAACTTGTTGCCCGGCAGCAGGAACTTCTCGCCCAGCGGCGTCGCCGTCCGCATCGTCTCGAACATGCCCGTGAGGCTCCAACCGAACCGGGCCAGGACCATCAGCGAGATCAGCACCGTCCCGCAGATGAGCAGGACGGCTTTGGTGATCTGCACCCAGCTTGTGGCCCGCATCCCGCCGAAGACGACGTAGACCGTCATCAGCGCGCCGACGATCAGGACGGCGGTCTTGTAGTCCAGCCCAAGCAGCAGCTTGATCAGCGCGCCCGCGCCGACCATCTGCGCGATCATGTAGAAGATCGAGATGGCGACCGTGTTGACGGCGGCGAGGGCGCGGACGCGGCTGTCGCCGAAGCGCGACGCGATCATGTCCGCGACGGTGTACTTCCCCAGGTTCCGCAGCGGCTCGGCCACGAGGTACAGCACGACCAGGTAGGCGACCAGGAAGCCGATGCAGTAAAAGAAGCCGTCGAAGCCGTTCAGGGCGATCAGTCCGGGGATGCCCAGGAACGACGCCGCCGAAACGTAGTCGCCCGTGATGGCGAGCGCGTTCTGCATCGGACTCAGGCCGCCGCCCACGGTATAAAACTCGCTCGCCGTGCTCGTCCGCCGGGCGGCAAAGTAGGTGATCGCTAATGTCACGGCGACGATGAGCAGGAACAAGATAAAGGCTTGGCTATGCACGGTCCGCCCCCCTTTCCCCCGCGACCACCGCCCTGGCGTCGGCGTCAAACGTGGCGGCCTTTTTGACGTACAGCGCGCACAGCGTCCAGATCATGATGAACTGCGCGAACGCGAACAGCCAGGCCCAGGTGATGGCCCCGACCGCCGGGACGTTCATCACGGAGGGGAAATAGGAGGTCATCACGGGCAGCGCGAAGTAGAACACGAAGAAAAAGGCCGAGAGCGGGATCAAGAACTGCTTCTTCCGCGCCAGCAGCGCCCGGAAGCGCGGCGACCGCGCGATCTCCGAATACGGCGTCGGATCGTTCACCATCGTCTAATCCTCCTTTGACCGAGAACGTACTACTTGCTTGACGACTCGCTGGGCGCATCGGGCCGTGTGAACCACCACGCCCAGGCGATAAGCACCGCCTGGAACGGCAGCCGCCCCCACAGTATCCACGGGTTGTCTAAGAATATCTTGTTGACCGCCATGTTGACGTTGGCCGGGAACACGGCGACGAACAGCGCGGCCAGCCCCCACGCTGCCGCCCTGCGGACACGCCTGACCAGCAGGCCCACGCCGCCCGCGACTTCAAAGAAGCCGCTGACGGCGACCAGCGCCCGGTGCGCGGGCAGCCAGTCCGGGACGATGGCAACGAACTTCTCCGGCGCGGCGAAGTGCAGGATGCCGGTCGAGACCATCATCACGGCCAGCAGATAGCGCAGGGCGGTCTTCATGGCGCTTTCTTCACGGCGTACACGTCCACCACATAATGCCGTGCCTCGCCGAACTTAAACGAGGCGACCCGGTGCGAGGGCTGCACGATGCCCGGATACCGCGCCCGCCACCAGTCCTGCCAATACCGGGCGTTCCGCACCACGACGATGTGTGTCGCCTTCAGCCGCTCGACCGGGTGGTCGTCGTTCGCCAGCCCCGGCTGCACGGTCGTGGCGGCAAAGGGCGTGTCCAGGCAGAGCGCGGGCGCGAAGTCGCCGACCACGACGCTCCCCGGCGGCAAGGTCCGCGCGAGTTCCCGGCTCGCGTCCCGCCGCGCATAAGACAGTTGACCCCAGGACACGCCGTACCAGCCGGCGCTCGTCAGCAGAAAGACGGCGACGGCGGCGATCTGCAAGGGCCGGCGCATTTCCGCAAGGCCATGCGCCGCCAGGCCCGCCAGCGCGGGCAGGAACAGGACGTAGTAGCGACTCGGCGCATACGACGACAACAGGCAGAACCCCAGACCGCCGGCCAGCCACAGGGCCAGAAAGCGTCCGGCGCCGTCCCAGCTTCCTCGCTTCCACAGCCCCCACATGGCCAGCCCGCACGGCACGGGCAGCGTCGCCAGCAGGAACGGGAAGACGCCCCGCTCGCCGCCCGCGAACGCGCGCCGGACGTTCAGCCCCAGCGCGTGCCACGAGTGCGGCTGCATCTGATGGACGCGGTAGTACGTCGCCATCCGCGACAGCTCGGCGTGGTGCGGCCCGTACCAC
>CAXTWM010000214.1:0-8706 GCA_964247915.1 uncultured Armatimonadales bacterium | reverse complement strand
CGGCCCGCGCATCACGGGCGCAACGCCCGGCCACCCGTTCCTATTCCGCATCCCCGCCACCGGGGAGGAGCCGCTGACGTTCGCCTGTGCCGATCTTCCCCCCGGCTTGGCCGTGGACTCCAAGACGGGCGTTATCTCCGGCCCGGCCCCCCCAGCGGGCCGCCACACGCTGCACCTAGACGTTTCCAACGCGCAGGGGCGGACCGCGCGGGCGCTGGCCCTCGTCTGCGGCGACCACCCCCTCGCGCTGACCCCGCCGATGGGCTGGGATGCCGTCAACCTGTACGCCAACACCGTGGACGACGCCAAGACGCGCGCGGCGGCGGACGCCCTGATCAAGTCCGGCCTGGCCGCGCACGGGTGGTCCACGGTTCACGTCAACGACACCTGGCAGGGCATCCGGGACAAGAAGACGGGCGAAATCCTGCCGAACCGCCGCCGCTTCCCGGACATGAAGGCGCTGGGCGATTACGTTCACGGCCAGGGCCTGAAATTCGGCCTGGAGTCCTCGCCCACCGAGCATACCTGCGCCGGGTTCCCCGGCAGCCTCGGCCACACGGCTCAGGACGCCGCCACCTACGCCGGGTGGGGCGTGGATTACCTGCAATACGACTGGTGCCCCGTCGTCACGCTCGACGAGGCGCCGCCCCCGACGGACCAGCCCGGTGCGTACAAAGAGATGCGGTCCGCCTTGAACAAGACGGGCCGGGACATCATGCTGGCCGCCGACACCTTCGGCGAGCGCGATCCCGGCGACTGGGCACCCGGCGCGGGCGCGAACACCTGGGTGACGAGTCGGCAGGTGTTTGACGACTGGGCTATCCTGACGCGCGCCCTGTTCGAGCAGCCCTGGGCGTCGGAGCGGGCCGGGCCGGGTCATTGGCCCGATCCAGGCCTGCTGATGGTGGGCAAGTTCGGGGCCGGCAACGTCCGCGCCACCCGGCTGACGCCGAGCGAGCAGATGACGCAGATCTCGCAGTGCGCCCTGCTGGGAGCGCCGCTGTGGCTCAGTTGCGACTTGACCTCCCTTGACCCGAACGCCTTCCACCCGTCCGTGACCGCCATGCTGACGGATGACGAGGTGCTGGACGTGGACCAGGACCCGGCGGGCCACCCCGCCGCCCAGGTCGCCGGCAACCGGGCGGTGCAGGTCTGGTCCAAGCCGCTCGCCGACGGCACGGTCGCGGTCGGCCTGTTCAACCTCGACTACGTCCCCCACCGTCTGTGGGTCAGTCTCCCCAAGATCGGGCTAACCGGCGCACAGCCCGTCCGCGACCTGTGGCTGCACCAGGATTTGGGCGACTTCAACGGCGCGTTCGCCACGGACGTCCCCAGTCATGGCGTGGCGCTGGTGCGAATCGGCAGACCGACGGAGCCGAAGTAAACGGCAGACCCCCAGGGCTAAACCCCTGGGCTGTAAAAGTTCAAGCCCCCGCCTACGCGGGCATAAGAATACTCAACGTGGCAGTGTCCTCGCCCGCGAAGGCGGGGGATTGCACTTCTGAAGCACGGGGGTTCAGCCCCGTGAAACAAATCCCGCCGTTCAGGGCGGGGACTCACAATGCCCTATGAACCGCATCGTTTATCTGTCGCTGCTGGCGCTGCCCGTCTGGGTGCTGCAAGGCGCAGCCCTGGCACAAGACGCGCCGCCCGTCACGACGGCTCCCGCCCCGGCCAAGCCCGCCGCGCCGGCCAAGCCCGTCAGGCCGCCGGACCCGAAAGTCGTCGCGCTGATGGACGCCCTCCGGGCCAAAGACCTGGCCCAAGTCCGGCGCCTGCTGGCGGCGGGGGACAGCCCGAACGCCAAACTCGACGACGGCACGAGCGCCCTGATGACGGCGGCGGGAACCGGCGATGCCGCCCTGGTCAGGCTGCTGCTGGCGCGCGGCGCGGACGTTACCGCCCGCGCTGCCGACGGCGACGGCGCCCGGCTGGACGCCGCCCACCGGGGCTGCGCCTGGGTCCTGCAACTGCTGCTGGACCGAGGCGCGGACGTCAAGGCCGCCGACGTTCTGGGCGTCACGCCGCTCATGGAGGCCGCCCATTCCGCCAGCCCCGCCGCCGTCTTGCTGCTGCTGACGCACGGCGCGGACGTCAACGCCCGCGACACCAAGGACGGCTACACGGCCCTGATGATCGCCGCCTACGCGGCCAACGCGCAGACGGTGCAGGTGCTTCTCCAGGGCGGCGCGGACGCCCGCGCCCAGGACCTGAACGCGCGGACGCCGCTGATGAACGCCGCGTATTCAGGCAGCGTGCCGAGCCTGACGCTGCTGCTGGGCAGAGGGGCCGACCTGAACGGGCGCGACCGGGACGGCTTCACGCCGCTGGCCCTGGCCGCCGGGGCGGGGCGTCTCGCCGCCTCCCAGGCGCTCATCGCCAAAGGCGCGGACGTGAACGCCCGGACGGTCACGGGCTTCACGCCGCTGATGCAGGCCGCCTCGGCGGGCAGCGTCCCCGTCATGGAGCTTCTGCTAGCGCACGGAGCGGACAAGGACGCGCGCACGACGGGCGGCGCGACGGCGGCGGTCGTGGCGGCCTATGGCGGGCGCGGGCTGGCCGTCAAACGGCTGCTGGACGGCGGGGCGGACGTCAACGCGCGGGACAACGCCGGCCACACCGCCCTGATGGGCGCGGCCTTCGCCGGCAACGCCCCCCTCGCCAAACTGCTGCTGGATCAGGGGGCTGATGTCGCCGTCAAGACCGACACCCAATTCACGCCGCTGATGCAGGCCGCCTACACCGGCAGCGCGGCCATCGTGGGGATGCTGCTGGACCACGGGGCGGAACTGGACGCCCGGAACAACCTGGGCTACACCGCCTTGATGCAGGCGTCCGCCTCGGGTAGCCTGCCCGCCGCCCGCCTCCTGCTGGAGCGCGGCGCGGACGTGAGCCTCCAGGATGCCAAAGGCAACAGCGCCCTCTGGTGGGCCTTGCGCCACCACCACGAGGATGTCGCCGCCCTGCTCCGCAAGGCCGGCTCACCGGAGCCGACGAACCCGCCGGACGCACCGGCGCCCGCCGGGGCGAACCCCCTCGGGGACGCCAAGCCCACAGCGCCTTAAAGCGAGATCGTACCCTTTATGACACCCTTCACGACACGATTTTCTCTCGGCGGCCTCCTGCTTCTGGCCGCCCTCGGCGGCGCACAGGCGCGGCCCCCGACCCTGGACCCCACCTATGGCCTGCCGCTCCCAGTCACGGCCCCTGCCGCCGCGCCCGCCGACGCGGCGCATTGGATTTGGGCGGACACGACGCGGGACGATCAGACGGTCCTTTTCCGGCGTGTGCTGACGCTGGCCGCCGTGCCGCGCCGGGCGACGCTGTACCTGACCGCTGACGACTTCTTCACGCTGTACGTCAACGGCAGGGAGATAGACCATTCCGCGCCCGACCCGAAGGACACCAACGTCTGGCAGCACGTCCATCGCGTGGACCTCGCGCCGTTCCTGACGGCGAGCCGGAACGTGCTGGCCGTGCGCGCGACCAACGCGGGCGGCGCGGCGGGTCTGGTCGCCCGTCTGGACCTGCCGGGCCAGCCGCCGGTCGGGACGGACGCCCGCTGGCGGGTGGGGGCGGACGCCGCCCCCGAGGGGTGGAACGGGGTGGCCTTTGACGACGCGGCCTGGCACCCCGCCACCGTCGTTGCGCCATTGACCGGCGGCGCCTGGGCCGGCGCAGGAGGCTTGATCGGCTGGCCGGGCTATGATGTCAATGTGCCTTATTTGGCTCATCTCGCCCTGCGACCGGTTGCCCTGGAGATGCTTCCAGGGCAGGGACTAGTCGGGGCCATGATAACGAGGGCCGGAGTGACGGCGAGCCTACTCCATCCTGCCCCGGCGGGCGCGAAAGACCCTGCGGGTCTGCTGCTGGACTTCGGCAAAGAAGTCGCCGGACGTATCCAGATCACAGGGCCGGACGGCGCGCAGGTGCAGGTGGCGACCGGCGAGTCGCGCGAAGAATGTTTGAAGTCGCCCTGGGGCGGCCCGCACCTGCTGACGTGCGACGCGGCGGGCAAGGGGGTTTCGCCTTACAGCGCCTTCCGCTACGCCCGGCTGAACTTTTTCGGGGCGCAGCCCTACACGCTGACGGGTGTGACGCTGGACCACAAGTATTACCCGGTCCAGTACAAAGGCTCCTTCGCCTGCTCCGACCCGCTCTTGACCCGCCTCTGGTACACGGGTGCCTACACCGCTCACCTCTGTATGCAGGAGGACATCTGGGACGCCCCCAAGCGCGACCGCGCCCGCTGGATCGGCGACCTGCACGTCTCGGGCCGCGTCATTGACACCGCGTTCGCCGACAGGTTCCTGATGGAGCAGACGATGCAGCGCCTGCGCGACGACGCCCAGGGCAGGCAGCCGGCCACGGCCCCGCCCAAGGGCCACGTCAACGGCATCCCCGGCTATTCCTGCGCCTGGGTGTGTACCCTGGCGGACTTCCACCGGCACCTCGGCGACTACGCCTACCTGCACAAGCAGCACGACGCGCTGGTGTCCCTGCTCGGCTACATGCAGGGCGAGTTGGACGACCGCAGCCTGTTCGTCAACACGCGCCATCAGTGGCCGTTCGTGGACTGGTCGCCGGGCTTCGACGGAGACACGCCCTCGGCCCGTGCGGCGACGCAGATGTTCTATGTCCGGGCCGCCCGCGACGCCGTGTTCCTCCTGCGCGAGATGGGGGACCCGGCCAATGCGTCCAAGTACGCCGCCTGGGCGGACACGCTGACGCGGGCCGCGCGGCAGAACCTCCTCAGCGCCCCGGCGAACACCTACGGCGACCGATTGCAAGAGAACGCGATGGCGGTCTATTCGGGCGTCGCCACTCCCGAACAGAAGAAGGCGATCTACGCCGCCGTGCTGGACCCGGACAGCCCCGCCTGGGACAAGACCGGCAGCCCGCCCTACAACAGCGGCGTTGTCTCGCCCTACTACAACAACTACGTCATCTATGCCCAGAGCCTGGCCGGGCACAACGACGGCGCGCTGCGCGTCCTGCGCGGGTATTGGGGCGCGATGCTGGCCCAAGGCGCGACGTCCTGCTGGGAGGCGTATGACCCGCACTGGCCCAAAGCCGACTTCCACGCGAACCTGTACGCCGACGCCAACCACGGCTACTATGTCAGCCTGTGCCACGGCTGGTCGTCCGGCCCGACGAGCTGGCTCTCCGAGCGCGTCCTGGGCGTCCGCCCGACCGGCGGTGGCTTCAAGACCGCCGAGATCGCGCCCGACCTGGGCGATCTGCGCTGGGCCGAGGGCGACGTGCCCACCCCGCGCGGGCTGATCCACGTCCGCGCCGACAGGACCGGTCACGGCCTTGCCGTCCGCGTCACCCTGCCGCCCGGCGTGGACGCGCGGGTGAGCCTGGGGAGCCGAGTCATTCGCCTGAGCCGGGCCGGAACGTACCATGTCCACGCATAAAGTGAACCATGCCCTGAAGGGCACGGCTAATCGGCGAGGACGCCGAAAAGTGCCGCTTCGCGGCACTCAGAGCGGCTTTTCCGAGCGCCGCGAAGCGGTGCTCTCTGGCCTCCGGCCGGGCGCCCGGCCCCTTCAGGGCATGGCCGTGTTCTTCCTGCTTCTTGCCGCCGTCCTGCCCGCCCGCGCCGATGTGACCCTGCCCGTCAACTCCCCCGCCGCCCGGTTCAGCCCCGCGACCTGGGCCGGTGATGTGGGGCGCGGCGGCGCGCTCAGTCGCCGCTCCTGGAACAACGGCGCGTGGTGCGTCTGGCGGTGGGCTACGACCTCGGCCCACCCCACGGCGACGCTCCAGATCGCCAACCCGACGCCCGGCAGCGCGGTTTCGTACTTCCTGGACGGCGCGCTCACGGACAATGTCTCGGTGCCCGCCTCGGGCGGCATCCCGATCCTGGGCCTGACCACGACCGGCCCGCACACGCTGACGGTCTACACCCGGAACAGCCGGCAGACCGCCCGGTGGGGCGGCGCGAACTCTTACGCCGTCACGGGCCTGACGCTCGACAACGGCGCGACGCCTCTGCCCGCCCCGCCGCTGCGCCCCTGGGTCTTGATTGTCGGCGACAGCATCACCGAGGGCATCCAAGCGGACGACGGCGGCGACAGCAGCCTGCGCGACTACTCGTTCCTCGTCGGGCAGGGTCTGAACGCAGCAGGCTTCGACTACGCGGTGTCGGCCTGTGGCTACTCCGGCTGGCTTCGCCCCGGCGATGCCCAGGGCGATGTCCCCGCTTACTACTTGGCGGGCGGCGGCGAAAGCCGCTGGGACAGAATAGATGCCCACACGTCCCTGCTGGACGCGCGCGGCCACCTGAGCGGCTGGGGCGGCATCGGCCAGGAACCGGCCGCCATCCTGTTCAACTATGGCGTCAACGAGTGCCTGAGCCGCAGCGACCCGGACACAATGCGCCGGAGCGTCACCCTGGCGCTGACGGCCCTGCGCCGCGCCGCCCCCCGTGCCGAACTCGTTGTGCTGGTCCCGCCGGGCCTGGCCGACGCGCGCATCTACCCGAACGGCCCTTCCTACATCGCCGCCCTCCAAGCCGCCGTCGCCGCTTACGAAAGCGCGCACCCGAGCGACCGCAAGACGGCCCTGGTTGACCTCGGCCCCGATGTCGCCCGCGCGCTCGGCTCGCCCGCCTATGGGGGCGGCGTCCATCCCCACGCCGCCGGCCACGCCTATCTCGCCCCGCTCGTGCTGGCCGCCCTCCTGCCCCTCCTCCGGTAACGGCAAACAGTGAAAACCCCCTAACCCCCAATCCTGGGGGGACCGGAAAAGTGTCTATCCGTTCTTACTCCCCCAGAATTGGGGGCCGGGGGGTAATCCTCCGCCGAAATCGGGGCCGGGGCGCTCTTGTATCCCTTGTTCCAAACGTGATACAATGTCTCCATGAGAGCCTACACGATTCCGCTGCTCCTCGCCGCCCTGCTGGCCGCCGTCGCCGCGCCCACCGCCCGCGCCGATGAGGCTCCCAAGACGGTCCTGCACATGGACTTCAGTACGGACGACCCGGCCCGCGTCCTGTCGCCCGCCGACGCCTCATCCGCCCTGCTGACCACCGATCCCGCCGAGGAGGTCGGGGGCAGGAGGTCCCTCAAAGGCGACTCGCGCGGCGGGGCATCCGAGTGGAACGAGTTCTTCCACTCCAAGACGGGTCTGCTCGACGCCAAACAGGTCTGCCGGGTTTCGTTCGACTACCGCGTCCTCGCTCGGGCGGCCAACGCCAAGTTCTACGTCCTCGCGCGCCGCGCCGGCAGTAGCAGCAGTGCAGGCTGGAAAGACTGGGCCGGAGAGCCAGGCGAAACGGGGCACATTGAAACCGCGTTCACCACGCGCGAGGCCGACGACATCCTCATCCTCGGCATCCAGAACAAGGGCGCGCTGGCGATCAACAACCTCACCCTCACGGCCACGCCCGCCCCGCGCCCGCCGGACCTGCCCGCGCCCGCGCGCACCTGGAAGTCGCCGGGCGGCACGACCTACTTCGTGGATTCGGCGGGAGGCAGCGACGCCAACGACGGGCACAGCGCCCGCCGCGCCTGGCGCAGCCTGGGCCGGGTGAACGCAGGGGTCTTCGGACCGGGCGACCGTATTCTGCTGAAATCCGGCAGCCGCTGGGCCGGGTTCCTGTCCCCCGGCGGCAGCGGCGCGGCGGGCAAGCCGATCACGGTCAGCCGCTACGGGGGCGGCCCGAAGCCGGCCCTGGACGCCGGGGGCAAATGGCTGGCGACCGTCTATCTCTACAACGGCGAGTATTGGGACATCGGCGACTTGGACATCCAGAACCTCGCCGCGCAGCGCATCCCCCGCCTCGCGGGTGTGCAGGTGCGTTTGACCGATTTTGGCACGGCACATGGCATTCGTCTTCATCACCTGAATATCCACAATGTTTCGGGCAGCGATGTCAAGGACGAAGGCGGCGGAAACGGGATCTACTGCGACAGCAGCGGCAGTCGGGTGCGGACGCGCTACGACGGCCTGACCATCGAGCACTGCAACCTGACCCGCACCGACCGCAACGGCATCACGATGGGGGCGTACTACGCCCGCCCGCAGTGGCCTCTGAGCACGCATGTCGTCATCCGGGGCAACACGCTGACCGACATCGGCGGCGACGGCATCGTCCCCATCGGCTGTGACGGCTGCCTCATTGAACACAACGTCCTGCGCGGCGGTCGGATGCGCGCGCAGGACTACGCGGCGGGCATCTGGCCCTGGTCCTGCGACAACACCGTCGTCCAGTTCAACGAGGTCAGCGGCATGAAGGGGACGATGGACGGCGAGGGCTACGATTCGGACTACAACTGCCGCCGCACGCTGTTCCAATACAACTACAGCCACGACAACGACGGCGGGTTTATGCTGATCTGCGACGACGGCAGCCAGAAGCCGCCCTGGAACATCGGCAATGAGGGCACGGTCATCCGCTACAACATCAGCGTCAACGACGGCCTGCACACGTTCAACATCACCGGCCCCTGCCAAAACACGCAGGTCTACAATAACGTCTTCTACCTGGACAAAGGCCGGGACATCCCCCTGGTCGCGAGCGGCAACTGGGGCGGCGGCGACAAGTGGCCTGCCGAGACGCGATTTGCCAACAACGTCTTCTTCGTGGACGGCAGAGCGCATTTCGACTTTGGCGGCATGAAGTCCGTCGCCTTCGACCACAACGCCTATTGGGGCGCCATCGCCGATCCCCCCGCCGACCCCCACGCCGTTCGGGCC
>CAXTWM010000213.1:0-8719 GCA_964247915.1 uncultured Armatimonadales bacterium | reverse complement strand
CTCCCACGTCCGGCGCGTCGTCGGCTCGGCGGTGTGCAGGATGCTGGGGTCCGGCGCTTCGGGCGGGGCCGTGCCGTCCAGCAACGCGGGGGCGCCGAAGCGCGCCTCGGTCCCGACGCCTAGAAATGCCCGGTCCAGCTCATCTAAAATGCTGGCGTGGCTGTGGCTGAGGTGGGCGTGGTGGTGCTGAGTCACCAGGGGGACGCCCTGGCCCGCCGCGTCGGCCTCGATCTGGCGCAGGAAGGCGTGGTCCACGCCCTCGCCCGCGCCCACGAAATGCAGCCGGAAGGCGTAGGGGTCTTGGGGCGTGACCTGCGGCAACAGCTCCCGCAGCACCAGGTCCTGCACCTGGACCTTGTCGGAAAACTCGCCGTCGGTGATGACGATGACGTACAGCCCGCGCCGCGTCCGGTATCTCCCGATCGCCCCGCGCAGGGCCTCGGTGACATAGGTGCCGCCGCGCGGCCCGTTCTGCGCGATGGCCGTTCGGAGGGCAGGGAGGCTCCCGACATGGCCGGCGTAGGAGACGTAGTTATCGTAAAAGGCGAGGTCGTAACCGACCCCGGCGGGGGCGACGTGATTGAGGATGGCGGACGCGACATTGAGGACGTGGCCCTCGCGGAACGCCTCGGACATGGAGCCACTGCGGTCCAGCAGCACGGCCAGTGTCATGTCGGGGTTGGCGACGGCGGGGAGGTCGCGCCGGAAGCGCAGGTCGAGCTGCGCCATCGGCAGCCCCCGCGCGCTGGGGACGATCTGATGCCGGACCCCGGCCAGAACGTCCGGGCGCGGGTTGGGAAGCCCCCGGTCGGAAGACATATAAGGGTTGGCGCTGGACTGCCCGATGGTCTGGCCGAAAAGGCGCATGGTGTCTCTCTCGCCGACAGCGCCCGGAACCGCCCGCGCCTGCCCGCCATGTTGGGCTTATACCCGCAAAGGCAAAAACCTAAAGGGGCGCGGCGGATGCCGCGCCCCTCCGTTACCATCCCGAGCAGTGACCTAGAGGCCTTTGTCGCCGAGGAACTTGATCAGGTCGGCGACGCGGCAGGAGTGGGCCGGACAACTACGCGGCGACTTCCGTCTCGTAGCGAATACCCATGCGCTCTGCTTCCGCCGCAGTCAGTCCCATCGCGACGGTGACGCTCAAAACCTCCTGCCTCTCATGGGTCGCCTCATAGGCATCCATGATGATCTCCGAGCGCTCTCGCTGCTCCAGAGAGCGCCAGTCGTCCCAAATGACGTACAGGTGGACGGAGTCGTATAAGCGGTTGCCCGGTGCCTCAATGACAACGGGCTGTGCAGCACCATTGTTTGGCTGTTCCCACTCTCGGGTCAGCCGTGTACGCAATGACTCTATCTGCGGGTCCTGGTCCACCACTAGTCTTCCGCGCGGCATCTTCTACCTCCAAAACCCTGACAAGTGGGTGCGTAACCAAGCAACATCGTCCAAGACTTGCATCGCTTCCGCTTGTGTCGCCAGGTGCCGACGGTAACGCATCCCAATATACCAGTTGTTGTATAATCTTTCCGTTCGGCTCTCGAAGGGCAACGCGAGGGCCGCGCTGAGCGGTCGGCCCTGCCCCACACGCACGGATTGCAGCAACATAGCCCAGAAGCGGAGGCTGTGAAACATCTCAGGCTCAATGAGCGGGATGAGCGCTTCGCCAACGTTCTTGGCCGGTGTGAGAGCGGAGTCAACCCGAAAACTAGGCTTGGTTTTCCCAATCACGCGGTAGTAAGCCATCTTCAGCATCATTTCCGCTACATACCCCAGGATGTAGATGCCGATATCGTGGTAGCCGGCGATGATGAGGGACTGCCCCTGGTAGAATTTCTCCTCGGAGGCGACTTCAAACTCCCCCACGGTTTCAGGAAGGCTTTCCAAACGGATGCGAAGCGACATCCCTATCTCCTGAAAAAGTGGGGCAGACAGGGACGCGGCAGCCGCCACGCCCCTCTATCATCGTCCCGCGCAGTGGTTTACAGGCCCTTGTCGCCGAGGAACTTGATCAAGTCGGCGACGCGGCAGGAGTAGCCCCACTCGTTGTCGTACCAGGAGACGACCTTGACGAAGTTGCCCAGGCCGATGGTGTCCACGGCGCTGAAGATGGACGAGTGCGGGTTGCCCTTCAGGTCGGTGGAGACCCGCTCCTCCTCGGTGTACTCCAGGATGCCCTTCATGGGGCCGTCGGCGTATTCTTCGGCGACGGCGTTGATCTCCTCCACCGAGGCGTCGCGGGAGAGCAGGGCGGTGAAGTCCACGACGGAGACGGTCGGGGTCGGGACGCGGAAGGCCATGCCGGTGAACTTGCCCTTCAGCTCGGGGATGACCAGGCCGACGGCCTTGGCCGCGCCCGTGGAGCTGGGCACGATGTTCTGGGCGGCGGCGCGAGCGTCCCGCAGGTCCTTGGCCGCCGTGTCCACCGTCCGCTGGGAATTGGTGTAGGCGTGGATCGTCGTCAGCAGGCCCTTCTCAACGCCGAAGCGGTCGTTGAGGAACTTGGCGACGGGGGCTAGGCCGTTGGTGGTGCAGGAGGCGTTGGAGATGACGTGGTGCTGGGCCGGGTCGTACATGTCCTGGTTGACGCCCAGGACGATGGTGAGGTCCTCGTTCTTGGCCGGGGCGGAGATGACGACCTTCTTGACGCCGTGTTCGCGGTGGGCGACGGCCTTGGTGGCGTCGGTGAAGAAGCCGGTGCTCTCGATGACCACGTCCACGCCCTCCGAATCCCAGGGGATCGCGGCGGGGTCCTTCTCGGCAAAGACCATGATCTTCTTGCCGTCCACGACGATGTCCTTGTCTTCGGCCACCACGTCGCCGCCCTTGTAGGGGCCGTAGTTGCTGTCATACTTGAGCAGGTGGGCGTTGGTCTTGGCGTCCGTCAGGTCGTTGAGCGCGACGACCTCGATCTCGCCGTTGGGGAAGCGCTCCTGGATGGCGCGGTAGGTGATGCGCCCGATGCGGCCGAAGCCGTTGATGCCAACTCGCACTGCCATGATGGGTGGTTCTCCTTGGTTATCCGTGTGGGACCGTCCGGGACTGGTCGGTTTGCTCGGAAAAGTCGCCCTTAGTATGACACGGCGGGCGGGCCAAAGTCAACCGGAGGCCGCCCCGCGCTGGCTTGCCCCCCCTCGTACCTCCGTGGTACAATAGACCTCTTGCGTAAGTATCAGGCTGGCCGCCCGAAGTTGTAAATGGCAGCGATCAGGTTGAAGCGCAGGCCGAACCGTTTGCGCCGGTTGCGGTAACGCTCCGCCAGGATGCGGAAAATCTTGATGCTGCGGATGATGTGCTCGGCCACGAACCGCTCGCGCGAGAGCTGCCGATTGTCGGCCTTCTGCTCCTTTGTCAGCGGATGCAGTTTGCTCTTCTTGGCCGGAAGGCGGCTGTTCGCGTGGCTCTTCTTCAGTCCCAGGTAGCCGCTGTCCGCCAGGCACTCGGTCCGTGGGTGCATCGCCAGGCGGCTCCGTCCGAACAGCTTGAAGTCGTGCGTCTTGCCCGCACTGAACGCTGTGGCTAGGATGCGCCCTGTTCTGGGATCGGCGACGATCTGCGCTTTTTGGGTATGACGCTTCCTCTTGCCGCTGTAGGAGTGCTTCTGCTTTTTTGGGGACGCTCCACGGGGCATTCAGTGGCGTCCAGCACGACGACCTCGAAAACGACGTCGCTCTTGGTCAGCACTTTCTTCCCCGGCAGGGTGAACGCGCCAGAGCGCATCAGGGCACCCTCGAGGGTGCGAATGGTACGACAGACAGCGGACTCGCTCAGGCCATAGGTCTGCCCGATGTGCGCCTGGGTGCGATACTCGCGCCAGTACATGAGCGTCATCAGGAGCCGATCTTGCAGGCAATGCTTGGCGGGGCGTCCGCCTCTGGGCAGATGCTGATCCAGAGCCGTGTGCATCGCCGCGAACGTGTCCGGCGGAACGCCGGTGAGCCGCTTGAACACGGACGGCTTCAGTGAAATGACATCGGCGTAGAACATACGCCAAGAATACCCAACTTACGCAAGAGGTCTAATAAGGCATATCTTACTCCCGGAGGTGCCCCATGAAACGACACTTCATCGGCGCGGCCTTGGCCACCCTATGCCTGCTGCCGGTGCTGGCCGCCAGTTCCGTGCGCGCCCAACAGGCGCTGACGCCTGCCCAAATCGCCCCTGACCTCGCCATCACCGAGATGATCGCCCGCCGTCCGCTTTCCGCCCAAGAGCGGGCGCAGGTGATGGCCATCGACCAGGCGCAGTTCCGGCGTGATCCCGCGTGGTGCGTGAAGGCGCTGAACGAGGAAGCGGCGGAAACAAGGGGTGTGCGCCGGCTCGACCCGGTGCGCCTTGCGGACTGGCGCAAGGCGCGTCTGACCGGCGCTTACTTTTATGTCGGCCCGCGCGTCACGCCGGAGGAGACCAAGGCGCTGGTTGCCATTTACACCCGCGCCGACCCGATCGTGGACGCCGACCCGGCCACGAAGACGATCGTGACGGAGCGGGATGTGGACGCCTGGGTCGCAGCCACACGCCTGGTCTCCGCCGAAGCGGGAGTCAGGGTGCCGGACCCACGAGTCCCGGTCCTCGCGGTCGCCCACCAGAGGGACCTTAGCGGCGCGCTGCGCTCCAAGGCAGCCAACATGGAGCGCAACTGGGCCGCCTTCCAGCTCTGCTGGCGGCACGAGCCGGCAGCGGACCGCCGCGTGCTGATGGCCCGGATCACGCGGCTGGTGCGCCAGGACATGGCTCGGGGCACCGCCAGAGGGGCGGCGATGGCCGCCGGCGCGTCACTCGCCCTGACCGCGAACGTCTGCGCCGACTACCCCGCCGCGCTCAGTCCGAAGTTCGCTGCCATGAAAGCCAGACTGCGGGCCAACGACGTGATGGCCGGCAGCCTGATGACGCTGGGCTGGATGAATTCTGCCATCGGACACACTCTCACCGGGCAGGGCTTCCCCGGCCCGCTCGACCCCTGATTCGGTTGATTCGGTCCGTGCCATTGCCTGCCGTACCCTTAAGGCCGTGCTTACTCGCCCCACTCAGTCAGCCCCGCCCGCTTTCCGCAGCAGGGCGGCGACGGCGGGCTTTTTGAGGTAGGCGACGATGGCCGCCGCCGTCAGGTAGGCGTTGTTGCGGGCGTCGGGGTCGGCGTGGTGGTCGAGCAGGAGATGGACGGTGGGGAGGCTGCCGCTGACGGCGGTGGCCCAGCCCGGCGGGTGGGCAGGGCTGGTCGCCTACCGGCTGCACGGGTCGCCGCACGTCTACTACTCGGCATATCCCGAACCGTACCTGGCGGCGCTGACGCGGACGTTGAGCGCGGCGGCCCGCTCGGCTCCGGTCTGGTGCATCTTCGACAACACGGCGCTGGGGGGCGGCGACGGACGATGCGCTGTTCGTGATCGAGCACCTGAGAGGGGAACAGTCGGGGTAGCTTTTGTCAGCGCAGGAACGCGGTGAGGGTGTCGGCGTTGCGGACCGCGTTGCCCCCGCCGTCGTTGTTGAAGTAGGCGAACACTTCCTTCCCCATCCCCAGCCACTCCCGTATGCGGTCCGCCCACCAGCGTAGGTCGTCGTCCGAGTAGGAACCGCCGTACAGGTACTGGGTGTCCGGCCCGTGCAGGCGCAGGTACACGAACGGGGCCGTCACCCGCAGGAGGCAGGGCAGGCCCGCCCCGCTCATGACGCAGTAGGCCGTCCCGGTTTCTTCCAGCAGGGCGAACACGTCGTCCCGGTTCCAGGACGGGTGGCGCAGCTCGACGGCCGTCTCCCGCCCCGGCGGCAACTGCCGCAGGAAGTAGGCCAGACGGTCATAATCGTATTCAAATTGGGGCGCGAGCTGCACGAGCAGCGCGCCGCGCTTGTGGCCCAGGGCGCGCATCCCGGCTTCGACCCGCGCCAGCCACACTTCCGGCCCGTACAGGCGCTTGCCGTGGGTCAGCCCGCGCGGGGCCTTGACGGTCATCAGGAAGTCGTCAGGCAGCCGCTCCCGCCAGCGCGCGAACGTGGCGTCCGGGGGCCAGCGGTAGAAGGTGCTGTTGACCTCCACGGTCGGATACCGCCGCAAGTAGCAGTCCAGCCGCTCGCCGACCGGCAGCCCGTGCGGGTACAGCACCCCATGCCAGTGGTCATAGCTCCACCCGGACGTGCCGATCCAAAGATTTCTCTCCATTACTCACCTTTGATGCCGCCCGGCGTCTTCCACGTTCTTGAAATCTCACCGCTCAGGACCAGTATCCCGGCCTGTGGGCAACCTCGCGGCCTTGAAAACAGGTTCGTTTTGACAAATTTCCTGCCGTAAGCGTGTGTTCTCCCAGGGCTGAACCCCTGGGCTTTGGTAAAGCAACTCCCCGCCTTCGCGGGCAGAGGAAAAAGCGGGTTCGTTTTAACATTTTTCTGGGTTCAAGCATAACCTGCTCTTGTCAGCCTCCTTGTCACGTCGAAGCCGTTTTTGCACTCTTCCTGTTTTGCTTGCGCCCGCCCCATGCCGTCTTATTTGTCTACTTATTATACCCTTTGAGAGTCTTCGTCTGGTCAGAAGTATTGCTGTACTGTGGATTCGGAGGTAAAGCCATGCACACTGAGGCATCCCTGCTATAATGCTATAGCAACTATCTGACACTGTTGGGGAAAGCTAGACGACGCTTACGAAATAAGAGGTGATAAAATGAAAATGCGGCGATGTGCTTATTGCGGAGAGACAGCTAAATCCACGAAGGATCATGTCGTACCAGAATGCCTCTTCAAAAAACCTTATCCACCAAATTTGATCACGGTTCCCGCCTGTGAGCCATGCAACAATGCCAAATCCCTTAACGATGACTTTTTGAGGGACATGTTGGTGTGCGACTTATTTGGTAGCCAAAGTCCCGTCGCTCAGAAGGTCTTTGAGAGTATGCTGAGTTCGGACCGCAAAGACTCATCCGTCATTGCGCGTTTGGCACGAGCCAACGCCCAGTTCAAGCCCCTACATACGCGCGCTGGGATTTATCTAGGCGATTTCCCTACTTTTCCAATTGACGAAGAGCGAGTCAAGACGGCCTTTGAAACAATCGCTAGGGGACTTTATTACGATGCACGGCGCCAGTTCTTTCCAGAAGGTTATGCCGTTGAGGTACGCCGTTACCATCCGTGGGAGTTTGACGGGGTATGGCAGGTTTTCAAGCGGTTCCATTTGAATGGGCCGCGTGTTCTCGGCGATGTGTTCGGTTGTGCTTTTGCGTCTGCTGAAGAAGACCCTTTTTCGACATACTGGCTGATGTGGTTTTATGAGCGCGTATTGATCTCAGTATCCATTCTGAACCCCGCTCTTGTAAATGCTCATCAAACCATTATTCAGCCTTAGACTTCGTGTAATCTGAATGGTTCCTTATTCTCCCCCGCCCGCTTTCCGCAGCAGGGCAGCGACGGCGGGCTTTTTGAGGTAGGCGGCGATGGCGGCCGCCGTCAGGTCGTTGTTGCGGGCGTCGGGGTCGAGCAGGAGTGGAGTGTGGGGAGGCTGCCGCTGACGGCGGCAGCCATGAGAGGCGTGATGCCGTAGCGCGTTTCATGCCCGGCCTGCGGCTTTTTGCTTTCTGTGCCATGTTTCCCCACTACAGCACAAAAGCCGCCCGGCACTGCCGGGCGGCTTGGTTTGTCGGGGCTACATCCGCCCCCCAGGAAACAATTCCGACACCCGGCTCACTTCATGGCAGCCGGGCGGCGGCGTGAAGATGAAGTCCGACGCAGGCAGCTTCGGGTTGACCTGGATGCTGTTGTACGTCTCCGTCTGTATATCCCACTGGGTCGGGCTGAGTGGGTCAGCCGCCGTGAGTTTATAGAGCAGATGGTCGCGCTGCCCGACATAGTAGGTCACGATCTCAGCCGCGTCCTTCCAGTTCCTGCCCAACACCCCGCCCCTGTAAGGCACTCGTGCGATGACCACGTCCAGTGATACGGGGAACGCAACGCCTGGGAAATCTATCACAGTCGGCCGTCCCAACGAGTATTCGGGAGCTAAGAACTGGGGGTAGGGCGTATCATGCAGACGTATCCCCAACACAACGTCTGGCATCCCGACGCCCGGATCGCTCCCCCAGGCCGGGATTCTTCCGAAGTCGGCGAACCAATAGCGATAGTCCCCCCGCTGACTCAGAGACGGTTCCAGCGGCTCTCTGACATAACGATCCGCCAGCCCCTTGTTCTCCGTGCAGGTCACATACAGGTTGCTGCCGTCACTGACGGCCAGCGCGTTGCCGGACATCTCAGGGTCGCCGAGGAGCGTGGCCCGGCGGAAGCGGATTTTATTGGGCCGCTCGATCTCGTAGGAAGCGACCTGATCGGTACTTAATGGATCTTCGTGGTTCCTGACGCTGCACCGGAACGAGTGCATGGCCGCGTAGGTCGCGTACATGCGGTCCAGGACGGCCAGCGCGCGGGCCTGGTCCTGCTGCTTCACGGCGGCGACGGCGCGCGCTTTGGCCTGCGTGGTGACGCGGACGGCACCCGCCGTGCCCAGGGACAGGGCCGCGACGAGGGCGGCGGCTCCGAGCTGGAGTCTGAGGCGTTTGAGGGTCATGGTATGGATCGCTCCTTGGGCGATGGCGTGAATGGGCGACTCCGAAGCAGGAAGACCAGCGGGCGGCAAGGTCATCCGTAGGATAGCCTCGGCACAGGGGGCGGGGGCGGGATGGACCGCCTGCGGCAGCCCAGCGGCGCGGGCGGCGGCGGACAGGAGGACCTTCCGGGCAGCGCACC
>CAXTWM010000212.1:0-8766 GCA_964247915.1 uncultured Armatimonadales bacterium | reverse complement strand
GTTCGGGAGGGCCGGACGCGCCGGCGCGGCGGGCGGGCTGGGCGCGAGCGGCGATTTAGGCGTCTGGGTTACAGACGAAATCCGTGTCGGATGTGCATAATAAGAGAGGGGATAGCGGCTGGGCGTCACTTCGGCGATCCGCACGCCCCCGGCATCAGGGGCCGGGGGGACCGAATGTGGCCTGGCCGGACGCCAGACGGCGGCAATCTCGTGCCGCCGCGCCCTGGAAACCAGGGCCAGGTGCGCGGGCGCTGCCGGTGGGAGAGGCCGAGGGGCGGACAGGGGAGAAGACGCAGACACGGGGGCGGCTGCGTCGGCAGGAGACGGCGGTCGCTTGGTCACCAGCGGCAAGGCCGCCAGCGCCCCCAGGGCCAGCGCCCCCAGGCCGACCGCCCCCAGCCGCGAGTGGCGCAGCGGGAGGGAGACGGGACGCCGGGGTAAATCCGTGATGATCTGCGTGGCGACGGAGGGCGCGGCGGCGGCTAGCGGCGCGGCCTGATGCAAGGCTTCGGCGAAGGCGGCGGCATCGGGGTAGCGCGCTTGGGGGCTTTTGGACAAGGCTTTCGCCAGGACGCGGCTCAGGCGGCGGTCCGGGACGGCGCGCAGGTCCGGCGTGTGGTGGAGGATCTGCTGCATCACGGCGGGGATCGTCTCGCCCGCGAATGGCTTCGCGCCCGTCACCATCTCCGTCAGGGTCACGGCCAGCGAAAAGACATCGGTGCGCGCGTCCAGCGCCAGCCCGTTGACCTGTTCGGGAGACATATAGGCGGGAGATCCGACGATGGTGCCGTCCTGCGTCAGCCCGTGATCGGACAGCACATGCGCGATGCCAAAGTCCATCAGTTTCGGCGTCGCCTCCGGGCCAGCGCGCTGGGCGAGGAAGATGTTGTCGGGCTTGATGTCCCGGTGGATAATCCCCCGGCCATGCGCGTAATGCAGGGCGTCGGCGACACGGACGGCAATGGCGACGGCTTCCGGCACCGAGAGCGGCGAGGCGCGGTGCAGGCGCTGGCGCAGGGTCTCGCCCGGCAGGCATTCCATCGCGATGAACTGCCGCCCGTCGTCCGCCTGGCCCACCTCATAGATAGCGACGATGTTCGGGTGGGAGAGGGCCGAGACCGCCTGAGCCTCGCGCCGGAACCGCGCCGCGAGGTCCACGCGCCGGTCCTCACTCAGCGCGGCCGAGAATGTCAGCACCTTCAGCGCGACGGCGCGCGACCGCCGCTCGTCCGTGGCCTCATAAACGACGGAGGAAAACCCACGGCCCAGCTCTCGCTCCAGCTGGTAATGGCTCAGACGGGGGTGTTCCCGGCCCGTTCCCGCATCCATTGTCGTGTCCCTGCCGACGCCCGTTCCAGTTTGCGGCGAAAAATCCCGAAGATTGTCCATGACAGCGCTTTCTCTCCTAACCCCGAGCCGTTCCGGTCAGTGGGACGAGCCAAGTGCGTGTTGGGTTCCCGGCGAAAAAAACGGGCGCGCTCTGATCAGGCATTATCACCGGAGAATGCGCCGTTTGGCTCGATTGGCATGGATTTTGCATTGTTGATCTTTGGCGGCCTCAGCCGCAGGGCGGACCGCCCCCGCGTCGGGAGAGACTCACGAAAAACGGAAGCACCCAGTCGGGATCAGAGCCTATGAAAACGCCTCGCTATACCGAACCCGGCCTGGAAGCCGCGTCCGCCGGATACCGGGAACCCCACCGCGAACACCATGCCGACCCGCGCGCCATTTCGGCCCCGCGTGGGGGCGGCGACACGCTGCTGCTCGGCGGCGTTTCCGCGCGCCGGTCGGGGACGAAGACCGCGCAGCGGGCGCTGGACCTGCTCTTCACCGCGCTCGGCCTGCTGCTCCTCCTGCCCGTCTTCGGCCTCATCGCCCTGTGCATCCGGCTCGACAGCCCCGGCCCCGTCCTGTTCAAGCAGAAGCGGGTCGGCAGGGGCGGCGAGGAATTCTGGTTCTACAAATTCCGCTCGATGGTCAGCGACGCCGAAGCCAAGCGGCACCTGCTGGAGATGCACAACGAGCGCTCCGGCCCCGTCTTCAAGATGCGTAACGACCCCCGGATCACCCGCGTCGGGCGCGTCCTGCGAAAATTCTCCCTGGACGAACTCCCCCAGCTCCTCAACGTCCTGAAGGGCGAGATGAGCCTGGTCGGGCCGCGCCCCGCGCTGCCGCGCGAGACCGACAAGTATACCCCCCGCCAGCGTCAGCGCCTGATCGGCCTGCCGGGCGTGACCGGCTTGTGGCAGGTCTCGGGCCGCGCCTCCCTCAGCTTCGAGCGCAGCATCGAGCTTGATTTATACTACATCGAACACCAGTCCCTGGGCCTGTATTTCCGAATCCTGCTGATGACCATCCCCGCCGTGCTGCGCGCGGAGGGGGCCTACTGACTTTTCATAGGGAACTTTACCCACATCGTCTTCGTCCGCATCACGTATATTCCGTGCTATAATAAACCAGCAAAGATACCAGGCTTGCCCCGGTCATAAAAGGGATCGGGTGAGGAAAGCCCGCCCCCCTGCCGACAATAGCAGCGAAAGCCAGGAGAGACACGACGCGATGTACCGGCGCACCCCCATCCTTTTCCGCATCATGGACTCGTTCTTCCGTCACCAGATCCTCTTCTGGGGCGCGCTGCTGATCGTCAGCAGCCTGACGATGGCGGCGCTGTATGCGCGCTCCAAGACGTTCCACGCCACCGCCATGACCCAGGTCCAGACCGAGAGCGTCGCGAGTGTGCTGGGGGCGGGCGACAACAATACCTGGATCACGCCGTCCCAGAAGAACGTGGACCATTTCATGGAGCTTGCCAAGCAGAACCAGCCCACCGGCTTTCTGAACGTCGCTCTCAGCAAGGCCCATCTCGCGACGCCGATCAACGTGGACCCGCGGGCCGATGACCCGCGCTACGCGATGCTCCAGAAGAACCTCAGCGCCTCCGCCGACAGCGCCAATCAGTTCTCCATCAACCTGACGTGGGACAACCCGGACGAGACGGAAAGCATCCTGGTTGCTCTCCAGAAGCAGTACATCGAGGAGGCCGGCCTGGACCGCTCCGTCGCCTCCACGGGGAGCGTCAGCTTCCTCAACCGCGAGATCGCCAAGACCGGGAACCGCCTGCGCCGCGCCGAGAAGGCGCTGTCCGACTTCAAAGCCTCCCACGGGGGCCAGTTGTCGGACGCGGAGAGCAACTACAGCAACGAGATCGCGAGCGACAAGTCGGAACTGGCGCAGACGCAGCGTGACGCCGAGAAAAACGCCAAGACGGCTCAGGTGCTCCAGCAGCAGCTCGCGGGGATGAAGCCGATGAGCATCTCCAAGCAAACAGTCTCCGACCATACGCCCCTCCAGACGGAGATCGCCGGCCTGATCGCCCACCGCGCGACGGTCGTCGCCAGCCGGGGCGGCCTGACGCCGCAGCACCCCGAGGTGGTGGTTATTGACCAGCAGATCAAGAGCCTGGAGGCCCAGGAGCGCGCCGATGCCCGCGCCCCCGAGAACCAGCACAACACGCAGACCGAGATGCAGGACAACCCCGGCTATCAGGGCCTGAAGCTCCAGATCGCGGACGCGGAGATCGCGCGCGACTCGGACCTGTCGGCGATGCAGGACTTGAGGCAGCGCATCGCCAAGAATCAAGCCGTGGTCGACCGGATACCGACCGCCCAGCGCCTGCTCACGGACAAGATGCGCGACTACCAGGACGCCCAGACGCAGGATCAAGCTCTGCGTCAGAAACGCGACCAGGTCCAGATGCAGGCGAACCTGGACCGGCAGACGGCGAGCGACAGTCTGACGCCGATCGGCTTCACCTACGCGACGCCGACGACCGGCAAGACCAAGCTGATCGCCATGCTGCTGGGCAGCCTGCTCCTCGGCTGCCTCGTGGGCGTCATCCTCGTCGTGCTCAGTGAGTGGTCCGACCACTCCCTGCGGCATGAGGTGGACGCCGAGCGCCTGCTGGGCGTCCCCGTGCTGGCCGCCCTGCCCGAATCCGCCGACCTACGCACGACGACCGCCCGCCGCGCCTTGAGCGGTTTGGGGGCGGCCCCGCTGCCCGCCCCCGCGCCCGAAGGATGATAAACAAGGATGATAAACGATGACGGCGGCGAAGGATGATGATGTTATGACCGACCGACCGATTGCCCCCAACCTAGAGGAGACGGCCCTGGTCTCGGAGCGGCAGGGGCGGACTCTGCGCGCCGACGAGATGGCGGCCCTGCTGCGCCAGGCGCGCGAGGCCGCGCCCGGCCTCAGCCTGCGCGCGGACCGGGCCGAGGAACCCCCTGCGTTCGAGACGACCCTCATGATGGACCAGGCGATGCTCAACCGCACCGACCGGACCCTGCGGCCCGAAGAGTTCCCCGTCGCCCCCAAGCCCGGCGAGGAGAACGTCCCGGCGCGCTCCTCGGCCCCGGTCATCAACCTGCGCGTGGAAAAGACGCCCGCCGAGTTCAGCCACCTGTACGCCTCCCTGGAGCGCCAGATCGCGGGCGTCGGCGACGTCACCCTGATCAGCGGCGAGACGCTCGGCTCGGACCGGCCCTATGTGCTGGGCGTCACCAGCGCGGTGCTGGGGGAGGGGAAGACGACGGTCGCGCTGCACCTGGCGATGACGATCGCGCGGGACACGTTCAAGCGCGTCTGCCTCATCGACATGAGCCTGGGCAAAGGCGACCTGGCCGCCCGGCTTGGCGTCCCGCCGCGCGGCGAAGGGGTCGTCCCGGTCCTGGAAGACAGCAACAACATCGTCCCGACCTTGCAGCTCGCCGGCTGCGACAACCTGGTCATCATCCCCGCCGGCAAGGCGCCGACCAACGCCGCCCGCCTGGCGCGCTCGCCCCGCGTGGCGCAGCTCATCATCTCGGCCCGGATGGCCTTCGACGTCGTGATCGTGGACATGCCCGCCGTCGCGTCCGACAACGCCCTCCCGCTGACCCGGCATGTGGACGGGCTGCTGGTGGTGGCCCGCGCGGGGGCCACGCCGCGCGACGTGGTCGCGCAGGCGCTGGACGCGCTGGGGCGGGACAAGGTGATCGGCGTCGCCCTGAACCGGGTCAAAACGGCCGGCCCGGCCTGGCTCCGCAAGCGGGCCGCAAAGGTTTAACGGGATGCACCTGCTGTTCCCTATTTTGGTGGCTCTGGTCGGGCTGGCGGCGGGAGGGAGCGTCGCCTTTCTGCTGTTCCTGCTGGCGGCGGCCGCCCGCGCCGCGCGGCGCTCCGCGCCGCCCGCCCTGTCCGGCAGGCCCCTGTCCCTGGCCGTGATCGTCCCCGCCCACGACGAAGAGCTTGTCCTGGCGGGCACGCTGGACAGCCTGGGCAAGCAGCAGTACCCCGCCGAGTGTTTCGAGGTCGTCGTCGTCGCCGACAACTGCGCCGACGCGACGGCGGCCCTGGCGAGCGCCCACGGCGTAACGGTCCTGGAGCGGACCCACGCCCAGGAGCGCGGCAAGGGCTACGCCCTGAACCATGCCGTCACCCGTCTGCTGTCCCGGCCCTCGCCCCCCGAAGGCTTCATCATCGTGGACGCCGACACCTGGGTCGCCCCGGACTTCCTCGCTCGGATGAGCGTCCGCCTCCAGTCGGGCGAGTGTGCGGCCTGGCAGGGCCGCTACGGGGTGCTGAACTTCGGCGAAAGCTGGCGCGCGGGGCTGATGGCGGCGGCCTTCGACCTGGTCAACCACGTCAAGCCGCTGGGCCGGGAGGCGCTGCGGCTCAGCGTGGGGCTGAAGGGGAACGGGATGGCCTTCACGCACGCCGTCGCCGCCGCCCTCCCCTGGCCGGGCGGCAGCCTGACGGAAGACCTGGATTACGGCCTGGAACTGGCCCGGCGTCAGGGACTGCGGGTGGGCTACGCGCACGAGGCGCGCGTCCTGGCCCAGATGCCGACGGACGCCGCTCAGGCCGGCTCCCAGCGGTCGCGCTGGGAGCGCGGACGCCTGCGGCTGGTGCGGGAGCGCGCGCTGCCGCTGCTGTGGGAGGGCCTGCGGGATCGGAACCGTCTGCTGCTGGACATGGGCCTGGACCTCATGGTCCCCCCGCTGGCCGAACTGGGCGCGCTGTCCCTGGCCTGGTTCAGCCTGGTCGTTCTGGGGGCGGCGACGCGCCTGCTGCCGCACCCGGCGGCCTGGGTCGTGTCCGCCGCCCTGACGGGCGTGGGCCTGCTCGCCTACATCCTGGGCGGCCTGCGCGTCGCGGGCGCCCCGCCGGAAGCCTACAGCGCGCTGGTCCGCGCCCCGTTTTATGCCGTCTGGAAGTTCGCGCTGGCGCTTTCGGGGATGGCGCGCAGGCGACCCGACGCGGCTGTGGAGGAGTGGGTGCGGACGGAGCGCGCGCCGCTCGCGCCCGAAAAGCCTGATCTCGTGCCGCCTGTGGTGTCCCCGCCGGTCATGTCCGCCGCCGCCGTCTCTGTGCCCGTCCCCGAAGCCGCGCGCCGATGACCATCATCCTGCCCATCCTCTTCTTCGCCGCCTGCCTGGGCCTCTTCGCCCGACGCATCACTGCCGCCCATTGGGCGGCGATGGCCTCCGTCATCGCGCTCGTCATCGCCTACCATTTCCTGAAGCATTAGCGCAGTTGAAGCCTCCCGACGCGCCCAGGCTCTCATCAAGACATGAAAAACCCGTTTTTTCTGCTCCTGGCTCTCTTGCTGACTCTTTCCCGATCCGCCCCGGCCAGCGGAGACGCCGATTTCGAGGCCGCCCGGCTCAAAGCGGCGGCGGCCAATCCGCCCGGCGTTTCCCTCACGCTGAGCCTGCCTGGCGGTAGGACGCAGTTCCACCAGGGTGAGGTCATCCCGCTCACCGCCGCCTTCGCCAGCCGTCTGCCCCAAACGTATCAGCTCAACAGCGGCCCCGGTGATCGGGAAACCCCCTGGAACAGCGACTCCTTCCAGGTGGATAACCCGGTTGGTGCCGTGGACCCACTGCGCGTCTACTACGAACATGGCTTCCCGGAAGCCTACAGCGGAGGCGGCCCCCATTTTCAGGTCCTGGACCAACAGCCGGTTCCCGTGCCCTACACGCTGAACGGGTGGCTGCGCTTTGATTCGCCCGGCAAGTACCGCGTTTACCTGACGAGCGGACGGATCGTTGACCAGGGCAAGCAGAGCCTCAACTTTGATGGTCGTCAGGGACGTGCGACGGCTTCCAATGCCGTGGATTTTGAGATACTGCCCGACGACCCTGCGTGGGATGCCGACACTCTGCGACGAGCATTACCGCTTTTCAACGAAGACGGCTTTGACTACAGAACCCAGGAGGCCCGGCGGGTCGCCGTCCGCGCGATCCGCTTCCTGGGAACGCCCGACGCCGCGCGGGCGATGGTCGCGCGTTATGGCTATCCCACTGACTATTTGCAGTTGAATAATCCCGCCTATGTGCAGACTCGGCTCGGCCTGTTCGGCTTCCCGCAGCCGTCATTCGTCACTCAGGAGATGGAGCGCAGGCTCGCCGATCCCGACTTCCCCATCTTCTGGTTCTTCCTGTATGATTTGGCGCAGACACAGTTCTTCGCCGCCTACCCGCAACCCGTTTCCCTTTCTGCCACAGCCGACCTCGCGAGAGACAAAAAATGGAAAGATTTTCTCCGTCGCCGCAATGATGTCCGAACGGCATTGACTGACCTTGACCTGACGCTGCTGGCCGCCGCCATCCCTGCCAAGCAGGGGAAAGCACGGGCGGTCAGTCTCTACACGCTGTTGCAGATGGATTACACACATCAGGACGCGGCGGAGCATCGAAACTTAGCACGAGGACTCGTGACCGTTTTCGACGATCTGACGTTGGAAGAGCAGAACAATCTGCTGGGCGATTCCTTTTGGCCGTTGCTGCGGGGGCCGGAGGTGCTGCCGCTTCTGAGACGCCTCTACGCAAGGCCGTCGCCCGGCCTGGAACCGGGCACGGCACGAGGCAATGATGAGATACAGTTTTACAGCCTGACCCTGCGGCGCTTGACGGAGCTATCCCCCGCCGAAGGCCGGGCGCTGCTGCTGGAGGAGATCAAAAGCCCCCATCCCCGCGTAGACCTACCGACGCTGTGCTCTCTCCCGGACCGGACGCTGCCTGACCTTGATGCGGTTCTCGCGACCAAGCTGGAAGACTGTCTAACATATCGTGTGAGCAGATGGTACGAGCCTTGTTTGGTGCAGCGGTACGCGACGCAGGCCATCCTGCCGCGCGTCAAAGCGGCTTATGAGGATGACACCAACTGGGGCAGAGACGGCGACTCCAAACTTTTGGCCTACTTCCTGCGGACGGACCGCAGTTACGGCGTGAAACAGTTGGGCAAGGTGCTGGCATCGCGCACGGGAAGTTTCCGCTATCGGGACATCCTGAGCAGCGTTGCCGCGCTCGCCCCCGGCCCGGACGTGGAACGCCTGGCAATCGCCTACCTGTATGATCCAGACCCGGAAGTCGTCGTTGATGCCGCCAAGACGCTTGGCGCCTATGGGGCGAGCGCCGCCGAAGCGCCGCTCTTGGCGCGGAGCGGGAGTGGCATCAGCAGTGGGCAGGCAAGGCCGAGCAGATGACGCCCGTAGCAGGGGAACTGGAGTATGTGCTCACCTCTGCCCTCGCGACTGCGCCCGGCTGGCTGGCGGACCGGGCGAAACTCCAGATGCTGGAATCTCTCTGCGTCACGGACGAAGGGCGTGCGGATGTTACCTACCTGTTACGGCATTGGATGGGGTTGATCCGCATCAGCTTCGAGGGGGGGAGGGGTGAATGGTCGGGTGCTCAGTATGAAGGCTTATCCTCGCTGCCCGCG
>CAXTWM010000211.1:0-8772 GCA_964247915.1 uncultured Armatimonadales bacterium | reverse complement strand
GAGGGCTGGCGGCGCGGGACGACCACGCTCCGCGAAGGCCGCCCCCACCCCGTCGCCGCGCGCGGCGCATGGACGGCGGAGGACACCTACGCCCTGACGGCCTATTTCTACGAAACGCCGTTCGCCCTCACCCTCACCGCCCGCTTCACCGACGGCGAGGTGCAGTTCGACCTACGCCAGAACGTCTCCTTCGGCCCCACCGAGCGCCCGCCCCTGGAAGGCCGCCCCACCTAGCGAGTAATTAGAAAGGGCCTTACAGCATTGCTGTAAGGCCCTTAAGCCCCGTCATCACCCAGACTGTGAGATCACTTCATTAGTACGGCTTAATCTGGCGTCGGGTAAATCTGAAGCTACATTGGAAATTGCTCAATCGTTTTGGATGAACCACTTATTGCGTGTAGCTATCCGACTGACTGCCGTTATTCTTTTTTCTGCTTCCCAATGATACCGCAGTTCAGCCCAATTTATAAAATCCATTGGATACTGATGGCAATTAGTTGCAATTTGATTCGCAACTTGGAGGGGCATTTTTCTGATGAACGTCTGGCTAGGTATGTCACCAGAATGTAAAAAGAATTCAAATTCGCTCTCGCGCAGCTTTGTGGCGAGCAACATCGCGTGATCCCAAAGAGACGGCTGGATCGCTAGCTGACTCTTTACCACGTCGACACAAAATTGTAAGATTGATTGATCTTCTCCTACATAGCTTTGTAGATGACGTTGAAACAAAACAACTTGATCCTTAGTTATACAACGCTGGCCGAGTGCAACAATCATCCTTGGTGTTGCAGATGCAGGAATTGCATCTTGATTCAATCTCAACGGCTGTAAACCAGGTATAGCCTTTACCCTGCCATCAACCACAGTCGCGACAAAGTTCCAGGTGTAAGGATCAAGACCATCTAAGGCATGTTGGAGGCGATCCCAACATCTTATGATCGTGTTGAAAGTCGCAGAGGACAAGCATGCGGTTAAAAATATAACCGTATCCATTGTAGTTTTTGCTTGGTCAAACTGTTGCATCCACCAATTTGGTGAGCTTTTTCTCAGCTTAGAATGGGCAAACCTTTTGCATAAAGACTTGGTGCCATCATGAAGTACTGAAAATTCATCGAAGTTGCCATCAGGACGAATGGTTGACGCGGCGATGTTAGCTAGTTTAAGGCTGACTAAATTGTCTCCCCATGTACTTCGCAGTGCCTCTACGATTCTGTCCCAAGGCTCGATGCCGTTTAGCCATTCACTGGCGACCCGATTATATTCTGCCTCTGCTACCATTACGACCTCAAGGCAGCGCCGTAACACTGCATTAGAGTCCACATCAATGTTCACTTCTTCTACAGGAGCCTTGTTTAAGGCAAACCCATACCTCTCAAAAATCTCACGGACCGATGTGCTCCCAGAATGGTGAAGTAACCAGATCAGAGATGGTAAGTTGAGGGCAAAATTGAAGCGCGATAAAATACTATTGTCCTGTCTTTGGAAAGGCAAGGAACCATTGAGCATACTTTCAATAACAGGCTGACAGAACGATGCTTCAAGGCTCAAAAAGTCCCCCCGTCCTCCTTGAAAGATTAGGATCAAATCGGTAGGCGTCAAACTTTTGTCCCTAAATAGCTCCTGTAGTTCATCAACAGTGTACCAAGATAAGGCATTCATACCTTTACCACATCGTATCCAGTATGTGAGATCTTGGCTGTTTGACTTAATGATTTGTTCCTTCCACTGCTGACGCAGATCGTGGTCTTTTTTTCTGATGTTCATAACCACGATGTAAGTAATTCCAAATACTTCTCGTGCTGATGGTTTTTGTTGTAACATGGAGAAACACTGAGAAATCAACTCTTTGCGGGCATTCTCTTCTGGCTGTATCAAACCACTAAGGCTGTCACCAAAGTGGTTGTCAGATCTCGTTGAAGAGGAATTACCAAAATTACTCAGTACGAACTCGATTGCTTTACGAGTTGAGCGCTGATCCTGACTAAAGACCCAGTCGCCGAGCAACATAGCAGCCAACCTTTTTGGGCGGCTGGTAAAACGTACAAAATCGGCTTCAGAGTAAGCAGTTAAACGGTCAATGATGCATGGTAGTTGCCCTTTATCAAAACAACCTGCAAAAAACCGTGTCACGTTGAGCCAGTAGGGGTTCTGAAGAATTGCATCAAGCCTATCCGGCAATGATCCATTATATTCAGAACCAGGGGGTGAATAAGGAGTAGTGACAAACAAATGCCGCGCGGCAAAATATTCTCGAAGGGGTTGAGTTTCAAACTCAAATGTTCCTTTTATACGAGACACGAGGAACATGATGCGATCAACTACACCTGTGAACAATGTTTCAACAAGCGTACCGTCAAGGTTTTCCGTAGAGAGATATTCAGAAACTTTCTCACGAAGGCTTGAGTCGCTTATAGCTCCTTTATGCACCCCTTTTTCGGCCTCAGAATGAAGAACCCAAGCGAGGTATTGGTAGACATTAATCAATAGCTCTCGATGCTCGGCAACGATTTTCGATTTTTCAGCCTCACGGCTTAGAAACAGGTCAATATACTGTTGATAGAGTGCTGTTCTCTTATCCGGTAGAGACACCCCCCTAGTATGCATAAGGCTCAGTAGGATCGACAACTGCATGGGGTTTTGAGCTAAGTCCCTTAAATGTGCTTGCTCAATTTTGTCACCTAGAATTCTCTTAACATCTGAGGCATCACGCTCATCAAGATTTCCAGCTTTGAGCCATTTATCAGCATATTCGACGATCAAACTCTTGGAGAGTGGAAGTAGTTGTAGGTGAGGAAAGGTTGCTATAGGCAAACTAATGGATGCTGAAAAGATGGAAGGACGACTTGTGATTAGAACTTGTAAAGACGATGAACTGTCCTTCAGACGATTAACGCCAGATATTAGCTCGGCAATAACCTCTTTGCGCTCAGAGATGCTTGGGACTTCATCGAGGGCGTCCAGCACGAGGAGAACAGAACTTACGCGAAAGACAGCGTGAAGGTCAGCTACAGTAAAGACAATACCGCCCGAGAGCCGCCTGACTTGAGCTGCTAGAAAGGCTTCAAGTGACTTGTCCCAATGTTCAGGCTTTACGGCCTCATTGTCGGGATCAAACGGATCTTTTTTAGCCAGCCAGACAGCTAAGTCACGAAGATCGGCCTTAAAAGGTAGCCGACGACCTTTAGTTCTATGTTCCTTTGGTAAGCTGGTAAATGCATCATTTTCCTGAAGGATGCCCATCCGATGTATTTGGCAAAGGTACTGAGCTAGAGTTGATTTGCCTTGTCCCGGCGCTCCCTCAACAACCACATGAGGGAACTTCCGTTGAATGTTTGGATCTAATAATGCTTTGATGGCACCCTCAGAAACGGTATCTCTTTCACCATTTGAGGTCAGAGTCGCCCGTCCCCGAAAGAAGGACTTCGTAGACTCGTCAGCATAGTCTGCACAACCAAGTGGCACATCCACGAACAGCTTTACTAGATCATGCTGTAAATCAACTTGCTTGAACCGAACGTCAGCATCACGATCATACTGAGCACGGACGTAAGCTTTGATAGCCGATGTTCTACGTTCCTTGTCTTCGGATAACCCTGCCTGAACCACAAGTCGCAGCATATCCGTACCCGACATGACTTCTGGGTAGGCCCATTTTAGGTCATAAGCGTTGTCCATTCTCCGGTTGAGATCATCGCGCCACCAGCACTGAAAAGGAATGTTCAAAGCTTCCCCTAGTAGCTCATTGAGTTTATCAATTGATCCACTGCCCAAGTGCGATGTGCCCGGAACGTTAGTCAGCAAGTAATAGCTTCTTGCACCTTTAGGTATGAGGCCAGCAACCTTTGGAATCTCCTGTTCCATGATTTCGATTAACCACTTATGAGGAGCATCCTCCATCAATGGTTTCTTGACATACTTAACTTGGTAAACGTCGAATGCGTTATCAGGATAACGTGACGTGGCATAGACTACCGCATCCCGTCCACCGTCAGGCATGCCAACAGGAAAACACTGAACATTATTCTGTTCATTGATAAGGAGGGCCTGACACAGCTCCTGAAAACGATCATCTCCAAGATTTTCGTAAAGATAATTCATCGCTTTTCCCTAAAGAAGACATCTAAGTCTACCCGAACGTAGTTATATTAGCACAGCACTGGATTTTAGTCAACAAAATGATAGATACTGAAAAGTTCTGCCTTAAAGCACGGTCATGGTTCACCATACTTTTAAAGAATAAAGGTCAGCCCTAATCAGGGCTGACCTTTATTCTTTAAGCGGGCGACCAGGCTCGAACTGGCGACATTCTCGTTGGCAACGAGACATTCTACCACTGAATTACACCCGCATCGGTGGGGCAGAACGGGAACGGTTACGAAGATGATTATGCACCAAGCGGTGCGGGTTTGTCAACAGGTTTGGGGCGAAACTGCAAAAAAATCAAATGCCTTCCATCGGATTCGAACCGACACTGTATGCGGCCTAAACGCATTCTCTCTACCAATTGGAGTAGGAAGGCCCGTCCGTCCGCAGAAAGTATATCCAAGCCACGGCTCGGTTGTCAAGGCTTGTCGTCAGAATCCAGGCTGACGAGTAAGAACCCCTCCCGTCAGGTATAATAACGCAGGAATGCGGGAGGCGCCCGGCGAATGAGGCGGCGACCGCTTCCCCTTACTTCTGACAAGGAGCACGTTTTTATTCTCATGGCTGAACCAGACGACCCCACACGAGATAATTCCTTCGAGGCGGCCAACGCCATCCCCGGCATCAGCGACAACATGGCGGACGACGATGACGACATGCGCGAGCGCCAGCCGATCGACCTGGACGCCCCCGTCGAGGCCGCCGCCGCCCCGGCGCAGGCCGCGCCGCCCGCGAACGGCGCCGCCCCCGGAACGGTGACACTGGAGGCCGCCGGGCCGGCGGTCAGCTCCAAAGAGGTCGAGGAGCTGAAGGCCAGGGAGAAGCAGGCGAACGACAACTACCTGCGCGCGATGGCGGACTTGCAGAACTTCCGCCGGCGCGGCGAGGAGGAGCGCCTGCGAATCATCCGGGATGCCAACGAGCGGCTGATCAAAGAGCTGCTGCCCGTCCTGGACGACTTCGACCTCGCGCTCGACCACGCCCGCAAGACCGAGAGCTACGAGCAGCTCATCGGCGGCATCGGCGCGGTCCAGCGCAAGTTCACGGAGACGCTGGGCAAGCAGGGCGTCCAGCCCATCCCCGCCACCGGCGAGCCGTTCAACGCCGAGGTGCATGAGGCGGTCATGCTGGACGAGGAGAGCGAGGAGCCGGACGAGACGGTGACGGCCGAACTCCGCAAGGGCTACACGCTGCACGACCGGGTCATCCGCCCCTCGTTGGTCAAAGTCGCCAAAAAGGGCTAGGGAAAGGGGGCTGGGAGCGGGCATGAACGGGCAGCGGCTCCGGCCCCTGGGGCTGGGGGACATCTTCGACGAGGGGTTTGACCTATACAAGCGGAATTTCGTGTTCCTGCTGCTGGTCACGGCCATCACCGTCGTCCCGCTCGACATCGGGCTGGCGTTCGCCGGGCCGCGCCTCTTCCCGCCGCTCTTCGACCTGTTCGGGGTCACGGCGAACTCGGACGGCTCCGTGATCTGGCTCGTCGTGGCGGCGACGAAGGTGACGCTGTACCTGCCGCTGTACCTCCTCGCCGTCGCGCCCCTAGTCGGGGCCAGCGCGGGGCGGTATCTGGAGCAGGACGTGACCGTCTGGCCGGTCTTCCGCGCCTGGCTGCGTCGCCTGCCCGGCCTGCTGCTGGCCGTCGCCCTGGCTGGGGGGGCGCTGGCCCTGGGCCTGCTCTTCTGCGGCGTGCTCTGGCTCCTGCCCGCCACCCAGTTCTTTTTCGTCCTCCATGCCTACATGTTCGAAGGGCAGGGGCCGGGCAAGGCGCTGGGCCGGTCGGTCCGGCTGGGCGGCGGGTACGGCGGGCGGGTCTTCAACTGCCTGCTCCTGCTGGCGCTGATCGCCTGGGTCATCGGCCTGGGCGTGGCCTTCCCCCTGGCCTACCTGGTGGACAACGTCCTGCACCTCGCGCCCGGCGCACAGAGCCTATACGGGGGCGTGTCGGGCGTCGGGGCCTCGGCGGAGCAGCAGGCGGTAACGCTGATCAGTCAGGGCCTGGCCCACCTCGTCCTGATCCCGTTCCTGGTGTGTGTGATGACCGTCTTGTATTACGACCTGCGAATCCGCAAGGAGGCGTTCGACGTCGAGCTGCTGGCCGAGGAGCTGCGCTACCCGCCGCTGGCTGCGCTCGGCCCGTTCCTGCCGCCCGCGCCCGTGTACGGCCCCTTCCGTCCGGGTGTGCCGCCCGCGCGTCCCCCGGTGTATGGAGGGCCGCCGCGTTGACCTTTTTCTCGCGACTGGCGCTTGTCCTTCTCTTCGTCGGCGGATGGGCCTTGCGGGTGGCGGCGGCCACGCCCCAGGAGTACGACCGCGCTCTGGCCCAGGTCCAGGCCGCCCTGGTCAGCCAGACGCAGGCCATCCAGGCCGACGAAGTGCCTCCGGGGGAGGCGCCCTCCCTGCTGGCGCAGCGGACGCTGGGGCCGATCCACAGCATCGAGCCGCCGGGGGGGGCGCCGGTCTCGGTGGACACGTCCCGCCTGGTCGCCGCCATCCACGCGGCGGAGGCCGTCAAGGACCCGACCGCGCGGGCGGACGCCCTGGGCGCGGTGGGCGCGCAGATCGCGGCCCTGCGCGCCGCCCAGGCGCACCCGCGTCCGGGCGCGTCCCCCGACCCCGCCGACGCCGAGCGGTCCGCCCGCGCCGTCCTGGCGCGGCCCGAGTTCGGCTCCGAACTGCCGCCGCCGCCCTCGCTGGCCGAGCGCATCGCGGCCTGGCTGGACCGCGTTTTCACCTGGCACCAGCCGTCCACGCCGAACATGAACCTGCCGACCATCAACCCCAAGATCATCCTGGGCATCCTGGTCGTCATCGCGGCGGGCGCGTTCGCCGTGCTCGTCGCCGTCATCGTGCAGGCCATCGGGCGGCGCTCCGCCCGGTCCAAGCCGCTCGCGCTCGACGAGGAAGAGGCCACCCTGGTGGAAGCGCGGGACAACGACAGCCTGCTCGGCCTGGCCGAGCAGCAGGCGAAGGCGGGCGACTACCGACGCGCCTTCCGCCTGGTCTACCTGGCCGCCCTGGTCGCGCTCGACACGGGCGGCGTCCTGCGCTTCGACCGGTCCAAGACCAACTGGGAATACCTGCGCGCCCTGCGCGCGGCGGGGCGCGGCGACATCTACTCGGCCCTGACGCCGCTGACGCGCGAGTTCGACCAGGTGTGGTACGGGTTCGGGCAGACCGACGCCTCGCACTACGCCCGCGCCCTGGCGCAGTACCAGGCGCTGCTGGCCGCGCCCCAGGCGGCAGCCCCGTCCCCCCAGGCGGCTCCCCAGGCTAAAGGGGCACAGGGTTAATGCGCCGCAGCCGGGACCTCATCGCGGTCATCTTCCTCCTCCTGCTGTTCGTCGTGGGCGGCCTGTTGCTGGGCGGGCACGGCACCGCCCCCCGGCGCACCGTCGGCGCGGAAGGCGGACAGGACCCGTCAGTCACGAACGACCGCGCTTCGGGCAGCAGGGGCGTGTTCGAGTGGACCGCCCGGATGGGCTACCGGCCGACCGTCTGGCGTCAAAGCTGGTCGCGCCTGTCGCCCGCCGAGCCGGGCGTGCTGATGGTGATAGACCCGGAAGTTCAGACTCCGACGGCGACCATCACGCGGGCCGGGAACGGCGGCGACCGGACGCTGCTGGCGGCCCGCGATGCCGCCCCCCTGCGCCGGTGGCTGGCGGCGGGTCACACGGCGATACTCCTGTCCTCGCGGCTGCCCAGCGGCCAGACCGGTGGACAGGCGGGCGGCAAGCCCGCCTCCAATCCTGCCTCGGAGGACCAGGACACTTTCGCGGACGCGCTGGATCTGGTCGTCGAGTCGGCCTCGCCCGGCACCGGGCGGACCGAGTTCCCCCCGTTACAGCCGACGGCGGACACGCAGGGCATGATCAGCCTGCATTCCGCCGCCGCCGCCCGGATCAGCCGGGCGCGACCGGACGGGCTGGCCCTCTTCGGCGACAGTGCGGGGCCGCTCGCCTTGGAAATTCCCGTGGGCCGGGGCCGGCTGGTCGCCGTCGCCGACGGCGAGCTGTTCTCGAACGCGAACCTGGCGAGATCGGAGAACTCCGTCTTTCTGGCCGACCTGCTGGCGCATTACGGCCACCGGGGCGACCCCGTCCTGTTCGACGAGTACCACCACGGCGATGTGGGCGGCAGCCCCGGCGGCTCGGTGTGGGAGGCGCTGGGGCAGCCGCTGCAACTGGCCTTGACGCAGGTGTTCCTGGCCGCGCTGTGCTTCCTGGTCCTGCTGGGCGGGAGGTTCGGCCCGCCCGTGCCCTCCGCGCGGGACATAGCCCGTTCGTCCGCCGATTACGTCGCCTCGCTGGCGAGCCTGTACCGCCGGGCGGAAGCCTCGGGCACCGCCCTGGAAACGCTGTACCGTCAGTTCCTCCGGGACGTGTGCGGGCGGCTGGCCCTGCCACCGGACGTGAACCTGGAGCGGCTGGCCGAGGTTGCCGCCCGGCGCGGGCAGGTGGACAAGGAGCGATTCCGCCGCCTGCTGGCGACCTGCGAGCTGCGGCTGGACGCGGGGAAAGTGACCGAGGCCGAACTGCTGGACCTGACCCGGCAGATGGAGAGCATCAGAAAGGAAATCGGCATTGCCTGAAGACGAATTGACACGGGTGGCCCCGGAAGCCCCCGCCG
>CAXTWM010000210.1:0-8824 GCA_964247915.1 uncultured Armatimonadales bacterium | reverse complement strand
ACTATGTCGTCACCCGGTCCCCGCCCCAGCCGGAGTGGACGAAGGTAACGTGAAGATTCGGGAACCGGGTGACGACATAGTTCTCCACCAGCGTCGTGTAAAGCCGCTGCTCGGTGATGCTGTCCCCATAGAAGACGACACGGTCTCCGTCCTTGATCCCGAACGGCTTGCCGGCGTCCTGCGCCCCGGCGGCGCTCGCCAGCGTCAGCAAGGCCGCCCCAGCGGCCCACACGGATGATCTGCGCGGAAATAGATGCATGGCTGTCTCCCGACACGCGATAACATGGCTGCGTTAAGACCAGTCTATCAGAGTGGGAGCGAATTGTCAACGGCGATCGCCTGAAGCTTGAGGAGCCGCCCTGCTACAAACGGGGCGGGGGAGGCCAGACCGTTTGGTCCTCTTCATCTGCTGCCCTCTGCATCATCGCCTCTCTCCGCTCCCTTTCCTGACGAAGCTGAGACCGGCCCACTAAGAAGAACCCAGGCATTCCGCCGATGATGGCGCTGATTGCTTCCCAGAAATTTTTAAGCGTCTGGTACTCGTGGTCGCTAAGGCGTGGCCTGTGCGCGTGATCGTAATTGTATACGAGAGAGCCTGCCATGTCTGCCCCGAAGAGCGCAAGGGGAATGACCGCGACGGCATAAAAAAGGAACCAGAGCCAAGCGCTTTTCATAAGGCAACCCAAAGCATTAGGCGCAGATTGAGGGTATTGCGATCCGATGTGTTCCTATCGTGATTGTATCCCATCAGACTTTTGGCGCGGGCGGCCAAACTCCTTCCGGCGTCTCGCCGCCGTTGATCCAGGGCGTTTTCAACAGCTCGGCCGTGCTTCGGATGATGCGCCATAGAACGATCAAGGCCCAAAGAAAAGCAAGCAAAGTGACATCATCTATGGTATGAATGACGGTACTAACTGCCCTCGGTTCAGCAATTCCTAGTAAGTCATAGGCGTTCGTGATCGCATAAGTGACCGCCTCGTCCACGACGTAGACTGCCAATGGAACGAGCCACTTCAAATGGAGCTTTTGATTTGTTCGTTTGGCTTTCCAGATAGACAGTAGGACAAAGATAGCCGCTCCCACGAAGATCAGCCCTTGAACATCATCATTGGAGAAATTGAAATTGAATGAAAAGCTCACCCCAATGCCTTCCTCAGAGCGTCTCTCAGCTTAATCTTACCTTTATTGCGTATCAAACCGGGAGGTGGCTAGAAATAACTCAACCCCAACGTCCAGAAAAGCGGCGGCTGTGGGACCTTGTTCACACCCAAGTAGCGGACGCAAACACCAAAGGCGGCTCCCCACCATGAGGAGCCGCCTTCTTGTTTTTGGTAGCGGCTCATTCTGGTCTGAGCCTGAAAATGGGGGCCTCACCACGGCACGACGCCCTTCTCGTCGAAATAGCCCCCCGTCGGCCCGTCGGCGGGCAGCGTCGCCAGCCGCACGGCGATGGTCGCCCCCTGCTGTACCGTGCGCGGGCCGCTGTGCCCGTTCAGGTCCGTGGCCGTATAGCCGGGGTCGGCGGCGTTGACCTTGATCGGCGTGTCCTTTAGCTCGACGGCAAAGATCACGGTGATCATGTTCAGGGCAGCCTTGGACGAATTATAGGCCAGCGGCTTGATGTTTGCGTATTGCCCCTGGGGGTCGCTGTTCTCGGTGAGCGAACCCAGCCCGCTGGACATGTTCACGATACGCCCTGTCTCCGACTTCCTCAGAAGCGGCAGCATCGCCTTGGTGACGGCGAAGACGCCGAAGACGTTGGTCTCGTAGGTGCGGCGAAGCGTGTCCACGTCGAGGCTGAGAGCACTGGAAGGGCCGCCGTCTAGGGAGATGCCCGCGTTGTTGACCAGAACGTCCAGCCGCCCGAATTCGCGCTCGATCTGCCGCGCGGCCTCGCCGACGCTGGCCTCGTCCGTGACGTCCAGGCGGACGGCGCGGGCGTCCACGCCTTGCCCCTTCAGCTCGGATGCCGCCTCGTTCCCTCGCCCCTCGTCGCGCGCCCCGAGGAGCACGGTCATGCCCTGCGCCCCGAGCTGCCGCGCGATCTCCTTGCCGAGGCCCTTGTTCGCGCCCGTGATGAGGGCGACCTTTTGTTCAGCCATTCTGTTGCTCCTTTACTTTGCGCCGACAGCCGGGGAAATCGCCGCCTTCAGGACGTCCCGCATAGGCGTCGGTGGTCGCCCGAGCAGGCGCTCCAGGGTCGGGTCCACGACGGCGAACTCGCCCTGCCGGCTGGCGGCGAAGAAACTCAGGAACATGTCCGCATACATCTCAGGCATGCCCTGAGAGATCAGGGCCGCCCGATGCTCCGCGTCCGGCACGGGGGCACGGGTGATAGAACGCCCGGTAAGCTCCGAGGCGATCGCCGCGAGGCCGGCCAGGTCAACGGTCTGCGCTGCGGTGAGCGGCGGCGTGATGCCGTCAAGCCGCCCCTCCTCCGTGAGCGCGATCGCGGCGGCTTGGGCAAGGTCGGCACGAGTCGTCCAGCAGACCGGGCCGTCTGCGGGTGCGGCAAGCCTGCCCGTCTCTAGAGCGTTGCCCATGAACCTGAGGGCCGCATCCGCATGGAACCCGTTCCGCAGCGATGTGAAAGCTACGCCCGAAGTCTTCAGTATCTCTTCGGTCGCGGCGTGGTCTCGCGCGAACGGGACAAGCGAAGCCGGATTGGCGGCCATGTGGCTGGTATAAAGCACACGCTCTGCGCCTGCTGTCCTGGCGGCCTCGATGGCGTTCCGGTGAAGGTTGACACCCGCTTCGCCCAGGACGTCAACGGATATGATAAGGACCTGCGTGGCGTCTTCAAAGGCGTGCGAAAGGCTCGCCGGGTCGCCGAAGTTCCCCCGGCGGACGCGGACGCCCCGCGCTTCGAGTTCCCGCGCCTTTTCCGGGTCGCGCACGCTCACGCCGACCTGCCCGGCGGGGACGAGTTCGAGCAGCCGCTCGACGACGGCCCGGCCGAGCTGGCCGGTGGCCCCTGTGACGATGATCATGGTGTTCTCCTTGTGCTATACTTTGCTGCGGGACGGCTCCGAAGCCGCATTTAACAATGATACCATATTTATAGTATCATTGTTAATTGGGTCAAAGAAATTTATTGGGACAACATGGGAGAACTGCCGATATGACCACACGGGCCGACACCGACATGAACGCTGGAATGGGCACTCCCCGTGATGAGACGCGGGTACACGTCCTTACGTCCGCGATTCAACTCCTCAACAGCGGGGGCCGGGACGCCGTCACGACGCGGGCTGTTGCCGCCGCCGCCAATGTTCAGGTGCCGGCCATCTATCGCCTCTTTGGCGACAAGCAGGGCCTCCTCCATGCGGTCGCGGAACACGGTTTTACGACCTATCTGGAGGGAAAGACAGCCCGCAAGCCAGGACGAGACCCCATAGAAGACCTACGGGCCGGATGGGATTTACACGTCGGCTTCGGGCTGTCTCACCCGGCGATTTATCTGCTGATGTACGCCGATCCCCGACCCGGTGCGCCTTCTCCGGCAGCCGACACGTCTTACCGCCTCTTGAAAGAGCACATCCGCCGCGTCGCCGCTGCCGGCCGGCTGCGCTTCTCCGAGGAACGGGCGGCGGACCTCTTTCATGCTTCTGGATGCGGAACTGTGCTGACCCTTCTTGCCAAGCCCGACGGACACCGAGACATGAGCTTGTCGGAGATCGCGCGCGAAGCGGCGATTGCGGCGATCACCCTGGACGCACCCGCCCTGGAGAGTTCTGGACCGGTCGCGGCGGCGGTCGCCCTCCGCGCCGTTCTGCCGGAAGTCCAGGCGCTTTCGGACGGGGAACGCAACTTGCTGTCGGAGTGGCTCGACCGCCTCGCCGCAATTCGGAGCTAAGGCGTGTCGGCGCTTGCCCTCCGCGCAGCCAGTGCTGCGCCGGGGCTAGGTATTTTCAGGTATAATCACAAGCGAAATGATACCGATTCGTCTCGAACTCAAGAACTTCATGTCCTACGGGGAGGACGTCCCCGCGCTGGATTTCACCGGGATGCACACGCTCTGCCTGTCGGGCGAGAACGGGCACGGCAAGAGCGCCCTGCTGGACGCCATGACCTGGGCGCTCTGGGGCGAGAGCCGGGCGGGCAAGAACAAGCACGACGAGCTGGTTCGCATCGGCGCGGACGAGATGAGCGTTCATTTTACGTTCGAGATGGACGGGCAGCGCTACCGGGTCATCCGCAAGCGGTCCAAGAAGGCGGTCGGCAACCTGTGGGAGTTCCAGCAGGAGACGCCCGACCAGGGCCTGGGGGCGGGCTGGCGGTCGCTGACGGGCAACAAATCCACCGACACCGGGGAGACGATCCAGAAGCTGCTGCGGATGTCGTATGACACCTTCCTCAATTCCGCCTATCTGCGGCAGGGGCAGGCCGACCAGTTCGTCAAGCAGACGCCGACCAAGCGCAAGGAGATTCTGGCCGACATCCTGGACCTGTCCCGCTATGACCAACTGGAAGCCAAGGCCCGCGAGCGGATGAAGTCCGCTCAGGCCGAGGCGACGGATTTGGAGCGCGACATCAGCGGCATTGATGCCGAGCTGAAGGCTGAGCCGGAGCTGCGCGAGCAGCTCGCCGCCCTGCAAGCGCGGCTTGAGGCTTTACAGGCAAGGCAGAACGAGCTGCGGGCCGAGTGGGAAGCGATGCAGGAGCGGCGGTCAATGCTCAAAGGCCAGGCCGATCTCGCCGCCTCGCTCAAGGCGCAGATCGCGACCCTGGACGCCGAAATCCGCGACTTCTCCAAAGACCTCGCCGAGCATCGCGCCGAAGCGGACAAGGCGAACGCGCTGCTGGCGCGGCGTGATGAGATCTGCCGAGACTATGACAGGCTGACCGAGGCCCGCGCCCGCGTCGCCGACCTGGAAAAAGGGCTGGAACAGTTCCATCGGGGCCAACAGGCATTGGCCGCCGCCGACAAGGAACTCATGGCCGCCGAGAACGAGGTCCAGCGCCGCCTGGAGCGGGCCGTCGCCGAGCACGAGCAGGCCTTAGCCGCCGTGCGTGACTATGACGTTCTCATAGACCGGAAAGCCATCGTGGCCCCGCGTGTCGCCGAGGCGGACCGCGAGGAGACCGGCATTCCCGACGCCCAAGCCGCCGTCAAGGCGCTTCAAAACCAGTTCACCGAGCTTCGTGAACAGAACGGCGGGCTGGACTATCAAGTGCGCGACTGGGACCGGAAATTGGCCGCGCTGGAAAGCCAGCAAGGCACCTGTGACGTCTGCGCCGCCCCTCTGCCGCCTGCCAAAGTCGCCTCTGTTCAAGCCGACTACCAGAACGCGCGCGATGCCGCGCAGGCAAGCCAGAAATCCATCAAGGCCGAGGCCGCCCGCGTCAAGCAGGAACTGAGCCGCGCGGAGCAGCGCCTGCGTGAGTTGGAAACCCGGCAGAAAGCCGCCCGCGCGGACCGCGAGAATTTGGCCCAGCTAGAACAGTCGCTTTTTGTCATGGAGGAACGGCGCAAGACTCTGCCCAACCTGCAAAGCATCCGTTCCGAGGCCGAGCGCATCGCCGTCTCGGGCCAGTTCGCGCCCGACACACGCGCCAAGATCGCTAAGTACGAAGCCGCCCTTGCCAAGCTGGTCCATGTGGAAGCAGATTACGCCGCCGTCAAAGCGGAGCTGTCCGTTTTGGAGCCGTCCGAGCGCCTGCACATCGCCCTGGAACACGCGCAGACGGCGCTGAACGCCGCTGAAACCGGCCTCGCCCGCGCCCAAAAGGGCTTGCAGACCCGGCAGGCGAGCCGGGACGCGGCCCAGGCGCAGCTACAGGGCCTCGCCGACGTCAGCGGCGAACTCGCCCAATTGGAAGCGCGCGGGCAGCAGATCCGCGAACAGGAAAAGGCGCGTCAGGCCGAAGACCAGGCCGTCGCCCAGGACATCGGGCGGCGGCAGCAGACCTTGACCCGTTTTGAGGAGCAGAAGGCGGTCCGCGCCGACAAGGCCAAGCGCCTGGCCGACGCCAAATACGACACCGAAGTCCATAGCCGCCTGACCGAAGCCTTCGGCAAAAAGGGCGTCCAGGCGCTCATCATCGAGAACGCCATCCCCGAACTGGCCGAGGAAACCAACCGGATTTTGGACCGCCTGACCGACGGCGACATGTCGCTCTACTTCGACACCCTGCGCGAGTCCAAAACCAAGCGGGACGGCCCCATCGAGACCCTGGACATCAAGGTCAGCGACAACCTGGGGACGCGCCCTTTGGAAATGTATTCCGGCGGCGAGGGCTTCCGCGCCGCCTTCGCCCTGCGGATCGCCCTGTCCAAGCTGCTCGCCCGCCGCGCCGGGGCGCGCTTGCAGACGCTCATCATTGACGAGGGCTTCGGCTCGCAGGACGCCAAAGGCCGCGAAAAGCTGGTGGAGTGCCTGGACGCCATCAAAGATGACTTCGAGCGCATCATCGTCATCACGCACATTGACGAACTCAAAGACGCCTTTGCGACCCGCGTCGAAGTCACGAAAACGCCCTCGGGGTCGCGGATCACGGTCATGGAAGGGGCGGCGGGTTGAGGCCGCCCGTCCGGCTGTTCCTGGCGGCGCTGGCCGGGCTGGCGCTGACCCTGCTGCTGAACGGCATCGGCGTCTGGTGGCTCGGCGCGAACGATTTCTCGTCCGACTCGTTCTACGACGGCTGCGCGGCCTTCCTGACCCTGTCGCTCCCGGCCTTCCTGGCGGGCCTGGCCGTCGGCTTCCTGGCCCGTGAGCAGGGGTTGAACGTCGCCGCCCTGACCTTCGCTGGGTTCTGCGCCGTCGGCTTCGTCCGCCCGTTCTGGCGCATCCCGCCGGTCTCGCCCGAATCGGCCCATTCCGGCGGGATGCATTACTTTTTGTATAATCCGCTCGTCGCCCTCGCCTTCGCCGCCCTGGGCGCGTGGCTGGCCTCACAGTTCGCCACAGGAAAGTGGACTCTGGCCGACCCACAGCCGGTCAGCCCGCAGGAGTAGGCTCTACCGCAGAGCGCATAAACACATGGCACACAACCCAAAAATGAAGCGGTCGCATTTTGCTTGCTTCCACTGCCGTAAGATGTTTCGGAAGACCCTCCTGCGCTTCAATTATGGTGGTGCGGCAGAGCGTCAAGAGGCTCTTTCCTGTACCGAATGTGGAGGTGGGCTTGTCAACATCGGGCGGGGATTTGAGCCGCCGCGCCAGCACGACGTTAAAAATTGGAAGCGTGTGGAGCAGCTTTACGCGGCCAACTATAACTGGTATGCCGCCTCTGACGGTGATCGCTTCGCGCCGAATGTGAGAACTATTGGTACGCTCAAGCCGTACTTGCAGGCTCCTCTGCAAACAGACGACCGAGCGTTGCTGAGAAGTGCCAAAGAAGTGAAAAAGCAACAGCGGTTGCAGAAACGACAGGAACGGCTGGCAAGCCGTTCGCGTACAGGACGGTCACTCACCAACGTGGTATGACTGGACCAAAACGCGAAGTATAAAACATTATGTTCGTAGACGAAGTAGTCATAGACGTAAAAGCGGGCGACGGCGGCAACGGGTCCGTGGCGTTCCGCAAGGAGAAGTATGTGCCGCGCGGTGGCCCGAACGGCGGCGACGGGGGCAAAGGCGGCGATGTCTATTTAGAGGCCGACTCCAATCTTTCCACGCTGCTGGACTTCCGCTACCAGCGGCACTATGAGGCCCTGCGCGGGATTCATGGCACCAGCCGGGACATGTCCGGCAAGAACGCCGGGGACATCACCCTGAAGGTGCCCGTCGGGACCACGGCGACGGACGTCGAGACCGGGCGCATTCTGGGCGACCTGACCAAGCACGAGCAGCGGTTGATGATCGCGCGCGGCGGGCAGGGCGGGCGCGGCAACGCCCACTTCGCTTCGTCCGTGCAGCAGGCACCCAAGTACGCCGAGAACGGCGAGCCAGGTGAGGAGCGCCAGATCAAGCTGGAACTCAAGCTGCTGGCCGATGTCGGGCTGATCGGCTACCCGAACGTCGGCAAAAGCACGCTGATCGCCGCCCTGTCCGCCGCCAAGCCAAAGATCGCCGACTACCCGTTCACGACGCTTGTTCCGAACCTGGGGGTCGTGCGCGTGGACGAGGAGCGGACGTTTGTGATCGCCGACATCCCCGGCCTGATCGAAGGGGCCAGCGAGGGCGTCGGGCTGGGCCACCAGTTTTTGCGCCACGTCGAGCGGACGCGCCTGCTGTGCCACCTGATAGACATCTCGGGCACGTCGGGCCGGGACCCGATGGACGACTACGCCGTCATCAACCGGGAACTAGCCGCTTACGACGAAAAGCTGGCCCAGCTTCCTCAGATCGTCGTCCTGAACAAGTCGGACATCGCCGACCCGGAGGAAGCGGAGCTTCTGCGGGCCGAGTTCGCCGACGAGGACAAGCCCGTCTTCGTGGTTTCCGCCGCCACGCGGACGAGCCTGGAGCCGCTGGTCTACTTCCTGGCCGAGCGCCTGGCCGAGATGCCGCTGCCGCCCGCCTTTGACGATGGGATCGTCCGCATCACCGCCGACACCATGAAGGGCCGCCGGACGGACCGCCGCTGGGAGGCGACCTACGACGGCGCGACTCAAACCTACCTCGTCACCGGGGCGGGCATCGAGCGCCTGATCGCCATGACGCAGCTTCAAAATGAGGACGCTGTGAACCGCCTCCACCGAACATTGGAAAAGTCCGGGATCATCAACAAGCTGCGGACATTGGGCGCGAAGCAGGGCGACACCGTCCGCATCGGCAAAGCCGCATTCGATTTCTTTGATGAGTACGCCCTGGACGTGCCGGAGGACGAGGAGGAAGAGGCCCCCTAGCCCCCAATTCTGGGGGAACCGGAGAAGGAT
>CAXTWM010000209.1:0-8838 GCA_964247915.1 uncultured Armatimonadales bacterium | reverse complement strand
TCGCCATCATCGCGATCCTCGCCGCCATCCTGTTCCCCGTCTTCCAGAAGGTCCGGGAGAACGCCCGCCGCGCCTCCTGCCAGTCCAACCTGAAGCAGATCTCCACCGCCACGATCCAGTACACGCAGGACTACGACGAGGCGTACCCCATCACCGTTCCGTACCAGGGCGGCTGGCTCTACAATTCCAGCTGGGCCACGCCGTCGAACTGGCGGGCATGCCCCGCCTATGGCTGCGGCGTCCGGGAGTCGAACTATTCCAACGCGCTCCAGTCTCTTATCAAAAGCAGCGGCGTCTACAAGTGCCCTTCCGCGAGCGAATATCAGATTCCCAGCCTGGCTGCGGCCTATAAGGCTCCTAATCTTCCTTGGACGGACGTGTCATATGCCATCAACGGGAACCTCAACAGCTTGAAGCTGAACGCCGTCAGCTCGCCCGCGATCCTGATCATGTACTCCGAGGCCGACGGTGTGATTGCCGCTGCGGGGCAGGCCCTGGCATACCCCTCCCTGTCATGTACCGACGCCAACTCGCCCTGCATCTACCAGCCGGCGCCTCCCGCCCCGGCCACGGGCTGTGCGACCGGCAACGGGTCAACGGACGCATACTTCCTTAACGCCGTTCCCGCCAACCCGATGGTGCATTCGATGGGTGGAAACTACGCCTTCACCGATGGGCATGTCAAGTGGATGAGGCACAGCGGGGACTACCGATACGACCCCTTCACTAACTACACCGGCAACATGACAAGCTCGGTCATCACGGACGGCTGCCATGCGTGGCTGTTCCGGCCGGAAATGGACACGGTCGAGTAGTGAGGCTTGGCCCTCTTGACGGCGGGCACCGGAACTGTGCCCGCCGCCGGAGGGCTTGGCAGGCGTCATGCCTGATGACGGTTACTCCCCTTTGGGGGTAGAAGGAGAAACTGTTGACCAAAAAGATGAAGCGCGGGCTGGCGCTTTGTATCGCCGCCGTCTGTGTCAGTCCCGTGCTGGCCGGGTGCCACAACGATGAAGACACCGGGCCGCCCGCGCCGATCCCACCGCCTACATCTAGCAAAAGAACCCCCGTGGTGGTCTCCCCAGGCGCTCCCGCCGGTGGACAGGCCGCCCCTGGTGCAGCCGCCGGCAGCCCCGGCGCCACAAACATGGGTACTCCTTCGACAAACTGAGGGAGCGACGCTCGGCCCAGGCGGCTTGGCGGAAACACCCAGGCGGGGACACATAACGTGTCCCCGCCTTTTTTGTGTCCCTTGACATGCCCCCTCCTCTCGCGCTATAATGCTTCCAGATCGTTTTTCGTGATCTCGTGACCTTTAATCCCGTCCCGCGAGGCGGGGAAGGCAGCGTCCCACATGTCCAGGCGCCGCGCTGAGGTTCTTCCCAGGCGGCCCTGCCCTGTCGCGCCCCCTTTCCGCCTGCTTTGGGGATTTCTTTTGGAAATTGCTCTTGAGGCGACTCATGCCCTCCGACGCCGAACCCGTCCGCGCGAACCCGAACGCCGCCACCAACGCCGCCACCATCATGGACGCCGATGAGATGCGGCGCGCGTGGACGCGGATCGCCCACGAAGTCCTCGAAAAGAACCGGGGTGTCCGGGACCTCGCCATCGTCGGCATCCTCCGCAAAGGCGCCCCCCTGGCCCGCCGCCTGGCCGACGCCATCGCGCGCATCGAGGGCACGCCCGTCCCCGTCGGCGACCTGGACATCTCCCTGTACCGCGACGATTTCCGCACCTACCAGCCCAAAGTGGGGACGACGCAGATTCCGTTCGACATCGAGGGCAAGCGGCTGGTCCTGGTGGACGACGTGGCCTTCACGGGCCGCACCGTCCGGGCCGCGCTGGGCGCCCTGGTGGACCTGGGCCGCCCCGCCGTCACCCAGCTCGCCGTCCTAGTGGACCGGGGCCACCGCGAGCTGCCCATCCGCCCGGATTATGTCGGCAAGAACCTGCCCACGGGCCGCCGCGAGTTCGTCAAAGTCTTCCTGGACGAGCTGGACGGCGAGGACCGGGTGGTGATTTACAAGGAACCGGCGGCATGAGGCGTAAAGACCTGCTGGACCTGCAAAGCCTGACCGCTGAGGAGATCACTTACCTGCTGGATACGGCTCAGTCGTTCCGGGAGATCGTCGCCCGGCCCGTCAAGAAGGTGCCCACCCTGCGCGGCAAGTCCGTGGCGACCCTGTTCTTCGAGCCGAGCACACGCACGCGCACGTCCTTCGAGGCCGCCGCCAAGATCATGTCGGCGGACACCTACAGTCTGGCGGGGACCACGAGCAGCGCGGTCAAGGGCGAGTCGCTGAAGGACACCATGCTGACGCTGGACGCGATGGGGATTGACGCCTTCGTCATCCGCCACCCGTTCAGCGGCGCGGCCCACCTCGCCGCCCGGTACGTCCCGACCAAGCCCGTGGTCAACGCCGGGGACGGGACGCACGAGCACCCGACGCAGGGTCTGCTGGACCTGCTGACGATCCGGCAGGTGAAGGGCCGAATCGAGGGGCTGACCGTCGCCATCGTCGGCGACGTCCTGCACTCCCGCGTTGCCCGCTCCAACGTCTGGGGCCTGCACGCGATGGGCGCGCGCGTCCGGCTCGTCGGCCCGCCGACCCTGCTGCCCGCCGACGCGGACCGGCTGCCCGTGGAGGTCTTCACCAGCCTGGAAGCCGGCCTGCGCGGCGCGGACGTGGTCAACGTCCTGCGGATTCAGCTGGAGCGCCAGGACTCGGCGTTCTTCCCGTCCGTCCGCGAGTACGCCCGCCTGTTCGGGGTCAGCAAGGCCAAGCTAGGAGTGGCCGCCCCCGACGTAACCGTGCTGCACCCCGGCCCGATGAACCGGGGGGTCGAGATCGCTTCCGCCCTGGCCGACGACGACATCGCCGTCATCACGGACCAGGTGACGAACGGCGTGGCGGTCCGTATGGCCGTCCTGTTCTGGCTGATGGGGGCGCCCGCGCCGTCCGCCTGAATACCTTCAAGGAGTAGACTTATTGAGCGTCAACCGTGTCCTGCGCTATCTCGGTGGCCTGTTCATCGCAACGGTGCTGTTGTTCCTGATCCTGCCGTTCGTGGGCGTCGCCCAGTCCAAGTTCCTGCCGCCGCCGCTGGTCTACGCCAAGGCGGCCGGGAGCGCCTGGGGCGTCATCACCAAGAAAGAGGTGTCGCCGACCGCCAACCCGTTCAAGACCGGCGACCATGTGTACCTGCTGGACTACAAGTTCAAAGCGACGCCCATGGCGGCGCGCGCGCCGATCCCGTCCGGGCCGAAGCAGGTGTATAACACGCAGATCAAGGTGGACGCCGCGACCTGGGGGGACATGGACAACCCCCAGAAGAGCGGGATGCAGCCCGGCCAGTTGGTCCATGTGAAGTACGAGACGACCTACCCCGAGATCAGCGGCATTGACAGGCCCGAGCTGGGGATCGGTTGCGGGCCGGGCAGCAACATCCTGAGCGGCTGGCTCCTATTCGTGCTGCTGGATTTAGCGCTGGCCTACGGCATCATGGCCCTGGTCCTGGAGCGGTTCGGGCGGAATGAGGATATTTGATCGGCCCCCGGCCCCCCTTCCTGCGCTCGCCCTCTGCTAACGATTATGATCTACCTCCTCAAAAACGGACGTGTCGTTGACCCCGCCAACGGGCGTGACGGCGTGGCCGACGTGCTCCTGGGCGCGGACGGCCTGATCGCCCAAGTCGGGCCGGGCCTGGACGCTGGGCCGGACGCGCAAATTGTAGACTGCACCGGCTTGGTCGTCGCGCCCGGCCTGATCGACATGCACGTCCACCTGCGCGTGCCGGGCCAGGAGTACAAAGAGGACGTCGCCTCGGGCACGGCGGCGGCGGCGGCGGGCGGCTTCACCGCCATCGCCTGCCAGCCGAACACGGCCCCGCCGATTGACCACGCGAGCATCGTCAAGGACATTCTCGCCCAGGCCGCCCACGCTTCGGCGCGCGTCCACGTCGTCGCCGCCGTCAGCAAGGGGCTGGCGAACACCGAACTGGCCGAGATGGCGGACCTGAAGGACGCGGGCGCGGTCGGCATCGGGGACGATGCCTTCCCGGTCGGCAACAGCGGCTTCCTGCGCCGGGCGATGGAGTACTGCCGGATGCTGGACCTGCCCTACATGGCCCACTGCGAGGACAAGGACCTGACCGGCGACGGCGTGATGAACGAGGGCTACGTCTCCACGGTGCTGGGCCTCAGAGGCATCCCGCGCGCGGCGGAGAACGTCGGGACGGCCCGAAACATCCTGCTCGCCATGACGACGGGCTGCCGCCTGCACGTCCTGCACGTCAGCACGAAGGAGAGCGTGGAGATCATCCGGCACGCTAAAAAGTTCGGCGCCCCGATCACCTGCGAGACCTGCCCGCAGTACGTCGCTTTGACGGACGAAGCCTGCTACGATTATAACACCAACGCCAAGATGTCGCCGCCCCTGCGAACGAAAGCCGATCAAGACGCTATCATCGAGGGCCTGCGTGACGGCACCATTGACGCCATCGCCACCGACCACGCGCCGCACGCGCCGCACGAGAAGGAGCAGGAGTTCGCCCGCGCCCCGTTCGGGATGCTCGGCCTGGAAACCAGCCTGGGCCTGGTCGTGACCCATTTAGTTAAGCCCGGCGTCCTGACATTGGCGCAGATGGTAGAAAAGATGTCGCTCGCCCCTGCGCGCATTCTCGGCGTCCCCGGCGGCACGCTCACGGTCGGTGCCCCGGCCGACGTCACCGTCTTCGACCCCGACGCCGAATGGATTGTAGACGTCAATCAGTTCAAGTCCAAGTCCCGCAACAGCGTCTTGGATGGTGTGACGCTGACGGGCCGCGCCGTGACGACGTTCGTGGGCGGAAGGCAGATTGTTTGATGCCAGCCGCCGCCCATCCAGCCATTTACCGCGACGCGCTTGGCGAGGAGCGCACCTGCATTGAGAACGACGGCCAGACCTTGCGGATGGTCGTCCGGGGCGTGGAATTCGTCAGTACGCCTTTTGGCAGCTTTGACACCTTAACGGCTAAGATGCCGGAGGAGGCGTTACAGGCTGGTTTCTTGCTTGACCGTTATCACGATCTCATCGCAGGGACCCTTATCTTTGAAGTGCCGGTGACTGTTGTTCTGGCGTAGAAACGGTTCCGAGTACGTTGACCGTCCATATTGACCTGGAAGGTGCCGGCCCCCGCGAAGAAGCCGACAGACACTGGGCAAACCCACGCATGACGCTTTCTGTCGGAGACAGTCGGTATACTTCCTCCGGCGGATGGGGCTGCTTTGGGATGGAACTGCTCCAGATACAGCGGCAACTGCCCGCTGACGCTTACATGAAGTGCTGCTTCAACTGCGCTTTCTCCGGTTACAACCCGTATGGCAACGGTCTTTGGGGGATGTATTGCCATAGGAATTACAAAGAGGCGTATGTTCAGGCAAACAGCAAGTTCGAGTGGATTAGCCTCAACGCAGTTGCCGCTGAATATGTGCAGGAGATACATCTATGCCCTGAATTCCAACGGTGGAACGGCAAAACAGGCTACCGCGACGGGCTTTTTGTCAACCGCCTCAGCGTAGCGGAAGGCCGCGCCGATAGCAGCGAGAAAATATGACCAGATGAAGAAGTCGCCGTCCGATCACAGCGCGATTCAGCCCTTCACGGTTCATGTGCCCGGTGCGACCCTGGACAGGATCGGAGAGCGCGTGCGTGCCTTTCCTTGGCACGCTTGGAGCGATGCCCCGAGCGCGGAGGACTGGCGGTATGGACCGCCTGCCGCGTTCATGCGGGCGCTCTGCGAACACTGGACACAAGGCTACGACTGGAGGGCGCAGGAGAGGGCGATGAACGCGCTCACGCACTACATGACGACGCTGGAGGACCTCAACATCCACTTCGTCCACGAGCGCGGCTCGGGTGCCGCGCCGGTGCCTCTGCTCATCGCCCACGGCTGGCCCTACTCGTTCCACTCCTACGATGGTTTGGTGGACAAATTGGCCCACCCGGAGCGACACGGCGGGCGGATTGACGATGCATTCAGCGTCGTCATCCCCTCCTATCCGGGATACGACTTTTCGGGCCGGCCCCACAAGCCGATGGGACCACACGCGATCGCCCTCCTGTTCGATGCCTTGATGGCGAGGCTCGGGTACGATCGGTACGTCGTGCATGGCGGCGACTGGGGGGCGCATGTCACGAGCCTTCTTGGCCTGCACCGCCCCGAGCGGGTGATGGGAATCCACTCCACGGCGCTTGCCTTGCGTGAAGCTGGAGCCGAGCAGCTTTCGGGTGAAACGCCGACGGACGCGACTGAGGAGGAGAAGGCTTTCGTCGCCGCAGAGTACGCGATCTGGCAGCAGGAGGGCGCCTACTCGCGGCTGCACGCCACCAAGCCGGCCAAGCTGGGCTACGCCATGCTCGACAGCCCGGTGGGAACGGCAGCCTGGATCGTCGAGGCGTTCCACGCCTGGTCGGACCTTGAGGGCCGTCCGTTTGAGACGCTGTTCTCCTTTGATCAGCTACTGACCGAAGTGATGCTCTACCTCGTCACAGACGCTTTCCCGACTTCCACCTGGATCTACGGGGCGAAGCAGCACGAGGAAATGACGCTCCCGGCGGGCCGGAGAGTGACGGTGCCGACGGCGCTGGCCGCGTTCCGCGACCCGGTGTTTCCCATGCCGCCGCGGCAGGTCGCCGAGCGGTCCCACAACGTAGTGCGCTATACCGAGATGCCGCGAGGGGGGCACTTCCCGTTCTACGAAGCCCCGGATCTGCTGATCGACGACCTTCGCGCGTTCCGCGAACTCGTGACCGGCCCGGTTGGAACCGGATCGGGTCTGCCGACGTGATCCCGGCCTTCGGCCAGCCTGCGCCTAGTCTCCACGCAGGTGAAGACTGAAACATCTGTCAGTTGTCCGTGCCCGCGAAGGCGGAGACTTTATTGGGGCGACATTAGGCGTCCGCGCCCCACAGCCGGGGGCTTCAGCCCCACGGCCAGGAGTGATACACGACAGCGACCGTGATACAAGAACCATGACCCAAGCACACCTCGTCCTCGCGGACGGCACGACATACATGGGAACCGCCTTCGGAGCGGCGGGGACGACGACCGGCGAAGTCGTCTTCAACACGGGCATGACCGGCTACCAGGAGATTCTGACCGACCCCTCCTACGCCGGGCAGCTCGTCGCCTTGACCTACCCGATCATCGGCAATTACGGCGTCACGCCCGACGATTTTGAGTCCCGCCGCGTCCAGGTCGCTGGGTTCATCGTCAAGGAGCTGGCCGACGCGCCCTCCAACTGGCGGTCCGTGGGGACGCTGGACGACTTCCTAAAGACGCACGGCGTCGTCGGCATCGCGGGCCTGGACACGCGGGCGCTGACCCAAAAGCTGCGCTCCGTGGGCGTGATGATGGGCGCGATCTCGTCCGAACTGGCCCCCGCCGAACTGACGACTCTTCTCGCCTCGGCCCAGTCCTATGACGGTGTGGATTACACGGCATCCGTGACGACCGAGCAGCCGTATGTCTGGCCCTCGGCCACGGGCGAGACCAGATACAGGATAGCCCTGCTCGACTGCGGCGTCAAGTTCAACATCCTGCGCTCGCTGGCCGCACTGGGCGTGGAGGTGACGGTCTACCCGGCCCACACCCCCGCCGAGGCCATCCTGGCGACCGACCCCGACGGCATCTTTCTGTCCCCCGGCCCCGGTGACCCGGCCCTGCTGGGCGACATCGTGCAGAACGTCCGCATCCTGTCCCACGCCAAGCCGACGATGGGCATCTGCATGGGCAATCAATTGATCGGATGTGCCTTCGGCGGGCACACGTTCAAGCTGCCCTTCGGCCATCGCGGCTCGAACCATCCCGTGAAGGACCTGGAGACGGGCCGGGTCGTCATCACGTCCCAGAACCACGGCTACGCCCTGGCCGCTGAGGGCTTTGACGACCCGGACGTGGAGGTCTGGCAGATCAACCTGAACGACGGCACGGTGGAGGGGCTAAGGCACAAGACGCTGCCGATCTTCTCGATCCAGTACCACCCGGAAGCCTCGCCCGGCCCCGCCGACAGCCGGGGCTACTTCGCGCGGTTCTTGAAAATGATTGATGAGCACCGGGGCTAGCCCCCCGGCCCCCAATTTTGGGGGAGTAAGACAGGGAAAGCCGTCTCCTTTCCGGCTCCTCCATTATTGGGGGCGTGGGGGGCTTTTCCTGGCCTGCCTCCTCATCCGACTCGCCTGGCTGGACGCCGACCCGCCGCCGTGGCTCTCGTGGAGCACGGGGCTGTACACGGACGAAGGCTTTTACACGCTGGACGCGCGGCACTTGGCGCTGTTCGGGGCGTGGGCGCCCGGTGACTTCCACGACCGCCTGCTGTCGCCGCTCCTGAGCGTGTTGCAACAGGGAGTGTTCTCGCTCTTTGGGACGGGGCTGATGCAGGCGCGTCTGCTGTCCGTGTGCTTCGGTCTGCTGACCGTCGCCGTCTTCTGGCTCGGCCTGCGCCGCGCCTGGGGCGCAAAGGCGGCGGACTTCGGCGCGCTATTTCTGGGGCTGGCCCCGCCGTTCGCGCTGTCTAACCGGCTGGCCTTGCAGGAGACGCCGACGGTCTTCTGGCTGGCTCTGGCGTTCACGCTCTGGGCCTACGGCGCGCGGCGGCCCGCCCTTTACGCACTGGCCGGGCTGTCCGTCGCGGGCGCGATGGCGTTCAAGGGGCTGGCGCTGCTGGCGGGTGGGGCGTTGCTGGCCCCCCCCGCCCCCACCACCGTTGACGGGGGGGGAGCCAGAGAAAAGCTAGAAAAGGCCCCGGCTTTTTTCCGGTCCCCCCAATATTGGGGGCTAGGGGGTCCTCTTCCGGCT
>CAXTWM010000208.1:0-8869 GCA_964247915.1 uncultured Armatimonadales bacterium | reverse complement strand
GTCCGGTCATGGCGGCGTTCCAGACGCGGTTCAGCGAATCCTGCTGCAAGATCGGGTTGAGCAGCCCCAAGCCGCCGAAGCCGCCGAAGCCCACCAGGTCCAGAACCAGGTACAGGATGGAATTGTCGGTGGGGGGCAGGCCGACCCGGCCGGACATCTCGGCGACGCGCTTGCCGATCTTGTAGTCCCAATAGACGTTATAGAGGCCGCAGGTGAGGACGGAAAGAATCACCTCGACAGCCGGCGACGTGTCACGCTCGCCCAAAAACTCCTGCGTCTCCTCGGAAACGACGTAGATGAAATAGAGGTAGTAAATCCCGCAGGTCAGCAGGATCAGCACCAGAGTCAGCGCCGGGTTGCGCGTCGTCCCGATTCGCATAATGTTTCCCTCAGACGAAATCCGATATACCATTCGCCGCCGGCGCGCTGGGTTCCTCTGTTTACCGACGTTCCCGAGGGGGTAATGGTATAGAAAGGCGAGGGATGGCTCGCTGGAGCTGAACGCGGGAAAAGTGAGAACGCGATGAAAACGTTGGAAGCGCCGCCGCTGTTGGAGCTTTGGCTGCCGGCGGACCCGAGAGCCGTGCCCCAGGCGCGGCACCAGGCGATGCAGGCGTGTACGGAGGCCGGTCTGACCGAGGACGACTGCTTCACGCTGGACCTAGCGCTGGGGGAGGCGCTGGCGAACGCCGTCCTGCACGGGGCGCCGCCTGCGGCCTCCGAAGACGGCCGGCACGTCTGCTTGAGCCTCTGGGGCTTCGGGGACCGCCTTATCATACATGTGTGCGACCGTGGGCCGGGCTTCAGCCCGCCCCCGCCGCCGTATCAGATGCCGGACGCCGCCTGGGGGACGACCAGCGGGCGCGGGCTTCCGCTGATGGAGACGCTCACCGACGCGATGGTGGTCTGCCGGGCCGACGCCGAGGAGGGCGGCGCGTCCGTTTACCTCGTCAAGAAAACATCCCGCCCGTAAGGCTACGCCGAGTGCGGGGCGACCGGGGCGGGGCCGCTGATCTGCTCGCCGGTGGAGTGGGCGTCGCCCAGATCTTCCCCGTCCCGGTGCCGCATCAGGAGACGAGGGAGGAACGGCACGGCAATCAGGCACAGCGCCGTGGTCCCGGCGTTCAAAAAGACCAGCCCGTTCCAGGGAAGGTGGAAGTGATCCTGGAGGTAAGAGCCGACCCAGTCCGCCCCGAACAGGGCGAGGTTGCGCGCGCTCATCATCAGCGCGTACCCCATCCCCTCGCCCCCGCGCGGGGTCGCCCGCGTCGCCAGGTCGAACAGCGGCAGGACGCCCAGCGTCCCGAAGAATCCTACCACGATCTCGATGCCGATGGCCGCCGCGCGCGTGGGGTGGTAGCCGAGGTACAGCAGCGAGAAGCCCGCGCTGATGGCGATGCCGACGAACAGCAGGGTCCGCAGGTTGAAGCGGCGGCAGATCAGGCCGTAGGTGGCCGCCCCCAGCATCGCCGCCCCGCCGGACCAGAATTGCAGATAGCCGAGGAACTGGTCGCTGAAGTGCAGCAGGTTCTGCTGGCGGTAGAGCAGCGGCGTGGAGAAGCCCGGCGAGAAGAAGAACAGGACCAGCAGGCCCGCCGCCGCCCACAGCGTCCGCGACGCCAGCGCGCGCCGCACCTGCTGCCCCGCTTCGGCCCAGACGCCCAGGTCGCGCTTGGCGACCGGCCGCTCTTGGAGCAGGAAGAAGGCGGCGACCGCCAGCGAGAGGAGCAGGCCCGCCCCGATCCCCGCCGTCAGGCCGAACGCCCGGCTCGCCAGCCACCCGCCCAGCGGCCCGGCGATGAGCGAGCAGCCGCCCGAAACGAACTCGCGCACCGAACTGACCCGCCCGGTCGCGCCGAACGACTGCCCGGCTTCCACCAGAAGCGCGCCCATGATGGTGGAGGCGACCACCATGAGCGTGCCGAGCAGGACGGCCCCGGCCAGCATGGTGTCGTACTGGTGCCGCCCCAGGTTGAGCAGTTCCCACGCCCCGGCGGCCAACACGGCGCTGCCGATCATGTACCAGCGACGCCGCGTCCCCAGCAGCGGGAAGGCGTCGGTGATCAGCCCGAACAGGGGCTTGATGTACCAGGCGAGGCCGGCCCAAAAGAGAAAGGCGGCGAGCTGCGTCTTGCTGACGTGCAGACTATTTTTCAGGAGCAGCCGGATGGGCAGGCTGCCCAGCACCTTGTCCTGGGCCATCGTCGTGATGAAGATGGCGTAAGCGATGAAGATGAGGTTGCGGCCCAGGCTGCCGCCGGGACGGGCGGCGGGCAGCGCCGGTTCGGGCGGCGCGGGCGGCCAGGCGGTCCCCTGGCTGGTCTGCGTCATGGGCTGATTCATAGAATGGGTTGGCTTTCACTCGCGCTGGGCATGGATCTGACCGGGGGCGCACGTCATTGTGGAAGCCTTCTGCGTTATGGTCATGGATATTCGCCGCGTCTCCCCTATTTTCCTGCCAAGAATCTTTTTTCTTCACCGGTTCTTTTCCGCGTCTGCCGGGGTCACATCAGCAGCGGGAACTTAACCCGCGGCTGGGGGCGTTTTAAAGCCATCCCTTTTCCGCTTAGGCAGGAGACTGTTTCGTGGCCACGATTAACGATCCGCCTGTTCGCGAAGCCCCGACGCGCGAAGCGCCGGGGGCGCTCCAGCGCGCCCGCCGGGGCGACCGCGAGGCGTTCGGCAAGCTGACCGAGCCGTACCGGCGCGAGCTGATCGCGTACTGCTACCGCCTGACCGGCACACTGACCGAAGCCGAAGACATGGTGCAGGAAGCGTTCCTGCGCGCCTTCCGCGCCCTGGACTCGTTCGAGGGCCGCGCCAGCCTGCGGGCCTGGCTGTACCGGATCGCGCACAACCTGTGCTTGAACCACGTCCAGCGCCGCCCGCCGGTCTGGCAGTCTTTGGAGGAGGTCGGCGAGACGGGCCTGCGGGACCAGTCGCCCGACGCCGCCCAGGCCGGGCAGGAGCGCGAGAACGTCCGCCTGGGCTTCGTGGCCCTGGTGCAGAGCCTGCCGCCCCGCCAGCGGGCCGCGCTTGTCCTGCGGGACGTGCTGGGGTGGAGCGCCGAGGAGACGGCGCGCATCCTGGAGACCACGGTGCCCGCCGTCAAGAACGCCCTGGCCCGCGCCCGGCAGACCCTGGCCCGGCACCCGTCCGGCGGCGACCCCGCCGACGTGCGCGACCTGGCTGCCTCCGACCCGGACGCCCAGGAGACGGTGGCGCAGTGGGTGGACGCCTTCGAGAAGGGCAACACGGAGCGCATGGTCGCGCTGCTGACGGGGGACTGGAAGCTGCCCCCGTCGGCCAAATCCGCTGTGGGGGAAGCGCGGCGAATCGGGTACAATACAGAAGCGAAAGACAGTGCGGTTTATGGGGAAAAAGCGAGCAAAAGACGAGAGGAAAGAACGCATGGCGAGCGAGCGCAACGAACGTAACGACACCAAGCGCGGCGGCAGTCGCCGCGAAAGCAATAACGACGGCGGGGGCATCCCGCGCAATCAGGAGACGGCCGTCCGGGCGATCTTCGTGCTGGACGAGATTCTGAAGAGCACCGACCCGATTGACCCGAACTACCAATACCTCCTGCTGCTCCGGCACCAACTGGAAGTGGACGAGCAGCAGTCCGCCGAGGCGCAGGAGCTGATCGCGAAGTATGATGAGGCGTACAACAAGCTGACCGCGCCCGCCAACCGGGTGGCCGTCTTCCTGTCCGCCAACGACGACGGCACGGCCAACATCGCGATGGGCGACAACGACTTCTACACGAACGTGGACCCGAACGTCGAGCTGGACACGCTCCTGGCTGGGACGCGCGTCAAGGTCAACGAGGCGTATGCCGTCGTCGGCGATCTCGGCCCGGCCCAGAACGGCCAGGTCGTCAAGGTCAGCGAGGCGCTGGAAGATGGGCGGCTCCGCATCGGCGGCGACATGCAGGGCCAGAACACCCGCGTCGTCATGCGCGGCGCGGGCCTGGAAGACGCCGTCATCAAGGCCGGGACGGAAGTCCGCATGGAGCCGAATTTCCGGGTCGCCCTGGAAGCGTTCGCCGCCAAGGAGAACCAGGACTTCTTCCTGGACCAAGTCACCGAGATTCCGTGGGACAAGATCGGCGGCCAGCAGGAGGCCATCGGCGTCATCAAGGATGCCATCGAGCTGCCCCTGCTCTATCCTGAGCTGTACGAGCGCTTCGGCAAGCGGCCCCTGAAGGGCATCCTGCTGTACGGCCCGCCCGGCTGCGGCAAGACGCTGATCGGCAAGGCCACGGCCTACAACATCACGCAGGAATACAAGGCGCGGACCAAGCGGGACGTCAAAGAGTACTTCATGTACATCAACGGCCCCAAGATCCTGAACATGTGGCTGGGCGAGTCCGAGCGGCAGGTGCGCGAGATCTTCTCCACGGCCCGCGAGAAGGCCAAAGAAGGCTACCTGGTCTTCATCTTCATTGACGAGGCCGAGAGCATTCTGCGGACGCGGTCGTCGGGCCGGTTCACGAACATCTCCAACACGGTCGTGCCGCAGTTCTGCGCCGAGATGGACGGCCTGGTCTCGCTGGAAAACGTCGTCGTCATGCTGACGTCGAACCGCCCGGACTACATTGACCCGGCGATCCTGCGCCCGGAGCGCATTGACCGCAAGGTGAAGGTGGTCCGCCCGGATAAGAAGAGCACGAACGACATCCTGGGCATTTACCTGCACCCCGGCCTGCCGCTGGACTACAAGACGGTGGACGAGCAGGGGGGCGAGGAGAAGGCGCGGCAGTTCCTAGTTGACAGGACGACCGAGCTGATCTGGTCCAAGACGCACGAGACCGAGTTCCTGGAGGTCTACCTCAAGAACGGCTCCGTGGACACGCTCTACTGGAAGGACCTGGTTTCCGGTGCGCTGCTGACGTCCGTGGTCGAGCGGGCCAAGGACTACGCCATCAAGCGCTCGATTGACGTCAAGAGCACCAAAGAAGGCGTCTCGATGGACGACCTGGAGCGGGCAGTCCGCACCGAGTTCAAGGAGAACGAGATCTTCCCGAAGACCGACAACCTGGAAGACTGGCTCAAGCTGCTGGACTACGAGCCGGACAACGTCGTGCGCCTGAACCCGATCACGCCCAAGAAGGGGACGCAGACCACGCGCCGCAACGTGATCTAGAAAACACCTGATGACGGAAATCGCGGGGAAAGTTGTCGCCATCACCGGCGCGAGCAGCGGAATCGGCGAGGCGACGGCACTTTTGCTGGCGGAAGGCGGGGCAAAGGTCGTTCTGGGGGCGCGGGGCGCGGATCGCCTTGCAGCCCTCACCGCCCGCATCTGCGAAGCGAGCGGCGAAGCGGTTTGCCTGCCCACCGACGTCAAGCGTCGTGAGGACCTTTCCGCCCTCGTTGCCCTGGCTTGTGAGCGCTATGGCAAGCTGGATGTTCTTGTCAGCAATGCCGGCATCGCGCCGATCGGCCTCCTCGACGACCTTCGCGTCGAAGAGTGGGACGAGATGGTTGACATCAACATCAAGGGTGTTTTGTACGGCATCGCAGCCGCGCTGCCCGTCTTCCGCGCGCAGGGCTTCGGGCATTTCATCAACACGGCGTCTACGGCAGCACATTTTGTCATACCGACCCTGGCGGTTTATGCCGGAACAAAGTTCGCCGTGCGGGCGATCTCCGAGGGCCTGCGCCAAGAGGCGGGCGACAAACTGCGCGTCACGGTTATTTCGCCGGGGTTCACCCGGACAAACCTTGCGGAGTCCATGACGAACCCGGAGCTAAAGGCGCAGACCTTCAGCGCAATGGACAAAATGGCGATCCCGTCGGCGGCCGTTGCGGAAGCGATTGCCTACGCCATTGGACAGCCTGCGAATGTGGATGTCGGCGAGATCGTTGTTCGCCCCACGGCCCAAAGCTGACACACGATTTTTAGGAGACTGATTTTTGCCGCTATTTGGCACCGAAACAGAATACGGGATCGCCGTCGAGGGTAAGGGCGCTGGGGACCTGGTGGCCGAATCGCGCGCCGTGGTGCGGGCGTATGTCGGCAAGATCGCCTGCCCCTGGTACTACAAAGGGGAAGATCCGCGCAACGACATGCGCGGCTTCCATGTGGACCGGCTGAACTTCGACCCCGAGGACGCCAAGCTGGACGCGCCGGACTACAAGCCGTTGCCCGTGGAAGAAGAGCGCGCGGACCGGGTACTGGTGAACGGAGCGCGGCTGTACAACGATCACGGCCACCCGGAGTATTCAACGCCGGAGTGTGCGTCGCTTTTTGATCTGGTGGCCCATGACAAAGCCGGGGAGCGGGTCGTGCTGGCCGCCGCGCGGGCGCGGTCGGAGCAGCCGGGAGCCGGTCGGGTCCATATCTTCAAGAACAACACCGACTTCCACGGGTCGTCCTACGGAACCCACGAGAACTATCTGATTCCGCGTGAAACGCCGTTCGCGCAGTTGCTGTCGGGGCTATTGCCGTTCTTCGCGACCCGGATCATCTACGCGGGCGCGGGCAAACTGGGCATCGAGCCGCGCGGCGACGCGGGCCTGTATCAGCTCTCGCAGCGGGCGGACTTCTTTTCCGAAGAAGCGTCCGTGGACACGCTGCACCGGCGGCCCCTGGTGAACACGCGCGACGAGCCGCATTCGGACCCGCGCGACTGGCGGCGGCTGCACGTCATCTGCGGCGACGCCAACATGTCCGAGTACGCCACCGCGCTAAAGATCGGGACGACTTACCTGGTCACGTCCCTGCTGGAGCAGGGTTGGCAGCCCTGGGTACACTTGAAACAGCCGACCGAGGCGATCAAGAGTATCTCGCGCGATCAGTCCTACAAGTGGCAGGTTGAAGCTGAGACGGGAACCATCGGGGCGGTAGACATCCAGCGCGTCTTTCTCGCCGCCGCCAAAGACAAGCTTGGCGGGCGCGGGGCGGACACGGACTGGACCCTGCGCGAGTGGCAGCGGACGCTGGACGCTTTGGAGGCCGACCCGCTTTCTTTGGGAGACCGCCTGGACTGGGTCGCCAAGCGCAGCCTGCTGTCGGACTATGTGGAGTCCGAGGGCATCGGCTGGGACGACGAGACCCTGCCGTCGTTCGACCTGGCCTACAGCAACGTGGACCCCGACGAGGGCTTGTACTATGCGCTGGAGCAGGCCGGCGAGATGCTGCGCCTGACGGATGATGTCACGGTCGAGGCCGCCATGACCCAGCCGCCCGCCAACACCCGCGCCGCCCTGCGGGGGCATCTGGTGAACACGCTGGCCGACTCGATCGGCGTCCTCGGCTGGAACAAAGTGGTCCTGCGGACCGAGCAGGAGTCGTGGATGGTGGACCTGGACGACTACCTGACGCCCGAAGCGGTCGCGCAGGCGATGACGGACCTGCGGGCCGCCGACACGCTGGAAGACTTAATACGCCGTTTCCGCGAACGCGGCAAATGACGTGCCTAGAGGATTTTCGGCCCGCGCCGTCGAATCCGCCTGATGCCATCACAACGAATACCGAGGGAGGAACGAACAATGCCCATGACCGATGAGGACCGCGCCACGCGGCCCGCCGGACCCGCCGACCCGCTCCGCAAGGAGGGCGACGAAACCGGCCCTTCCAAGCCCGACGTGCAGCGGCCTGACCGCAGCGACCTGCTCAAGCGCATGAAGCGCGTGGACCCGGACCAGGCCCGCCGCTACCGCCAGCGCAGCGGCCAGTAAGGCCGCGCTGATTCCGTAGGGGCGGTGTCAAAAAGGGCGAACACAAGGTTCGCCCCTACGCGCCCTCATTTGTAGGGGCGCACCTTGTGTTCGCCCTTCTTCCCTCCAGTCCATTAACGGATGTCGGTTGCCGAACGTTCGTTACCAGAAGTTGACACCCTATGCTGAGTTTTTCCCACGAAGGCGCGGGCGGCTTCGCCGACCTGTTTGCCGAAAAAAGATTTGACCATGACCGCCTGCCCATGCCCGCCCCGGTCCCCCATGTGCCCGGCGCGCGGGACGTGGACACGCACGGCACGACCGTCATCGCCGTCAAGTACAAAGACGGCCTGATCAACGTCGCCGACCGCCGTGCGACGGCGGGCTACACCGTCATGTACGACCAGGCCGAGAAGGTGCTGGCCCTAGACGACTACACGCTGATCTCCATTTCGGGGTCGTTCGCCAAAAGCGTCGAGGTCGTCCGCTACCTGCGCCACGCCTTCAAGTATTTCGAGCGGTCGCAGCTCCAGCCCATGTCCCAGGAGGGCAAGCTGATGGAGTTGCAGCGCGTCATCGCCAACAACGTCCCCGCCGCCCTGCAAGGCATCGGCGCGTTCATTCCCGTCCTGTCCACGTTCGACCGGGACACCAACCAGGGGCGCATCTATTTCTACGACGTGCTGGGCGGCCAGTTCGAGACGGCGGAGTATGGGGCGGCGGGCAGCGGCTCGGCCCCCATCAAGGGCGCCTTCGAGTACATCCTGAAGACCAAAGGCCCTTTCCGCGAGATGGACCGCGAGACGGCCCTGCGCGAGACCTTGACCCTGCTCGACATCGCCGCCGACCTGGACACGGCCACGGGCGGCTCGGCGAAGTTCCTGCCCGCCGCCAAGTACATCACCGCCGACGGCATCCGCGACTTCAGCGACGCCGAGATCAAGGCCGCGCTGGGCCGCAGTTAGAACATCCCGCCTCGGCGCAGCGGTGCGCCGGAGCGGGACCATACGGAGTAACCACTTGCCTTCCTATAGCCCTTACGACTGGAACGAGAGCATCCAGCAGCGGAACGAATACATCGAAGACCGTCTGAAAGACGGCAGCCCCGTCGTCGCGCTGACCTACGACGGCGGCCTGCTGCTGCTGTCCGCGCGGCAGACGCAGCGCAAGGTCTACGAGGTCTACGACAAGCTGATGTTCAG
>CAXTWM010000207.1:0-8930 GCA_964247915.1 uncultured Armatimonadales bacterium | reverse complement strand
GGGCGGGGATGTGCGGGGGACGATCTCCTACCGCCCCCCCGCGCATCTCCAGGCTCCGCCGAACCCCTACGCCGCCGTCAGTGACAGGTTCGTCCTCGGCCAGAGGCAGCGCATGGCCTGGGCGCTGGCCGAGATTGACAACCACGCCCATCAGCAGGCGCTCCAGACCTACCCCGTCCCCGACCCTTCCTGGAAGGGGTACACCAAGCAGAAGGCGGTGGCCCAAGCCTTGCGTCAGGCGCAGTTCAACGCCTATCTTCTGGAGAAGCACCACGCCCACTTCTGCAACGAGTTCGGCATCAGCTACGACCAGCTTGTTCTGATCATCAAGGAAGGGCGGGAGAAGGGCTGGCCCATGCCGCCCGCGCCGAAGGAGTAGGCGTGGCATTTCGCTCCCGTCTCCTCGCGCAGTATGAACCACAGCGGGCAGAGCGGGGGCAATCGCTTCTATTCGCATTTAGCGGGGATAAGGGGCATGGAGAATAGGCAGTTGGGAGTAAAGAGCGCGGCGGAAACGCAGGGTTCTGCGCTATAGGAAAAAACTTCGCTGATGGCAACGAATTAGGCGGAACGTCAAGAGACGCGGTTGGGTGCTACCTATTCGACGGGCTTCACCGCTTACGAAGGTTGCTAATCCCATAGGTCCTCACGCAACTCGGCTTCATCATCTTCGCGACGCGCTTCTGCCTCATATGTTGCGGCTAGTCTGCGGAGCATAGCCGCTGTTCTTGGCCAGCGGTCGCTTAAAGCAGAAGCATACAGGCTGTACCTTTCAACTAACTGCCTCTCTTGTTCTCCCCCCGCTAAGGGAGACCTACTAACTACACCACGATTATTATAAACCTGGATTTCAATCCCAGTCTCCAAATGTTGACTTTCAATTTGCTCAACAACGTCACGAATTGGTACATCAGGCCAGCTTCTGTCGGCCCCAGCAGGAGAAAAAGCTAGCACATGGCCTATGTATTGATCCGTAATCTCCTCCCTGCCTGCCTTCAATGCTTTTTCCCGTACTTGATGTACCCAGCCGCGCAAAGCATCCGAGTCGACAGAGCTATCTTCTCTTGTTCCAGGAATCAATCGCCACGAATCAATAAGCTGGTAAGCCAATCTGGCTCGTGCGCGTTCATCATCGGAGTATTCCCGTTGTGGCTCGTTTTTGTCCCTAAATATGAGGAAAAGCATCTCTATGAAGAAGTCAGGGTTCCGCGACAATTCGCTGTGGAGAAGTTTTGGTGCCCTATGGTTCTGAAGCAGTATCAGGAAAGCCCACTCAAAGGAGGCCATTTTGTTTTCATCAATCTGACCTGACAAATCTAGAATATTAAGAAGCTCGGAAACATTATGGGCGAACGTGACTGAGAGGGCATTTTCTTCGGTGCTAATAACTGCTTGATTAAGCACATCCGCAATCACAGCAGGTGGTACAATAGGGGCTGACTGTTGAGAGTAGAGCGAGATCATGTCGATGGCAACATAGGGACGTCCGTACTCTAACAACTTGGAGGTCATAAACTCTGCATCTGACCTATCTTCTAGGTGCGACCCTATTCGTGACCAATACTCCCGTTGCGCCTCAGGATGAGTAGCATCTACATGACTCCAGGTGCGGCGGTCAGACGGCAAACTCAGATAAAATTGTGCTGTCTGTTGGGGAGACCATAGTTTACTCGAAGGTGCTTGCTGCTTGTGCTCGACCCATGTCCAGCCTTGCGATTGAAAACGGCCTGAAGTAAATCCTATCATAAAGCTACGTCGTGAGGCATGATCCGAGCCTAACTCGCGTAACAGTAGGGCGTTTTCCTCGTTATTCAGCAACTCGCTTTTGCCGATCACAAATCCCAACTCCCTAGGCTGTTCAATCTCCTCAGCCGTCTCTAGCAGATAATCAAGTCCACCCTGTTTATAAATCTCCCTAGCCGCAGACAAACGCGCATCATTGAGTGCAGTATGCCAAGTCTCCCAATCGCTTCTCGATACTTCCGGTAAATCTGGGCTGTTGGAGAAGAGCCACGCATTACGAGATTTGGCGTCACCAGTCTCGAATCTCTTGTACGCGGCTTCTAGCATATCTATTTGTTCGGACGGTAGTACCCAATCAGCATCAGGAAACGAGCGGTGTTTCGTTACGATGCTTCTCAACTCGTCACGAAGTGTCAGTTGGTCGGCGGGGGCAATAAGACGCCCATCCCTGTTCAAAAAATCTACGATCTTGTTTTGGTGTTCTTTTGGAAGGTACTCTATTCTCTTGATTAGGTCATGCCAGCGCGATCCATTAAGTTGAACATCAGTGAGCAGACGTGCCATGATCTTCTCGGTAGCGTTCCAGAAATTCTCCCTTGTAACCACTTGTGGAGGATCTGGCATCCAGTCCCGCAAGCGCGGCTTACTAGTGGGATGGCTGATTGCATGAAATTCAGGAAGAAGACGCACTAACAACTTCCAAGCCACAGACGGCTCGCGGGAGCGTAAGGAGTCAAGGACCTGCAAACGATTGACGAGATCGGCTGAGGTTTGTGGGTTCCATAACAGGAAAATATCGCGTAAGCTGTTTACGGGTCGGTTCATATGCCGGCTTGCTGGATGTGGATCAAGCACGGCGAGCTTGGTGAGTAGTACCGCCGCACGCCCAAGATAAGCTGGATTCCAAGCGAGTGCTTCCAGTGCCCAAAGTAGCCCCGTGTGCGGTGAACTCACAAAAAGCGCATGATCTTGATCGACAAAAACGCTTCTAAGCGTCGGCTCTTGACCCGAAACTCCGATATCAACTGCATCTAAAAACTCGTCCGGTGCAGCTTCCGCCAGTAGGGGCAAAATAGAAGAAAGAGAAGCCCACAAACGCCAGTCGTTGCTTGCTCTGTTAAGCAACTCTCGAACGAGGGTACTCGCATGAGTTTGTCCTAATGAAGCGTCCGCCAAATCACTTGAATCGCTGGATGCTCCTAAGATAGCAATCGTGTCTGCCAATCCTGACCGCAACAATCCAGAGTTCGGGATACTGATGCCTCGCGCGCCTGCGTACCAACGCTCCGCTTCGGGGAGATCAAACCGTGGATCAACCTGCCCCAACAGTTCTAAAACCACTCCCTTGAACCTCTCAATATCCGTTCGCGTCATAAACTTACTAAGAAGGTTCCAGGCATCTTCTTTCGATACTATCATCCATGTACTTCCAATACGTCGGACCGGCGCATCCGGCTCGTTTTTCCAACGTATCAAAGTTTCGGTGACTTGTTTGTACGAAACATCGGCCAACCTGGCAATTGCTTCTTGGTCTTTGATGTTGGTGTCATCCCAGGCTCCAGCTAGCACCATCGGAAGTAGCGCCCTGGCCTCACCGGGGGGTGCCCACGCGGGCCGTTGCACTTTCGGCACAAACGCAAGCCGTCGCCTGAGCGTTGTAAGATTGCGGCGAGCGAGTGCTGCGAGTTCATCTGCCCGCTCATTGGAAAGCCCTAGCTTCAGCAAGGCTTCTTTGGCGGGCTGGCGGCGTATCCGAGGAAGTGACACAGGGTTAGTGGCTTGGGCATCTTCTTTCCCAAGCGGAACCATGACATGATGCCCCGCTCTGATAGCCCTTGCGATGCCTCCGGCATCATCAAACTTAGGTATCAGAAGCAGCCGATTAGATGATCCGAGCAGACGTTGCCAGGCTTCTTTGTTCTCCGCAACCACAGCCCGCGAAAGATAAGCGATACGTTCATCAGGCGGTAGCTGATACAACATGGCTGAGAAGACTGCAAGAGCTTCTTCATTAGAATCCGCTTGAAGTCCGAGCACTGAGGCTTCACCTTCTAGCCAGTCATGCACAGCCTTGGCTTCTTTCCCGCGCCCGGCAAGTATCAAGTCAGGATTTAGTGGTGGGGCGGTAGCTTCGGCCCAATCTGTCCAGAACGTTGCCAGATCGTATGCGCTTTCTGGATGCTTGCCCAGCAGAACGGAAAGCCACAAATGTACCGCTGGTGCTTGCTCCAACCATTGCTCTAAATCGTCAGCGTCATAAACACGAACATCTAACCATATGCCTTCAGCTTTGCGCGCTTTTATCCATTTTCCCTTGCCTGCCCATCGCCTTGGTGTCACAAAGACGAACGCGGTTTCTGCTCGGACAACGTCGAGGGGATTGTTGGTACGCTTGTTGTAATCATCATCTGCTTTGCCCTTGGTGTCAAGATTCGTGCCTAGCTCCCAAACTGATGTTCCCTTGGGAGTAAATTCGTTGCCATCTTTAACCCGGACTTGACCATCCCACCCGCCAAGCTGAACACCCTCATCAGCAGGAAAACTGATCTGCTCAATTGCTATGGTCGTCGCATTGATGAGCCGTCGAATTAGCCGTGGCAGTGTAGTCTCGGCATCTTTCCTCGCTGCCCAAGCTACTAAGTCTGTGCCGTTTACCAACGTCTGTTCAGCCATGAGTTCAGTTCTTGTAAGATAAGCCCATTCACTAACGCGAAAAATCTGACAACATCATTATACCCCCTTCGTTCTGGTCACAGCTTTGTTATAGGTGTACCTACTCGCCTCTCTCGTACAGAGATATGTCCATAAGTCCTTTTTTACCTGCCACTCGTTTTTTGCCCTTGCTCTAATCCGGGTATAACGGCAGCATTAGAAAGCTGGTTTCTCATGCCCGAAGGTCCCGAAGTCAGACGCCACGCGGACGCGCTGGCTCTGGCGCTGACGCTGCACCCGCTCGTTTCCCTGTCCGCCCGCACCAAAGCGGCCAAAGCCTGGCTGGCCGAGCGCCCCGGCCTGCTGGAAGGCCGCCGGATAGAAAGCGTCCGGTCGCGCGGCAAGAACCTGGTCGGGCGGATCGAGGGCGGCTACTACTTCTACTCGCACCTGATGATGTGGGGGCGCTGGCACGTCTTCGGCAATGACGCGCCCCTGGAAGTGGACCGGCGGGAGCGCGCCCGGATCGTCGTCCCCGCCGCGACCGCCCTCCTCTTCTCCGCGCCGGTCTTTGAAGTCGGGCAGGGCGACCCTTTTGGAGAAGTTGAGTTCCTGCGGCAGCTCGGCCCGGACACGCTGCCGTACCCCGGCGAGGGGGCGTTCGACGTTCCATGCTTCCGGGCACGCCTGCTCGCGCCGCCGCACCGGGAGCGGACGGTCGGGGCCGCGCTGCTCGACCAGACGATCCTGGCGGGGATCGGCAACTACCTCCGCGCCGAAATCCTGTTCGCCTGCCGCCTGGACCCCTGGCGTCTTGTCGGCGACCTGACGCCGGACGAGCTGGACTGCCTGGGCGACACCATCCCCGCCGTCGTGGCCCGCGCCTACGCGACGGGCGGCGTCACCGCTTCGGACGAGGCCCAGGCGCGGATGCGGGCCGAGCCGGGCCTGGCCTACAACCCGGACAGCGAGTGGGGGACGCGGCACTGGGTCTTCCGCCGGACCAACCTGCCCTGCCTGGTCTGCGGCGGCCCCGTCCGCCAGAAGCGGCAGGTGACTCGGGAGGATGAGGACGGCGAGAAGGAGCGCATCACCTACTTCTGCCCCGTCTGCCAGGGGACAACCGTGCCGCTGCCGCCGCTGAAGAAAAAAAAGGCGGAGGCCCCGGCATGAACCCCTCCGCCTTTCCCCTCTTCGCCGAAACCGCTGAGCAGGTCGGCGCGACGGCCAAGCGGCTCGAAAAGGCCGCCCTCCTGGGCCGCTACTTCGCCGCGCTCCCCGACGACGATCTGCGCCACGCCGCCCGTTACTTCGCGGGGTACACGTTCCCGCTGCGCGATCAGCGCACCACCAACGTCGGCGGCGCGGCCCTGCTGACGGCCATCATCGCCGTCTCAGGCGCGGAGGAAACGACCGTCCGGGAGCGCCTGGTCGCGCTGGGCGACGCGGGCGACGTGGCGCAGGAGGTCTTCGCCGCCTCGCCGCAGGTCGATCTCGTACCCGTGCTGACGCTGCCCCGAATCGCCGCGTTTTTGGAAACGCTGGCGGCGACGGTGGGCACCAAGCGCAAGGTGGAACTGGTGACGGGGCTGCTGCGGGAGGCGACGCCGCTGGAGGCGAAGTACGTCGTCAAGCTGCTGGCCGGCGACCTGCGGATCGGGCTGAAAGAGGGCGCGGTGGAGGACGCCGTCGCGCGCCTGGCCGCCGTCACGGTGGGGCAGGTCCAGTGGGTCAACATGCTGGAAGGGGACATCGGCGAGACCGCCCTGATGGCCCGGCAGGGCCGGATGGCAGAGGCGCGGATGCGTCTCTTCCACCCGCTGAAGTTCATGCTGGCGACCCCCGCCGCCGACCTGGCCGACGTCGCCCGGCAGATGCCCGTCCCGTTCGTCGTGGAAGACAAGTTCGACGGCATCCGCGCCCAGGCCCACATCGCCCCGCATGTCGCGGGCGACGGCATCCTGCATGGGGTCGTGTGCGAGGGCCGCCGCGTGGCGCTGTTCTCCCGGACGCTGGACGAGATCACCGAGAGCTTCCCCGACCTGGTCGCGCCGCTGGCGGGGCTGCTGGAACTTCCCGGTGCGGGGACCCACCCCGCCGCAAGCGGCGGCCCTCCCGAAACGGGAGGGCCAAGAGTTTTGGGCGTGGCGGACGGTGTAGTCTCTTCCCCTCTCCCTGTGGGGGAGGGTGGCGAGAAACGAGCCGGGAGGGGTTCTGTCGGCCTCATCCTCGACGGCGAGATCATCCCCGTGCTCGGCGACCAGACCCTGCCGTTTTTGCAACTGCAACAGCGCCTGGGGCGCAAGACGCTGACGGACGCGCTGCGGGCCGAGGTGCCCGTCGCCTTTGTTGCCTATGACGTGCTGTACGCCGAGGGGCGGGTGCTGATCGAGGAGCCGTTTTCGGTCCGCCGGGCCATTCTGGAGACGCTGCCCACAGACAACGGCGGCGCACGCCGGGCCGCCTCCGAGCTGTTCACCGACACGGCCGCGCTGGACGCCGCCTTCGACGCGGCCCGCGCGCGGGGCAACGAGGGGCTGATGGTCAAAGACCCCGCCTCGCCCTACAAGCCGGGCCGGCGCGGGCGCGACTGGCTCAAGATCAAGCGCGCGCTGGCGACGCTGGACGTGGTCATCACGGCGGCGCAGGTGGGCGAGGGACGGCGCAGCAAGTTCCTGTCGGACTACACGTTCGCCGTCCGCGCCAGCGAGACCGACCCGACGCTGCTCAACGTCGGCAAGGCGTACTCAGGGCTGACCGACGCCGAAACGCAGGAGTTATCCGACTGGTGCCGCGCGCACACGCTGCAAGAATTCGCCCACGGCAAGGTGCGGACGGTGGAACCGTTGGTCGTGCTGGAAGTGACCTTTGACCGGGTTCAAGCATCGGCCCGTCACAAGAGCGGCTACGCCCTGCGCTTCCCGCGCATCCTGCGCCTGCGCCCGGACAAACCCGCCGGGGAAATAGACACGCTGGAGGCGGTCCGCCGCCTGGCCGAAGCCGAAGGGGGCACAAGCGATGACGTCTGAAACGATCCCTAACCCGACGCCGGACCTAGAAGCCGCCCGCGCCGCCTTCAGTGCTTTTGTTTCCGCGATCCCGCACGGGGCCAGCGTCGTCGCCCTGCACGACTCGGACGCCGACGGCCTTTCGGCGGGCGTCGTCTGGCAGCGCGGCCTGGAGCGGCTGGGCTTTACCCATGTCCAGCGCCTCCTGCCCGACCGCGAGCGCAGCGCGTGGAGCGTGGGCAACCGCAGGACCATTGGCGAGGCAAAGCCGGACCGGCTGTTCGTCCTGGACCTGGGCAGCCAGCCCGACCCGGTCCTGTCCGGCGTCCCCACCTGCTTCGTGGACCACCACCGGCCCGGCGGCGTCCCGCCCGGCGACACGCTGGTCAGCGCCTACGCCTGGGACCCGATCCCGACGACCTCGCTGCTGACGTGGGAGCTGTTGCGTGGGTTGACCGACGTGGCCGATCTGGACTGGGTCGCCGCCGTCGGCCTGCTCGGCGACCTGGGCGACGCGGCCCCGTTCCCGATGCTGGCCGAGGCCAAGAAGCGGTACACGGCTAAGTACCTCAAAGAAGCCGTCGCCCTGCTCAACGCCGCCCGCCGCGCCGCCCGGTACGACCCCCAGGCCGCCGCCCGCGCCCTGCTCGCCCACGCCGACCCGCGCTCGCTCGTCACCTCGGACAGCGCCGACGTCCAGACCCTGCGCGACGCCCGCGAGGAGGTTAAGGCGGCGATGGAGGAGGCCAAGAAGGCCGCGCCCGTCTTTTCGGGCCAAGTCGCCCTCGTCCGCGTCCACTCCGCCTGCCAGATCCACCCGCTCGTGGCCCAGATCTGGCGGACGCGCCTGCCCAAGTTCATCGTCCTGGCCGCCAACGACGCCTACCTGCCGGGGCGGGTCAACTTCTCCGCGCGGGGGGCGCGGGGAGTCAACGTCCTGGAGTTCCTGCGCTCGGTGCCGCTGCCGCCCGGCGAGGGCAACTTCGGCCAGGGCCACGACCAGGCCTCGGGGGGCAGCCTGCCGGTCGCCCGGTGGAACGCGCTGCTGGCCGCTTTGAAGTTTTCGCCGGATGCGTTCGCGCCGGACGTGTATGCGCCCGAAAACGGGGTATAACCGGGCAAGCAACCCGTCCTGGAGGATTCCGTCATGCCCCGCCGTCTTCTGATGTTCCTGCTTTGCGCCGTTCTCGCCCTCCCCGCGCCCCTCGCGTGGGGGCAGTCTGCTGATTTTCAGCCCGCCCTGTCCGGCGCGACGCGCCCGCTGACGATCAAGGTCAGCGACCTAGACGGCACCTGGCGTCAGATGGTTGTCTCCAAGTCCTCCGGCCTGGACCTCCTCAGTTTGATCACGCTCGGCTCGCGTGCCCAGGCCTCCAAGCTCGACCTGTACTACACGCACGGCGAGACTGTGACGGTGGGCGGCGAGACGTTCCTGGTGGCGTACCACAGCCTGCCCAGCCCCGATGCGCTGGCCGCCCTCGGCGACGGCAGCACGCCCCCGCCCGCCCCGCAGACGCCCGACACGAT
>CAXTWM010000206.1:0-8995 GCA_964247915.1 uncultured Armatimonadales bacterium | reverse complement strand
CCCCAGGGCAACGCCCCGGCCGACGCCCCGGCTCGCGCCGGTCACGACGGCGATCCTTCCCGCCAGTGTTTGCATGTCGGAGTATACCCTGCGTTCATGCAGGACTCGCCGCCCCCCGTCGCGAAAGACAGGGGAGAACGCTGTATTCACGACAAGGAGCTTTTGCGATGACCGCAACGCTGGAAAAGAAGATCGAGGCCGGAGCCGAAGACACCGAACTGGAACAGGGCGCGACGCCCGACGTGGTGGAGGAGGAGCAGTCGGGGCACATCGCCCACTCGAAGTCGGCGGAGGAGAAGGGGCTGCCGGGGCGGATGCGCCGGCCCATCAAGGTCACGGTCATGGGCGCGGGGTCCGGGTTCACCCCCACCCTCGTCCGGGACATCCTGCAAATCCCCGGCGAGCAGGGCGGCACGGTCGCGCTGGTGGACATTGACACGAACCGCCTGGGCACGATGCACAAATTGATCCAGAAGGTGATCCAGTTCCAGGGCAAGACGAACTGGAAGGTCGAGTCCTCGACCGACCGGACGGAGGTGCTGGCCGGGACGGATTACATCATCATCTGCGTCGAGGTCAGCGGCACGGGCACGGTGCGTTTCGACAACGACATCCCCCTCAAATACGGCGTCTCCCAGTGCATCGGGGACACGGTCGGGCCGGGCGGACTGTTCAAGTCCCTGCGGACGATCCCGGTCTGGCTGGACATTTTAAAGGACGCCGAGCGGCTGTGCCCGCAGGCCATCGTCCTGAACTACACCAACCCCATGTCCATGATGTGCCTGGCGGCGGCCCGAACATCCTTTATGCCGGTCGTCGGCCTGTGCCACTCCGTCCAGGGCACGGGGCACCTGCTGGCGGGCCGGGCCGGCGTCCCCTACGACGAGATGGTCTGGGAGTGCGCGGGCATCAACCACCTGGCCTGGTTCACCAAATTGGAGCACGGGGGCCAGAGCCTGTACCCCCTTCTCATGGAGAAGGCCCAGAACGATGTGTACGGAACGGGCGAGGGCCGCGAGGACTCGGACATCGTCCGCAAGGACATGATGCTGCACTTCGGCGCGTTCATCACCGAGTCGTCCGGCCACCTGTCTGAGTACCTGCCGTATTACCGCAAGCGGCCCGAGCTGATCGAGCGCTACACCCGGAACGGCTACGACGGCACGACCTCGTTCTACGCCGACAACTGGCCCAACTGGCGCCGGAGCGCCGACGAGAACCGGCTGAAGATGCTCAGCGGCGAGATCGGCCTGGAACAGAAGCGGTCGTGGGAGTACGGCTCGTGGATCATCGAGGCGCGCGAAAAGGACGTCCCGCACCGCATCCACGGCAACGTCCTGAACTCGAACGGCGACGGGTCGGGGACCTTGATCTCCAACCTGCCCGCCGACGGCGTGGTGGAGGTCGCCTGCATGATCGACGCCAACGGCATCAACCCCACCCGCTACGGGGCGCTGCCGCCGCAGATGGCCGCCCTGTGCGACTGGAACATGCGGATGTACGACCTGGGCGCAACGGCGGCCATCGAGCGCAGCAAGGAGGCCGCCATCCACGCCCTGATGCTGGACCCCCTGACGGCGGCCTGCTGCTCCCCCGCCGAGATCAAGGCCATGACCTTAGAGTTGTTCGACGCCGAGGCCGAGTACCTGCCGGGGTACAAGTAACTTAACCCCGCCCCTCCCCGACGGGGGGGGCCGGTTTCAGGCAGATGACGTGACGCAACGCTTGCCACGGGTTGAAACCCGAGGCTCGAATTACCCAGCGTCCAGGGGACGCGAGAAAAGACGCCTTGCGGCGTATGACCTTTTTTCATGTCCCCTGGGCGGCGGTTTTTTCTCAGCCTCACTCCAATAAAGCCTCGGGTTTCAACCCGCGGCGAGGCTATGCTTCCTATGATTTACGACGCACAAGAGCTAGCCGCTTCATTAGATTACGCCGCAAAGTGGGCGGACACGCTGGAAGGGTTGCGCCGCCACGCGCAGGGGACGGATGCCGTCCTCCTGCCGACGACTTCAGCGGGGCCGCTCAATGAGATCAGGCGAGTCTTAGCAGAGGCGCGAGAGTTTGCGTCCAGGCTGGACCAAGAGACAGCAGCCGATCATCACCGCGCGGGAATGAGCGAACTGGAGAAAGTGGCCTGAGAAACGTCAGCCGAAAAGCCGTGTATTCCCTGCCGGAGAAGGACTGAACATGCCCACTCTCGTCATCCATGCGCCGCACTCACAAGTACAGCAGAACCAGAAGCAGAGTTTCAGCCAGACGTTAGCGACCGGCAGAGGCGACGGCTATGCCATCAGCCGTGGCCTGTTTAGTCGCTTGTCGCCCGGTGATGCCGTCATAGTCATCTGCAAGGTACATCAGGAGCAGGCAACGGGCCAGATCAAGGAACTCATCCCAACGGTGAAAACAGGAACGGGGATGCAGCGTTACGATGTAATCATGGTCAACTTGAAGCCAGTAGCCTACACGCATGGCAATACCAGATTGAACCGGAATGGCGTTACGGTCATCTAAGCGTTCGGGGCGCAGGGTTGTACTATGGCAAAAGCCATACAAAAGGCGCGGGAGCCGACCCTGCGCGAGTTCATTCATGCCGCCGTCTTCGACCAGCCGCTTGCGCGGCATATGGCACTAAAGAACCCCGCCTTGCTTACCGATGCCAGCGGCAGTGGGGAAACGGCGCTGGCCGATGTCGTCATTGAGAACTACTTGGAGGCGGCGCGGTTCCTTCTGGACGCCGGGGCCGACATCAACACGCGCGACATGAGCGGGGAGACGCCGCTGATTCAGGCGGCGGGCCTGGGTTATCAAGAGATGGTCACCCTGCTTGTGGGGCGCGGTGCGGAGGTGAACGCGCGAGATGAGGCACAGGAAACAGCCTTGTTCAAGGCTGCACGTTATGGTTATGCTGAGATTTGCGAGCTACTGCTGAAAGCTGGCGCGGGATTGACCATTCAGAATGATAGGCAAGAGGGCCTCTCAGACATCATTCTCCCACGCAAAAGAGAGCAAGTGCTCAGGATTCTTGCCCAGTACGGTTACCGGCAGATTCAAAGGGAGAATTTATGAGACTGCTGTTGCCTATTATTCTCTCTCTGCTGGCCGCTCTGGGTATGGCCTTGCCGGGAGGACACGCGGACGGAGCGCCGAGGGCGAAGAAAGTGGACGAGGGTCACTATACGGCTTACCTGATGGCCTACTTCGGGCCGGAGCAGAAGCTGTTTTATGCCTACAGCCGCGACGCCCGGCACTGGACGGCGCTGAACGCGGGCCGGCCCGTTCTGGACACCGGCGGCGACCTGCGCGACCCGTTCCTCAACCGGGTCAAGGGCGTGTTCCACCTGGTACACACCAAAGCCTGGGATAACCCTGAGATCTATCACTGGCAGTCCCCCGACCTGATCCACTGGCGGGGCGGGCCGATCCGGGTCGTGCCCCCGGAGCGGAAGCGGGCGTGGGCGCCGGAGTTCTTTTATGTGCCGTCGGAAGACCTCTTCTACGTCTTCTGGGCCTCCGAGCATCAGGGGCACAACGCCATCTTTTATGTGACGACAAAAGACTGGTCGGACATCACCCCGGAGCGGTCCGCCGTCCTCTACGACATCGGGCGCGACGACATTGACTTTGACGTGGTGGAGCATGACGGCACCTATTACGCCTTCCACAAGCCCGGCAGCGTCGCGGACATGCTGGGCAACCGGCTGTCCACGTCGCGCAGCCTCAACCTCAGAATGGACAGCTTCGCCAAAGACGGCCTGGGGAAAGACGTGCTGCCTGACGCGACCCAGCCCATCGAAGGCCCCGAAATCCTGAAGCTCATCGGCCAGAACCGTTGGTATGTCTACGGCGACCCGTTCCACGCCCCGATGGAAGCCTGGGAAACCACGGACTTCCTCACGTTCACCAAGGTCGCCGTGACGACGCCGGAAGGCTCCAAGCACTGCGGCCTGATGCCCATCACGGAAACGGAATTGAAGAAACTGCTGGCCGCCTACCCGGTGAGCCGGCGGTGACACAGGCCCATGAACACGGATAGGATTGCATTTCGCCCAGAACGTGAAACTGCCCTCGCAGTCCGCCGCGCCGGTTCCAAACCTCCGCCATTTTCGGGATAAGCCTCTGCCGCCGTTAAACAAAGCGCCCCGACGGTTCCCTGACAGGAACGGCGGAGCGTTTTGTCGTGTGCCCCGGCGGAAATGCTGGCGCTCCCCCTAAGACTCCCCCTGCAAGATCGCGCCCGGCCTGCCGATATAAGGGGGAAGGAGCGCGTAGTTATGCCAAAAAAAATCCTGATCACCGATGATGCGCTGTTCATGCGCGTCACCCTGAAGAACATGCTCACCGCCGGCGGCTACGAGGTGGTCGGCGAGGCCGTCAACGGTCAGGACGCGGTGGAGAAGTACGCGGCCTGCCGGCCCGACCTGGTGCTGATGGACATCACCATGCCCGTCATGGACGGCATCGCGGCGACGCGGGCCATCCGGGCGAGCGACCCGAACGCCAAGGTGATCATGTGTACAGCGATGGGCCAGAAGAACATGGTCGTGGAGGCACTCCAGGCGGGCGCCAAGGACTTCGTCGTCAAGCCCTTCAAGCCCGACGACATCCTGGGCCGCATCCAGAAGCAGATCGGCTGAGACTGGCCTAGAAAGGGCAGACATGAAGGCGGAATACATCAACCCGTTCGTCCAGGCCTCGTTCTCCGTGCTGGAGATGGTGCTGGGGGCCGCCCCCGTCAAGGGCGAGCTGGCGGCGCAGCCGACGGTCTTCACGAGCCAGCAGTGCAACGTCGTCTGCGGCGTAACGGGCCAGGTGCAGGGGCAGGTCATCTACGGCATGTCGCTGACGACGGCGGACCGGATCGCCTCGGCCATGCTGGGGCAGCCGATCAAGAGCTTCGACGCCCTGGCCGCCAGCGCCATCGGCGAGCTGGGCAACATGATCAGCGGCAACGCCATGCTGCACCTCTCCGAAGCCGGCTGGATCTGCGACATCACGCCGCCGACCATCATGCGCGGCACGAACGTCAAGATCAGCACCATCTCGATCCCCGCCATCGTCCTCCCGCTGACACTGGCCCAGGGGGCGCTCTCCATCACCATCGGCCTGCAAGGCCGGAAGTGACGCCGCAAGGCCATACCCCCGAGGAAGCCCGATGACCTGGATGAACTGGTTTTACAACCTCAAGACCGCGCGCAAGCTCGCGCTCGGCTTCGGCCTCTGCCTCGCGCTCACGCTGCTCGTCGGCGCGGTCGCGATCTCGCGCATGGCGCAGATGAACCGGAAGGCGGGGCTGCTCGACGCCGGCACCAGCCGGGGCATGCGGGCGCTCGTGACCTTCAGCGGCCCGATGCGCCAGTTCCGCATCACCGAGTACCGGGCGGCCCTCAACAACGACCCCGCGAAGTTCGCCAAGGACGCGGCCCGCCTCGCCGAGATGCGCGACCAGGCGCGGGAGGGGCTGGCGGCCTATGAGGCCGGCGTTTCCGTGCCGGAGGACCGCGCCAACATCGAGGCGCTGAAAGCGTCCTGGGCGCAGTACCTGGCGCTGCACGACCGGGAACTGATGCCCGCCCTGCGCCGCGCCGACTCCGCGCGGGAGAAGGCCCTGCTCAACGACACGATGCGCGACATCTCGCTGCACATGTATGACCAGCTCGACGCCATGCTGGGCTGGAACGAGCGCCGGAGCGCCCGCCTCCGCGCGGAGGCCGACCAGGCCTACGTCTCCGAGCGCTCCGCCGTCCTCTCCCTGCTGGCCCTGGCGGTCCTGCTCGGCACGCTCATCGCGGTCGTCACCACGCGCTACATGACCTCGACCCTGGCGCAGTTGTCCGAGCGGATGAAGATGCTGGACGCTATCTGTGTCACCAACCTGACCCGCGCCGTGGAGGCGCTGGAGCGGGGCGACCTGACGGCGGAGATCGCGACGGGAACGGAGCCGCTGCCGACCAATATCGGGGACGAGTTCGGGGATGTGGCACGAACGTTCAACACGATCCTGGCGCGGGTGAAGACCACCATTGCCTCCTTCCGTCAGTCCCAGGCCGGCCTAAGCGCCCTCGTCCTCCAGATGCAGGCGTCCGCCGCCCAGGTCAGCGGCGCGGCGGACGCGCTAGCCGGCACGTCCCAGCAGATCGGGGCGACCACCGAGGGGATCGGCGCCTCCATGCAGGAGGTGGCCCAGGCGTCCGAGCAGTCCGCCAAAGGGGCGGGCGAGATCGCCCAGGGCAGCGCCAGCCAGGCGGCCTCCATCGCCGAGGGGGCCGAACAGGTCCGGGGCCTGGTGGCCGCCGTCCAGAGCGTCACCCGCGATGCTGAGGCCGCCACGCGGGCCACGGCCCAGGCGACCGAGGCGGCGACGGCGGGCACCCAGGCGGTGGAGCAGACGGTGGCGGGGATGGGGCGCATCCAGCAGTCCGTCACCCAGGCCGCCCAGGTCATCCACTCGCTGGGGGCGACCTCGGCCCAGATCGGCGGCATCGTCCAGACCATTGACGAGATCGCTGGCCAGACCAACCTGCTGGCCCTGAACGCCGCCTCGGGGGAGATGAACGCCGCCGCCCAGGAGGTCTCGCAGACGATCTCCGAGGTGGCCGCCGTGGTGGAGGAAAGCAGCGCGGCGGCCGAGGAGATGTCGGCCTCGGCGGAGCAGGTGTCCGCGTCGGTGCGGACCGTGGCCGGGACGACCGCCCAGCAGGGCGCCGCCGTGGACGAACTGGTGGCCTCGGCGGACGCGCTCTCGGGGGTGTCCCAGGCGCTCTCCGGCCTGGTGGCCCGGTTCCGGGCGAGCGGGGCCTCGGAGTACGACGCCGCGGAGGACGCCGCATCCGGCGGCCCAGCGGTCTTGACCCTGCGCCGAGTGGCCTGAACAGAGAGCACGAGGGAGAAAGCATGGCAACAGCACTTTTGGACAACCCGGCCTCCGAAACGACCGGGGCCGAGCGGCAGGTCGTCGCGCTGCACCTGGGCGATGAGATCTACGGCGTGGACATCGCCCACGTCCACACCGTCCTCACGCCCCAGCCGATCACGCCCCTGCCGAACGTCCCCCCCGCCGTCAAAGGCGTGATGAACCTGCGGGGCCGCATCCTGCCGGTCCTGGACCTGCGGACTCGCTTCGGGCTGGCGCCGCTGGCCGCCGACGGGCAGAAGACGGCGCGGATCGTGATCGTGGAAGCGGGGGAGCTGACGGCCGGGCTGATCGTGGACTCGGTCTCGGAAGTCCTGCGGCTGCCGGCACACGCCGTCGAGCCGCCTTCCGCCCTGCTCGGTGCGGCCGAGGGCCGCTGCCTGACGGGCATCGGCCGCGTGCCGGGCGGCCAGCGCAGGGAGGACGGCCCGGACGCCGGGGAGCGCCTGCTCCTGCTGCTGGACATCGCCCAGACGCTGGCCCCGGTCGAGGCGGCCGCGGCCGACCCGGTCCCCGCTTAACGAAGAAGCTCCTTATGCCCCCCTCACACCTTCCCCCCCCGCTCCGCGTCCTCGTGGTGGACGACTCGGCGTTCATGCGTAAGATGGTCACGGAGATCCTGGCGCGCGACCCCGCCCTGTGCGTCGTGGGCCAGGCCCGCGACGGGGCGGACGCGCTCGCCAAGCTGGACTCGCTCAGGCCGGACGTCATCACCCTGGATGTCGAGATGCCGGTCCTGGACGGCTTCGGCGCGCTGGCGGAGATCATGCGCCGCCGCCCGACTCCGGTCCTGATGCTGTCGTCCTTGACCCAGGCGGGGGCGGACGCCACCCTGCGCTGCCTGGAGATGGGCGCGGTGGACTTCGTCGGCAAGCCGTCCGGGGCGATCTCGCTGGACATCGAGAAGGTCGCCGGGGAGATGATCGCCAAAGTCAAGGCGGCGGCGGGGGCAGACCCCTCCCGGCTCGCAAGCTCGCCACCCTCCCCTGTTAAGGAAGGGCTTTCGGAAACCGTGCGGCCTGTTGCTTCTTCTCTCAGTTCTTCCCTAACAGGGGAGGGCGGCGAGCGTGAGCAAGCCGGGAGGGGTTCCGCCGTCCTGGTCATCGGCGCGTCCACCGGCGGGCCGCGCGCCCTGCAAACGCTGGTGCCCGCCCTGCCCGCCGGCCTGGGCGTCCCGGTCGTCATCGTCCAGCACATGCCGACGGGCTTCACGGCCTCGCTCGCGCGCCGCCTGGAGCAGACCTCGCCGTTCGAGGTGCGCGAGGCCGCCGAGGGGGACCGGCTGCGGCCCGGCCTGGTCTTGGTCGCGCCGGGGGGCCGCCACTTGCAGTTCAGGGCGGGCGGCGTGGCGCATCTGACGGACGACCCGCCCGTCCACGGCGTCCGGCCCTCCGTGGACGTCACGCTGGCCTCGCTCGCCCCGCTGTACGGCCCGCGCCTGCTCGCGGTCCTGCTGACCGGCATGGGCCGCGACGGCGCGCGCGGCTTGAGGATGGTTTCGGACCGGGGCGGTCAGACGCTGGCCGAGGACGAGACGACCTGCGTCGTCTACGGGATGCCCAAAGCCGCCGCCGAGATCGGGGCGGTCGGCGGCCTGCTGCCGCTGCCCGCCCTCGCCCCGGCCATCACGCGGGCCTGCCAAAAGGAAGACACGGGAAACCCAGGATGACCGACTCAGACATGTCCCAATATCGGGACGTTTTTCTGGATGAGGGCCGCGAACAGCTCGCCCTTCTGGAAACGAACGTCCTGGAGATGGAGCGCGGCAACCACACGCCGGAGATGCTGCAAACGCTGTTCCGCGCGGCCCACACGCTCAAAGGCTCCAGCCGCGCGATGGGCTTTCTCGCCATCGGCGACCTGACGCACGAGATGGAGAACATCCTCGATGCCTTACGGCTGGACCAGCTCCAGGTCACGACGCCGATCGTCAACGCCCTGCTGGACTGCCTGGACGCCCTGGCGGCGCAGGTGGACTCGGTCGCCCTTTCAGGGTCGGACGGGGGCGCGGCGGGCAAAAACATCCCCGCCCTCGTCGCCCGGCTGGACTCGCTGCGGACCGCCCCCGATCTTGAAGATGCC
>CAXTWM010000205.1:0-9057 GCA_964247915.1 uncultured Armatimonadales bacterium | reverse complement strand
GGACCGGGGTGGCCGGGGGCAGGCGGGGCGGCCCCGCCACCAGCAGCACCGTCCCCGCCGCGTCGAAGTGCCCATGGGCGTCCAGCGTGAGCGGCTGCGTGATCTCCCCCGCGTCGCCGCAGGGCAGCGACACCGTCGCGCCGGTCGACGTCACTTGCAGCCCGATGTTGTGCGCCCCCAGGCTCCCCACGGGGGCGACGGTGAGCGGCGGCCCGCTCGGGGTCGGGGACCCCCCGCCGCAGCCCGCCAGGGCCAGGGCGCAGGGGAGCAGGGATAGAAGCGCAAGGGTCGTGTTTCGCATAAGAATCTCCAGAATCTCCTGAGACGAATTCGGCCTGAAGGCCGTGTCTAAGGTTTTATTGGGGTATTCCCGGCTCCGCCGGTGGGCCGCCCCTTCTGCAATGGCAGACCGCTCCAATAACCGAGATGCGGAGGGCAGCCCTTCCAATAGCCCGGCCCTTCAGGGCTGGGACTTCGGGGCCGGGGCGTCTCACTGCCGGGGCCTTTCGTCCCGATCCATCACCCCACCGCGAACCCCGCGCACAGCAGGCCGAAATAGTGGTCTACCTCATAGGCCAGAAACTGCGCGCGGAGCGGGACACGCTTGGCGGCCCCGATCAGCGCCAGCGTCTGCCAGTACGAGTCGGCCAGGGCCGTCTTGGCGTAGTCTTGCGGCCAGTCCAGCAGGCGCGGCAGGTCGTCCGCCTCGATGGCCGCGCGCATGGCGGCGTCGTACTCCGCCGAGGCGGGCGTGAACCCGTAAGGCCCGTCCTCAGCGTGCCCGTGCCCCTGGTCGGCGCTGACGACCAGGGCGACCCGCCGGCCCATCTCATCCGAAGCTTCCACCAGAGCCTCGCCCCAGTCCACCAACTGCGCCCGCGACAGGTCGCGGGCGGGGCAGGCGACCACGGTCGGCAGCGCCTCTTCGTGGGGCGTCAGCAGGGCCAGCGGGATCGTCACGCCCCAATCCAGCGGCAGCGTGCCCCCCGGCTCGGAAGAGGACAGCGGCGCGACCGGCACGCCGCGCTCCGTGGCGAGGTAGGCCCACGACGCGGCCAGGTCCAGGTCGGTGTTCACGGTCACGGCGATCTTGCCCCCGTCCTCCTCCAGCTCCCCGTACCCCGTCGCCGTGACGCCCAGCGAGACCGCGCCCTCCACCCCGACCCCGTGCGGCGTCAGGACCGCGACGCAGTCGGGCCGGGCCGCCCGCAGCGACTCGCGCAGGTGCGCCATCGCGCGGCGGCATTGCGGGACGGGTCCGGGCGCGTCGGCGGGCAGCAGCAGGTGCCCCCCGTGCGGGGCGATGCAGGCGAAAACAAGAGCCATGTGTTGCCTTTCACTGACACCCGGCCTGAAGGGCCGGGATTTTCTCCCGCGCCGGGGCCTATTTCTCCCTCGCCGCGATCCAGTCGCCGACCGTCGTGAGCACGACCGGGGCTAGGGTCTCCTCGATCTTGCCGTACTCCGAGGGCGAGCCGGTCTTGGCCGTCTGGAACAGGTGGTTCAGGCCCGGCAGCTCCGTCGTCGTCACGTCCGCGTCCCCACCCGCCTTCAGGGCCGCGCCGATGGCTTCCAGGTTCTCGGCAGGCGGCACCTGCAAGTCCAGGGAGCCGTCCAGGGCCAGGACGGGGCAGCGGACCTGTCTCAGCGTCGGCGCGGGATCGTAGGTCAGGAAGTAGTGGAACCAGGGCGAGGCCAGGGCCGCGCTCTGCGCCTGGATGAGCGAAGTGGGGTCTCCCATCGCCTTCCTCTGAGCCGGGGGGATGGATGCCAGCCTTTGACGCATCAGCGCCTCCACCCGCGTCCGAACCGCAGCGGGGTTTGTCTCGTCCGCCGCAATCGCCAGCATCTTTTTTTCCAGGGTCTGGCTCTTCGCCACGTCCGCCTCGCTCGCGCCTGCCGCCTTGCCGATCAGCGCGGCCTGCTCGGCGATGATCCGCTCGCCGGGGTAGCCCGGCCCGGCCAGAAGGACGAGGAACGCCACGTCAGGCGAATTCGCCGCCACCATCGGAGCAATCAGCCCGCCCTCGCTGTGCCCGATCAATCCGATCTTCCGGGCATTGACGCGGGGCCGGGTCTTCAGGTACGCGAAGGCGGCCCCGGCGTCGTCGGCAAAGTCCCGGCTGGTGGCCTGGGCGTAGCTCCCCGTGGATTTGCCGATGCCGCGCTTGTCGTAGCGCAGGACGGCGACCCCGCGCCGGGTCAGGCTGTCGGCCAGGACCAGGAACAGCTTGTGGCGCAGGATAGTCTCGTCCCGGCCGTTCGGCCCCGACCCGGAAATGAGAACGGCGGCGGGGAACGGCCCGTCCCCTGCCGACGCGGGCGGCAGTGTCAGCGTCCCCGCCAGTGTCACGCCGGACGCCCCGCCGGGAAACGTCACACCCTCGGAGGTGTACGGGTACGGCGGCTTCGGCTCCTGGGGCCGGTCGTTCCGTAACAGCGCGGCCTTCATCGCCGCCGTCATCCGGGTCAGGGACAGCGGCAGGGGGACGCCCTGGGACCAGTGGCCCGTGATCGTCTTGCCGGTGCCGTCCAACGTACCATCGAAGGTGGCGTGGAGGGGCGCCGACTCGGCATGAACCTGGGCGCCGGTCTGGCGGACCAGGGTGAAGGGGAGGCCATTCGAACCGGGTTGGTCCAGGCTGTCCAGCGTCCCGGCCAGCCCGCCGCCCGGCTGCGGGGTGAAATGCAGGACGAGCCGCAGTTCGGCCCCGCCCGCGCTGAGAGTCCCGATCCAGTCGCCCGCCGCACCGGGCGTCGCCCTGGTGACTGCCTTTCTGCCGTGCGCTGCTGCGCTCTGGGCCAGGAGGGGCACGGGCAGCAGGCCCGCCGTCGCCAGGGCCAGCCCCGTCCCCAATACCGCTTTGTTCCTGTGTGCTTTGTTCATCTGTGTCTCCTCTAAAGCCGACCCGAAAGTGTGGCTCAGAAGGGTAGACACGGCGCGGGCGGAAAAGTTGCCGGGGCAGGCCGCCCTCTCGAGGCTACAGAGGAAGCCGCTGGAAAGCCGAGACTTGTCCAAAATCCCGAAGGGGCGGCCCATCCGAGTAGCCGTGGGCTTCAGCCCACGGCCTGTTCTTCTGGCGGTTCGGCCATAGCCGAGTTCAGAACCGATACCCCGCCGTCACGTTCAGGCCGCTCAGGTCGAAGCCCTTGATGCGCGAGACAGCCAGGTAGCGCGCCTCCAGGAAGCCGCTGTCGCCGAAGTTGACGCCGACCAGTCCGCTGCCGCCGAAGCCCGTCCGCAGGCCCGAATGCACGTCGTAGTCGCCCGAGCGCAGGTCGGCCAGGTAAAGGTCCGCCGTCGCGCCGACGTAGAGCGTGTTCGTGCCGCTCTGGCTGACCGCCACGCGATACCCGATGCCCACCGGCGCGAGGAAGGCGTGGTTGCCGTTCTTGGATTGGTACAAGATTTGCAGGTCGAACGACGTCTGCCCCTGCGGGGTGATCCGGCCGATGCTGCCGATTCCCAGCCCCACGGTCAGCCAGGTGCTGCCGAACTGGTCGCGCGCCTTGGACGAGGTGGGCAGGTAGACGCCCACCTCTGGCCCGATGCGGAACCGGGTGCGCCGCTTGGGGCTGGACGAGGCCGGGTTGTTGCCGCTCGGCGTGGTCGTCGTGGTATCCACAGGCGGCGTGGTCCCTGGCGAGGCCGGGGCGTTCGGGTCGGTCGTCGGTGTCGTCGGTGCGGCGGGCGTGGTCGGTGCGGGCGGCGTGTCCCCCGGTGCCTGCGCGCGGGCGGCGGCGCCGTCAACGGCGGCGAGCGCCATCAGCAGCGCACCCCCGGCGAGAATCCGTCTGGTCGTCGAAGCGGTCATGTCGTCCTGTCTCCTTGTGTGTCCTCTGGTCGGAAGCTATGTTACCCGGTGCCGGTCCGTTTCAGCAAACGGCCTGTTCCGTCTCGGGGTCGAACAGGTGCGTCTTCGCCAGGTCCAGGACCACGTCCAGCGCCTGCCCGTCCTTCGCCCCCGTTTCGGCGTCAATGGTCGCCACCAGCGAGTGCGGCCCGGCCGTCAGGTACAGCGTGATGATGTCCCCCATTGGCTCCGACACGTCCACCAGCGTCCGCACCACGTTCCCCGTCGTGGCTTCAATGGGGTTTCGGAGCGACTTGTCAAAGATGTCCGAGGGGCGCACCCCGAAGATGACCGGCCTGCTCACATAAGGCTCCAGCCGCTCCGTCGGCGCGGGCGGGGCGGAGACGGTGAAGGAACCGCCGTCCACGACGTACTGCCCGCCCTCCTTCTTCAAGGTGGCCTTCAGGAAGTTCATCGAGGGCGTCCCGATAAAGCCCGCCACGAACATGTTGACCGGGTGCTGGAAGATCTCCATCGGCGGCGCGCACTGCTGGAGCTTGCCGCCCGACATGACCGCGATCCGGTCCCCCATCGTCATCGCCTCCACCTGGTCGTGCGTGACGTAGATCGTCGTGATCCCCAGGCGGCGGTGCAACTTGATCAACTCGGCCCGCGTCTGGACGCGCAGCTTGGCATCCAGGTTAGACAGCGGCTCGTCCATCAGGAACACCTGCGGCTCGCGCACGATGGCCCGCCCCAGCGCGACCCGCTGGCGCTGGCCGCCCGAGAGCTGGCCGGGCCTTCTTTGCAGCAGGGCCTCGATCCCGAGCAGCCCGGCGGCCTCTTTGACGCGCCGGTCAATGTCGGGCTTGGGCACCTTGCGGAGCTTCAGCCCGAAGGCCATGTTGTCGTAGACGCTCATGTGGGGGTAGAGCGCGTAGTTCTGGAAGACCATCGCGATGTCGCGGTCTTTGGGCGAGACGGTGTTGACGACGCGCTCGCCGATTCGGATGTCCCCGTCGGAGACCTCTTCGAGTCCGGCGATCATCCGAAGCGCGGTGGTCTTGCCGCAGCCCGACGGGCCGACGAGGACCATGAACTCGCGGTCGTTGATGTCGAGGTTGAGGTCGTCAACGGCGACCGTCTTGTCGAAGCGCTTGACAAGGTGGCTGAGGGTGACTTGGGCCAATGGGATGCTCCTATGCTTCTCCTGTGGGAATGCTCCTGGGAAGGTCTTGGCGGGAGGTTCGACAGAGGGTGGGGGGATTCCTGCACGGGAAGCGGCGCAATAACCGGCCCTGGAAGCCCTCCAGGTCTGCCAGGGCCAGTTATTACTCGTACTTCAATGCGCGGCAGCCCCTGACACCACAGATCGAAGCGAATAACCTGAGAATCATGCCGGTTTTTTTGCCTAGTTGTGTGCCAACCCACACTCATTTAACGGTACATTAACGCTGACCTTGTACAATGAACTGTCTCAGAAAGGACCCCCATCCATGCACACCTCACATCCTGCCGCATTCAAGACAGTGACGCTCGCCGCTTCCCTCCTGGCGGCGCTGGGCCTCGCCGGGCTTTCCCCAGCGCGCGCCCAGTTCGGCTCCAACCTCATCGTCAACGGCAACGCCGAATCCGGCCCCGGCTCCGCCTCCGGCAACGACATCGAGCCTGTCCCCGGCTTCACCACCACCGGCAACTTTACGGTCGTCCAGTATGGCGCCGGTGGCGGCTTCCCCACAGCGACCGATCCCGGCCCCACAAACAGAGGCAGCAACTTTTTTGCGGGCGGGCCGAGTAGCGCTTCGTCCAGTGCCGCCCAGCTCATCAACCTGCTGCCCGAAGCCAATGTCATCAACGCCGGGAACGCCACGTTCACGCTGTCCGCGTTCCTGGGCGGCTTTGTTGGTCAGCGTGACAACGCGATCCTCTCCCTCAGCTTCCTCGGCGGGGCCAACAACGTCCTGGGCGCCGCGCAGATCGGCCCGGTGACGGCGACCGACCGGAACAACGCGACGGGTCTGCTGTTCCGCTCGCTTGACGGCACGGTTCCGGTGGGGGCGCAGTCGGTGAACGTGACCCTGCAAATGACACGCATAGACGGCGATTACAACGACGGCTACGCGGACAACCTTTCCCTGGTGCTCAATCAATCTGCCCCCGTGCCCGAAGCCTCCACGACGGTCTCCTTTGCCCTGTTGCTGACGTTGGGCTTGGGCGGCCTGGCGGTCGGGGCCAGGAAGCGCCGGAAGGGGTAGGGAGCGGCAGGAAACCGGAGCGGCGGGGAGCGGAAACCGGCGCGGGAGAAAAGTACCCGGCCCTGAAGGGCCGGGCTACCCCCCGTGAAAGTCGCTCCGCGACTAAGGAACAGTGACCGTGAGCCTGTCCTCAGTGCCGGAGGCACTTCCACGGGGGTAGACCGGCACTTCCAGTGCCGGGTACTTTCCAGTGCCGGTTCCCGCGCCCGGCCTACTCATCCAGCGTCAGAAAAAGGTTGTTCAGCGACTCGGCTAACGTCGGGTGCGCCAGGGTCGCGTCCCGCAGGGCCGTGTAGGGCAGATGCCCCATCATGGCGACCTCCAGCACGGCCATGACCTCGCCGCCCTCCACGCCCAGGATCGCGGCCCCCAGAATCTGATGGGTGTCGGCGTCCACCACCGCCTTCATAAACCCGCGCGTCTCGTCCGTCTCGATAGCGCGGGCGACCTCGCTCATCGGCAGCTTCGCGACCTTGATATTCCTGCCGGATTTTCTGGCATCGGCTTCGGTCATGCCGACGCGGCCCAGCTGCGGGTCGGTGAAGACGGTGTAGGGGACAGGCCGGTCCGCCGTCGTCCGGCTGCCGCCGTGCAAAAGGTTCGCCTGCAATATCCGAAAGTCGTCATAGGAGATGTGCGTGAACTGCGGGCCGCCCTTAACGTCCCCCAGTGCCCAGACGCCCGGCGCGCTCGTTTCCAGCTTTTCGTTCGCCTTGACGTGGCCCGCCTCATCCGTCTCCACCCCCGCCGCCGCAAGGTTCAAGACGTCGGTATTCGGCGTCCGCCCCACGGCGACCAGCAGGTGCGAGCCGGAAACCGTCCGCGTGCCGTCCGCCGTTCGCACCGTCAGCGTCACGCCCCCAGGCATCTGCTCCGCCCGCGTCGCCTGCGCGCCGAGCAGCAGTTCCAGACCGTCTTCGCCCAGGATGTGCGCCATCCCTTCGGCCACGTCCTCATCCTCGTGCCCCAGCAGGTGCTCCGACTTCTCGATGACCGTGACGCGGCTGCCGAAGCGGCGGAACATCTGGCCGAATTCGAGCGCGATGTAGCTGCCGCCCAGGATGACCAGATGCTCGGGCACGGCGTCCAGTTCCATGACCGTGGTGGAGTCTAAATAGGGCACGGCGTCCAGGCCCTCGATCTTGGGGACGGCGGGCCGCGCGCCCGTGTTGATGAACATCTGCGGCGCGGTCAGCGCCCGCGCCGGACCGCCGCCGTTGGGCGCGACTTCCACGGTCTTCGGCCCGGTGAAGCGCCCCTCGCCGTAGATCAAGTCAATGCCGTCCGTCTCCTTCAGGCGCGTCTCGTCGCCCTCGCGGAAGTCCGTGACGATGTCCCGCTTCCGCTGCCGCACTTTGCCCATGTCCACCGTGACCGGTCCCGTCCCGACGCCATAGTCCGCCGCCCGGCGCGCGAGGCAGGCGACGCGGGCGCTGGCGATCATGGTCTTGGTGGGCGTACACCCCCGGTTGATGCAGGTCCCGCCCACGGCGTCGCGCTCGATGATGGCGACGCGCCGGCCCGCTTTCGCCAGGGCGCGCGCCAGCGGGTCGCCGGACTGGCCCGTGCCGAGGATGATCGCGTCATAGGTTTCTTCCGCCATTAGGATATGCCTCTTTGGTTGGTGTGCTTCTTTGCTTCGGGATACAAGCCGCGCCGGGAGGAAGTTCCCCTAGGGGGCCGACTCCCGCGCCGCCAGCGCCACGCGCAGGCTGGCCGCGCCGTCGTCCGCCGTCACCAGGGGGGCGTGGGACGGGTCGCGGACGGCGCGGGCGAAGTCGGCCATCGCGTCCTGCACGGCCCGCCGGTAGACCGGCGTCGGCCCGCCCAGACTTTGATGGGCGCGAACGCGGGCCGTGACGGCATAGGATTTGCCGTTGCCCCGGACCGCCGGGGGCGTGTCGTCCCCGGCGACGACCTCGACGGGAAGAACGGTCGCCAGCCCGGCCCGGCCCGCGTCGTCCACGATCGCCGTCAGATCCAAAGTGGTCGGTATCCAGCCGCCCAGGGTGACGTGCCCCCGCTCAAAGGCGAAGTGCGCCGTCTGCCGCTCCAAAGCGCCGGGGCGGTTGAAGGCGTGATAGAAGGACGCCTCGACGCCGGTGGCATACGTCACCAGGGCATGTACCCGGTCTTGTTTGCCCGTGCCATCGCCGCGCGTCCATGTCCGGCCCGACACGTCGCGGGCGGGACTGCCCACAATGGCCCCGACGATGTCGAAGAAGTGGACGCCGTGTTCCACGAAGATGCCCCCGGAGGCGACCGGGTCCCAGAACCAGTGGTCGTCGCCCAGCCCCTCGTCGGACGCATAGTTCTCGAAGCCGACGTGCGTGAGCGGGCCGAGCCAGCCCACGCGAGCGATGGAAAGCACGGCCTGGTACAGTGGGTCGTAGCGCATCACATAGTTGATGCCGGCCAATCTGCCCGACTGATGCGCGGCCTCTAAAATGGCCTGCGCGTCCGCCTCCGTAGTCGCCAGCGGCTTTTCCACAAAGACGTGCTTGCCCGCCTGAAGCGCCTCGACGGCCATCTCGGCGTGCCGGTCCGGGGGCGTGACGATGTGAACAGCCTCAATCTCGGAGTCGCGCAGCATCTCGCGCCAGTCCGTGTAAGTGCGCGGCACATCGTACTGGGACGCCAGCGTGGATAGGTTGGCGGCGTCGCGCCCGGCGAAGGCGACGACGCGGGCATCGCCCCTCTCGTGGTACGCGCCGGTGCAGAACGCGCCGAAGCCGCGCGGGCCGATCAGCCCGATGCGGACAGGGTGGATGGAAGTGGGAGGCATGAGGAGGAGTTACCCGGCGCGGGTGGTGCGTAAACGAGAGCGGGTCTGGCCTAGCGCGGCTCGCCGACGCCCGGCGTCATGGCGTCGGAAGGAGCGGTGGGGACGCCGGCGGAGGGTTCCGTGCGGCTGATACTTTGCTCGGCCTGGAAGGCGTCGTCGCTGCCGGGATCAATCTCGGTGATCTTCTGCCAGTCCGTGCGCGCCTCGTCCATGCGGCCCGCCG
>CAXTWM010000204.1:4380-9098 GCA_964247915.1 uncultured Armatimonadales bacterium | reverse complement strand
CCCGCGCCCGGGCGCGCGGGGGCACCCCGGGGGGGGGGGGGGCCCCGGGGGGGGCCCGGGGGGGCAGCCGGGCGCGGACGGCGAGGAGGTCAATGGCGGCGAAGAAGAAGTGGTGCTTGTCGTCGGGCCGGTCGTGCATCCGGTGCGGGACGTGGGGCGGGGCGGCGAAGAACGCGCCGGGGGTCAGCGTGTAGGTCCCGCCGGGCGCGTCCCAGCGGCTCTCGCCGCTGATCTGGAGGTAGAACTCCCAGACGGCGTGGCTGTGGCCCGTGACCAGCAGCCGGCGCGAGGCCCACTGCTCGCCGATGTGGACCAGCTCGGGCACGTCGGGGTCGGGCCGGTCGGCGTGGAACCCGGCCAGCAGGTCGGGTGGGCGTGAATAGCGGGGGGATGTGTTTGTGGGCATCTGCCGAAGATTCCGTACATTCCCCGGAAATTCCTACAACACTTTCCCCGCCCTCACCCACCATAATAGGACAAGGAGAACCTAATCATGCCCATTCAGCCGACGGTCACGCTCACCGATGAGCAGATCGCGTTCTATCACGAGAACGGCTTCCTCGCCATTGACGCGATCACGACGCCCGAAGAGATCGAGCGCCTGCGCGGGGTCTACGACCGCCTCTTTGAGCAACGGGCGGGCCGCGCCGAGGGCAACCAGTTTGACCTGGCAGGCACGGACGAGGAGGGCAAGCCCGCCGCCCTGCCCCAAATCCTCGGCCCGCGCAAGTACGCGCCGGAACTGGCCGACACGCTGTACGAGGCCAACGCCCGCGCCATTTCGGAGCAGTTGCTGGGGCCGGGCATTACGTTCACGGGCGACCATGCCATCTTCAAGCCCGCCGGGGTGGGCGCACCGACGCCGTGGCACCAGGATGAGGCCTATTGGAATCCCGATCTGGACTACCACTCCCTGAGCGTCTGGATGCCGTTGCAGGAGGCGACTGGGGAGAACGGCTGCATGGTCTTCCTGCCCGGCAGCCACAAACGGGAGATCACGCCCCATCAGAGCATCGGCGGCGACACCCGCGTCCACGGCCTGGAGATGACCGACGCGATAGACGAGTCCCAGGTCGTCGCCTGCCCGCTGCCGCCGGGCGGCGCGACCTTCCACGACTCGCGCACGATGCACTTCACCGGCGCGAACCGCTCTCAAGTCCCGCGCCGCGCCTACATCATCGGCTTCGGCACGCCCCCGACGCCGCGCACCGAGGCCCGCCGGTTCCCCTGGAACGAGGCCAAGCGGACCGCTCGCGACGAGCGCAGCCGCGCGGCGCAGGCGGAGACCGGAAAGGGGAGGGCCGTGGAGGCGTAGGGGCGGGGTTTCCCCGCCCGTTCTTCCCTGCGTGGCCCGGCGTGAACAACGCCGGGCCTTTTTGGCTTCTTTGTGCCGTCCGTGCTATAATAAAGCAGGCCCGCCGCGCAAGGAAACCGACGCCATGCTGCAACACGAACCGCAGGAACATGAACCCCAGGAACAGCCGACTACAATTCCCGCCGCCCAGGTCCGCGTCACGTCCGAGGAACTGGCCCAGGCGATCAATGCCCTGGAAGCCAGCAAGGATGAGGCCGCACGTCGCCTCGCCGGGACCGTCCCCATTGGGCAGGTGGTGGCGGAACTGAAGCTGGAAGCGACGCCCGAAGAAGTCTGGGCGCAGGTGCAGCGCCAGCGGGCGCAGGCCGCCCAGGAGGAAGCCGCCCGCGTCCGCCCGGCGGTGCAGGCGTCCCCGGTGACGCAGGACGTCCAGCGCCGGGCGCGCGGATGGCGTCGCCTGGGGCGCGGCTGGCGCGACATGAAGGGCTGGCTCTGGATTCTGTTTTGGTGCGGCGGGGGGATGGGCCTGGTATCCAGCGCTCTGCACCCGTCACACACACCTCCGCCCGGCATCCACGTCACCGGCGACAACTCCACATACACCTACAACGTTCACCATGAGGATGCCTCCGTAGGCGGGGATCATAACACCGTGACGCTGCGGGGCGATGTCCGAAGGCTGACAGTAGATGGCGACGGCAACACCGTCACGGTGATCGGCACGGTGGAGGCCGTGACGGTGGACAACGACGGCAATACGGTCCACTGGACGAAGGAGCCGCCTGGTAAAACGATCCAGCCCGTCGTGAACGGAGACAGCAATCACGTCGGGCCGAGCGCTCCTTAGCCGAAAGTCGGGCGGTTTGAGGTATACTAGAGCGCTATGTCTCAAACACCCACGCAGGATCACCTGCGGAATATCGCGATTATCGCCCACGTTGACCACGGCAAGACCACTCTGGTGGATGGAATGCTCAAGCAGGGCGGCGTCTTCCGCGCCAACCAGGCCGTCGCCGAGCGCGTCATGGACAAGATGGACCTGGAGCGCGAGCGCGGCATCACCATCGTCTCCAAGCACACGGCCATCACCTACGAAGACATCAAGATCAACATCGTGGACACGCCCGGACACGCCGACTTCGGCGGCGAGGTCGAGCGCGTGATGAGCCTGGTGGACGGCGTCCTGCTGCTCATTGACGCCGTGGAAGGGCCGATGCCCCAGACCCGGTTCGTGCTGTCCAAGGCCCTGCAAGCCGGGCACAAGGCCGTGGTGGTCGTCAACAAGATAGACAGGCCGATGGCTCGGCTGGACTATGTGGTGGACCAGACCTTCGACCTGTTCGCCGCCCTGGGCGCGACCGAGGAACAGCTCGACTTCCCCATCGTCTACGCCATCGCCCTGCAAGGCACGGCGACGCTGGACCCCGCCACGCCCGGCACGGACCTGCTGCCGCTCTTCCAGACCATCGTCAGCCACATCCCGCCGCCGACGGGCGACCCGGACGCGCCCTTGCAGCTCCGGGCCACCACGCTGGACTATGACGATTATAAAGGCCGCATCGCCATCGGGCGGGTCAACGCCGGCACGGTCAAGAGCGCCCAGAACATCACCGTCATCAACCGCGAGGGCGTCCTTGTCCCCGGCAAGCTGGCCCAGGTCTTCATCTACCAGGGCCTGAACCGCGTCGAGGTCGAGCAGGCCGAGGCCGGCGAGATCGTCGCCATCTCGGGCCTGCCCGACGTCAACATCGGCGAGACCATCGCCTCCCGCGACAACCCCGTGGCCCTGCCGCTGATGAAGGTGGACGAGCCGACCCTGCGGATGACCTTCGGCGTCAACACGTCCCCGCTGACCGGGCGCGAGGGCCAGTACTCGACCTCGCGGAACCTGCGCGGGCGGCTGATGAAGGAACTCCAGACCAACGTCGCCCTGCGCGTCGAGGACACCGACTCGGCGGACCAGTTCAGCGTCTCGGGCCGGGGCGAGCTTCATCTCGCCGTGCTGATCGAGACCATGCGCCGCGAGGGGTACGAGCTTCAGGTCTCGCAGCCCGAGGTCATCTTCCACGAGGAGGACGGCGTCCGCATGGAGCCGCTGGAGGAGGTGGAGATCGACGTCGCCGAGGAATACAGCGGCGTCGTGATCGAGCAATTGGGCCGGCGGCGCGGCGAGATGCTGGACATGAAGACGCCGGGCGACGGCCACATGTACCTGCGCTTCAAGGTGCCGACGCGCGGCCTGCTGGGCTTCCGCGGCCAGTTCCTGACCGAGACGCGCGGCACGGGCGTCCTAAACTCGCTGTTCGCGGGCTACATCCCCTACACGGGCGAGATGACGACCGAGCGCAACGGCAGCCTGCTGGCGAGCGAGTCGGGGATCACGACGACGTTCGGCTTGGCCGCCGCCGAGGAGCGCGGCATCCTGTTCATCCCGCACAACGTCGAGGTCTACGAGGGCATGATCGTGGGCAAGAACGCCCGCGACACCGACCTAGAGGTCAACGTCTGCCGCAAGAAGCACCTGACGTCCATGCGCGAGTCCAACAAGGAGACCTTCATGCGCCTGGCCCCGCCGACCGTGATGTCCCTGGACCGCGCCATCGAGTACATCGGCCCGGATGAGCTGGTGGAAGTCACCCCCAAGAACATCCGCATGAGGAAGCGCGAGCTGAACCCCGACATGCGCCGCCGGCAGACCAAGGCGGCCAAGTAGAGCCGAAGGAAGGCGCCCCGGATTTCGGTCCGGGGGCCTTGACGTTCCCCGCCGCCACGCGCTATAATCTATGCACCTTCCGAGGCCGCGACCGCCTCCGCCCGAGTCGCAGAAAGGAGTGTTGACCCATCCCGCGCTGACGAACCTAATTCTCGACCTCACGCCGACCCGTCCGCACGACTCGCGCCGACCCCTGCCTCCTGTGGCACCGGGCCGGCTTTTTGTTTGCCTTCCTCCGGTGGGCTGCCACGCCCAGGGGCGCTGAGACCGCCCCGCTTTCCCCATGACACACCTTTTTTCCCCCTTGCCGCGCGTCAAGACCTGGGACGACGCCCGCCTCCAGTCCGTCCGCGCCCTGGGCCAGCGGGCCGTGCGCGACCGGACCGGGACGTTCTTCGCCGAGGGCCTGCGCTTCGTCGGCCAGGCCGTCGCGCAGGACGCCCAGATCGAGGCCGTCCTGGTCGTCCCCAAGACGCTGGAGCACCCGTTCGGGCTGCGCCTGCGCCGTCAACTGGAACAAAAGCGCGTCCCCGTCTGGGAGGTCACGCCTGACCTGTTCCTGCGCCTGTCCCGCGCCGAGGAACCGCAGTGGATCGGGGCCGTGGGGGCGGCCCCGCGGGGGGCCCCGGGGGGGCGGGGGCCCCCCCCCCCCCCCCCCCGCCGGGCGGGGGGGGGGGGGGCGCGGGGGGG
>CAXTWM010000204.1:0-4370 GCA_964247915.1 uncultured Armatimonadales bacterium | reverse complement strand
CCGGCCCGGCCCCGCGCACCCGCGGGGGCGGGGGCCGGGGGCCCCCCCGGGGGGGCCCCGGGGGGGGCACGTTCCCCCGCCCCCCGCCGCCACGGGCGGCCTGTGCTGGGTGGCGCTCGACCAGGTGCATTCGCCCGGCAACCTGGGGACGATCCTGCGGACGGGCGACGCCGTGGGCGCGTCCGGCCTGATCCTCCTCGGCGACTCGGTAGACCCCTACGACCCCGCCTGCGTCCGCGCGACGATGGGCGCGATCTTCGCCCAGCGACTGGTCCGCGCGACGGCCCAAGAATTCGCCGCCTGGAAGCGCCGGAGCGGCGTCCGCTTGGTGGGCACGTCCCCCCACGCCGCCCATGACTACCGGGGCGTGAGCTACCCGGCCCGGACCGTCCTGTTCATGGGCGGCGAGAGGAAGGGGCTGTCCGAGGAGCGGCAGCGCCTGTGCGACGACCTGGTCCGCATCCCGATGGTCGGGCGCGGCGACTCGCTCAACCTCGCCATCGCCACCGGCGTCCTGCTGTACGAGGTCTTCAACCAGCAGCGCAGGAATGGGTAACATGAGGGGAACTTCGGATCAGGAGGCCACCCATGCCGGCAGACGCGGAGAAACGGGAGAGGATCGAGGAGATCCTGGTGGACACTTATGACGAGTACGAGCAGGCCAGCGCCTGGGAAGTCGCGTTCCAAGATGACGTGCAGACGCCGTTCCGCGCCGCGCTCTTCGGCGTTTCGGTCGAGGTGCAGGGCTTCCAGGCGGGGGACGACGGTGCCCTGCAATGCCTGGCCGTCGGGGAAGGCCGCAAGCGCTGGGTCGGCGTCGGAGACCTGGATCCGGAAGCTCTGCCGGACGACTTCGCCGACCTCCTCGGCCTGTACCGGGCCTGGCTGACCGGGGACTACTCATAGAGAGGGGCGGAATGGCGCGAGACGACACCCCCGGCTTTCCCACCGTGCGGGACGCCCTGGAGCGGCGGACGGTGGAGGAACTGAAAAAACTGCTGGCGCTCCTGCCGACGGCGGAGAAGCCGACGCGCAAAGGCGAACTCGCCGATCTGGTCGCCTCACATTTGCAAGGCGACGCAGTGACTGCGCTCTGGGGGCGGCTGGATGCGACCCAGAAGTCGGCGGTGGCCGAGACGCTGTACGCCGCCGACGGGCAGTTCGACGGCGTCCGGTTCGCCGCCAAGTACGGCGACAGCCCGGACTGGGGATCGAGTCGCGGTCTGGGCTACGACCGGACTCCGTCTCGGCTGTCCCTATTCATCCACGAATGGGTCATCCCCGAAGACTTGCAGGTCCGCCTGAAGGAGTTCGTGCCCCGGCCTGCCGAGACCGTTTTGGAGACCCTCCCCGAAGATAAGCTTCCCCAGGAGGTCACGCGGCAGATGGAGTGGTGGGATGCAGACACGAAGAAGCCGGTCCGCGAAACGGAAAAAATCCCGGTCGTGTACCGCGACACCGAGCGGGGCGCGGCGAACGAACTGCTGGCCGCGCTGCGGCTGGTCGAGGCCGGCAAAGTGGCCGTCAGCGACACGACCCGGCTGCCGACGGCGGCGACCCTCAAAACCGTCGCGTCCGTGCTGGACGGCGGGGACTACTACGGCCCCGGAGACCCCGGCGGGGGCATCGCGGAGGCCGGGCCGATCCGCGCCTTCGCCTGGCCCCTGCTCGTGCAGGCGGCGGGCCTGGCGGAACTGTCCGGCAAGAAGCTCGCCCTGACGCGGGCGGGCCACAAGGCGCTCTCCGCGCCGCCCCATGAGACCCTGCGGACGGCCTGGCGGCGCTGGCTCAAGACGAAGCTGCTGGACGAGCTGCGGCGCGTGGACGCCATCAAGGGCCAGACCGGGAAGGGCAGGCACGGCCTGACCGCGCCCAGCCCCCGACGCGCCGCCGTCGCCGAGGCGCTGGTCGAGTGCCCCGAAGGGGAATGGGTGGACGCGGGCCGGTTCCTGCGCTACATGCTGGCCGAAGATCACACGTTCGAGGTGACGCGCGACCCCTGGACCCTCTATATCGAGGAACCGGGCTACGGCAGCCTGGGCTATGACGGCTCGCACGGCTGGGCGATCCTCCAGGCCCGCTACGTCCTGTGTCTGCTCTTCGAGTACGCCGCGACACTGGGGCTGGTAGACGTCGCCTACGTCCCCCCGAACGGCACCCGGCCCGACTACCGCGCGCTGTGGGGTACGGACGACCTGGACTTCCTGAGCCGCTACGACGGTCTGCTGCTGTTCCGCCTGAACCCGCTGGGCGCGTACTGCCTGGGAACGGCGGAGACGTACACGCCCCCGCCGCAGGAGGAACGTCTCCTGCTGGAAGTCCGGCCCAGTCGCGAGATCGTCCTCCTGCACCCGCCGCTCCCGCCCGCCGACATGCTGACCCTGGAAGCCTTCACCGAGCCATCCGAAGAAGCCTTCTGGCAGCTCGACCCCGCCAAGATTCTCGCGGCGGTGGAGGCTGGTCGCCCTGTCTCTGAACTGGAAGCCTTCCTCACGGCGCGCGGCGGGCCGTTGCCGGACACGGTCCAGTCATTCCTGGCCGACCTAGCAAGCCGCGCCGGGCAGTTCTCGGACCGGGGCGCCGCCCGGCTGGTCGAGTGCGCCGACCCCGCCCTTGCCGCCGAGGTCGCGGGCCACAAGCGGCTGGGCAAGCTCTGCCAGCGTGCCGGTGACCGCCACCTCGTCGTCCCCGCCGCCTCGGAAACCGCCTTCCGCAAGGCCCTCCGCGAACTCGGCTACATCCTCCCGCCGCCCGGTTCAGGACGCGGCTGATTTCGCGACCAGTGCGCGCGTCTCGCTGTCGGCGTCGCAGCGCCCCTCCGCCAGCATCCACGGCGGCAGGGGGCCGAGCGACAGAAGCAGCTCGACGGCGCTGCACCGGCAGATCGTGCAGCGCCCGCGCTCGTAGAGGGTCCGCAGTGTCGGCGCGGCGTCGGGCGCTGGGTTTGCTTCAATCAGCCTGCGGGTCAGGATGCCAAGCGAATGGTATTCATCGGCGGCCATGTCGCTGTTGACCATCCGCTCCACCCGTGCGTAGTCGCCGGGGGCGAAGTTGTTCCGCAGCAGGTGGGCCGTGTCCAGTGGAGCCGTCCCCGCCTCCCAGAGTTCCAGTGCCAGGGCGCGGATGCGCGGGTCTGTCAGGTTGCCCAGCGCCCAGCGCGCCGCCCCGGCAACGTCTTCATCCCGCCCCCGCGCCAGGTCGAGGAGCCGGTCAATCGGGAGCGGGAAGGGCCGCTCGCGGAACAGGTGCAGACGCTTGAGCAGCGGCACACGGTCCGTCTCCGCCAGCAAGTCCTGCGCCAGCCTGAAAAGCGTCGCCTCATCGAGCCGTTTGGCCCAGTGCCGCCACCGCTGCCAGCGCGTCGTCTGCGTCGGGTCGGCGATGAGTGCTTGGAGGTCCTCGTAGGACGGCACCCGGATGGGTGAGCGACTGGCGCGGTCCGCCCGCCACTGTGTCCGCTTCTCCTCAACCTCCGCAAGGTAGTCGGCCAGCAAGGGCCGGTCCTGCGCTGCCCTTTCCAGCGCCCGCCGTGCTTCCGCCTGACCGATCTGCTCTTCCAAGGTTTCGAGCAGCGCCGCTTCCTCCCAGTGATCTTCTTCCAGCAAGGGATGACGCTGCCACTGCTCCGCGACGAAGAGATACCCGTCGAGTCCGTCCAGCGCGACGAGATCATCCGCACCGGTCGTGTCACGCTGGGCCGCGTTCCGCGCGAAGCGGTCGTACATCACGCGCCGCGCCTCACCGTCACCGTTCCGGGCAAGCCGCGCGGCCATCTCGTAAAGCTGGCCGTCGCTGTAATCTTCGTTGTCCGCGCCGAGCGCCTGGCGGATGCGGGCGGCGTAGAACTCAGGCTCGCCTGTCGCCTGCATGATGTCGCACAGGTACTCCGTCCGGTAGCTCTCCGTCTGCTGATCAAACGCGCGGTGGTGCAGGCACGAGTCGAGGATGGCTTCCCGAAAGGGCGCGGCGTCGTTCTCGCGCAGAAAAAGGACGACCCGGCCGAAGCCGCAGGCGAGCTTGTCCAGGAATGTGTCCGCATCGTTCCCGCGTTGCCTGCCGCTAAAGCCGTCAGCCGGTAGCCTCCCCCAGATCTGCCTTGACCCGTTTTCGGGGCCACTGCTCGTGCCCGAGCGCCCGATCCGATAGCGTATCGAGCGAAGAAGATAGGGCCGGCGTTTGTCACCAGCAACCCGTTGGACTGCTGGACCATCTGCCGCAAGGGGACGGGGGCGGTCGAGTTCGCAACGCCCGCCGACGGCACGGCGGGCACGCAGACGCGGTGCGTGTCGAGTGGATGAATCGCGCCCCTACGGTTTGCGCCGCCGCCACGCCAGAACTCCAGCCACGACGAACAGGAGCAGGGCGAGGGG
>CAXTWM010000203.1:0-9145 GCA_964247915.1 uncultured Armatimonadales bacterium | reverse complement strand
CGCGCGGCGCGCTGGGCGGGCGCGGGGGCGGGGCGGCCGCCCGCCGCCCCGGCCAGCCCGAGCGCCCCGCCCAGGGCCGTGCCGAGCGTCAGGGCGAGCGCCCAGACGAGGCCCCGCCCCGCCCGCGCCCGGCGGGGTGTGTGATGGGAACTCCTGTCGGAGAGTGTATGGAAGAGTTTCATGGTGTCCTTCTCAAAGCCGTCGGCGCGTCGCCGTCGGGCCGTGCCTTTGTGTCGTGCCTTTGTGTCATGCCTGCGGGTCGGTCTCGGGACGGTTCACGTCCGCCCGGCCCTGCCCTTGTTGTCGGCAAAAGTCCCCGCAAAAAAAGGGGCGCGGCCTCCCGCGCCCTCGTTTGGGCTATTTTCCAGCACAGTTGCTAGGGGGTAGAGGCCGCTCAGGAACGCAGCAAGCCGCCGGAGCAGGTCGTGGATGGGGAAGAGCAGAGGAAAAGGCAAAGCCCCCAATCCAATGGATTGGGGGCCTGCGTTGGGGCATAATTGATCGTTTTGAGGCTACGGCCCGGCGGAGACGGCAGGTTCGGTTTAGATCGGGAAGGTGCGGTAGCCGGGGATGTTGAAGGCGAGGAACAGCAGAGTCCAGAGCGAGGAAACCACCATGTCCCCGACGACCAGGCCCAAGAAGAACGGCAGCGCATGACGGTAGGAGTTCATGCCGCCGTAGCGCAGCACCAGCGCCTTGCAGGCCCAGCCGAGGAAGACCGGGCACCAGAGCCAGTCCATCGTGAAGGTCTGGGCAACGAGGTAGCCGATGGGGTGCAGGGGCCACCAGACAAAGCGGGTCCGCATCAGGGTCAGCAGCAGAGTCACAACCGCCCCCGACAGCGTCCCCCAGATGCGGGGGATGTCGGTGACGGTGTGGTTGTTGAGCTGGTTTTGCAGGATGCCGTAAGCCCCCCGCCCGTGGTCGGAGTACCAGACGTTGACCTTGGCCGAGGACGCGCCGTAGTGGTAGAAGATGTGCAGGCAGCCGATCCACGACCCGAGCAGGGCGACGAGGGTGGCGATGCCCAGGGCCAGCGAGAGGCGGCGCAGGCCGTGCGGGTCGGCGTTGCCGACGTACTTCATGGCGTCCATCTGGTTCGGCATCATGTGGCTCCGGTAGTCCTCCTCGAACCAGCTCAGGCGGGCCAGCCCCATCAAGTCCCGCCCATTGTAGTGGGTCTGGCCGCCGATGTCCAGCAGGCAGCCGTGGGCGGTGAAAGCCGGCGTCATCACCCAGGGCAAGCCGGCTTCGGCGCGAATCCGGGTGTAGGTGATGAGAAAGAGCAGGTACAGGACGAAAAAGAGCAGCGCCACATGCCAGGCCAGGCCGAGCGCCATTCCGAAGCCGAGCAGGATGGCCGACGACAGGGCCAGGCCGACAAAGGCCGTGCGGTAGGAAAGCGGCTCGTCGCGGTCGTCCAGGCCCTTGCCCGTGACCGCTTTCCGCAGGCAGGCGCCCAGGTGCCGGCGCGAGGCGTACAGGGACAGCAGGGCCAGGGCCAGCCACGCGCCGGTCGCCTGCTCCCACAGGTAGGGCACGCGGGACGAGGCGACGGACGCGCCGGGGTCGTGGAAGCCGTAGGCGGTGGACCAGATCAGCTCGGCCTTGTCCACGAGGTAGAAGAACCAGCAGGAGAAGCTGATGTCCGTGGTCAGCAGGAAGGTCAGCCCAATGGCGAGCGGGTAGAAGGCGAACGAGAAGTACCCCAGCGAGTTGAACGGCTTCACAGTCAAGTACTGCATGATGTTCAGCGTGTCGTCGGGCTTGATATGAAAGTAGGGCAGGGTCGGGAAGAACGTGTAGTGCAGCGAGTTCAGCGACTCGATGACGGCGGGCACGGCCAGGCCGAGGTGGAAGACGCGGTTGCGCCAGAACGGGACATCATCGCGCGTGATCTCCAGCGGGATGCGCGCGATGGGGAACAGCAGCTTCTCCTCATCCATCCACGAGCGCCGCAGCAGGGTGTTGACACAGTAGCCCCAGAACAGCAGGGCCAGCAGGAAGAGGGACCAGCACAGAATGGGCACGGCCCAGACCTGCAAGTGGCCCGCCGTCCAGAAGCTGCTCTGGCCCTGGTAGAAGGTCTTGACGGCCTCCGGGTCCGAGACGGTCGCCCAGGGCGCGAGGAACCGGAACCAGTTGCTCCAATGGTTCTCGGGTGTGGCGAACTGCGTGGCCGCGGGGACGGTGCAGGCGAGGAAGGGGATGAACCCGCCGCCGGCCAGCCCGACCGTCGAGGCCAGCATGGCGTAGACGGTCAGCAGCTCGCCGCGCGCCAGCGCGTGCCGGGACAGGCCCACGCGCCGGAGGGCGGCGTTGACGCCCAGCAGCACGATCAGCGGGAAGAACGCCGCCGCCATCAGCGACATCATGGTCAGGTCCGTCGAGTTGGCCCGGATCTGCGTGTAGGCGACCCAGTAGCACGAGAATGGGGCGAGGACGGCTCCGAGGAGGATCGCGCGGGGCGTGACCGCGCGCGGCGGGGCCATGCCTCCGTCGGGCGGCGCGGACGGATCGGACGACTCGGGATGGGGACGGGTTGAAATGCTCATGGTCTTGCCTGGTGCGGGTGCAGGACACCAGTATACGTCAGGTTGGCGAGGCTGTCAAGAGGAACGCCGCCGCTTTGGTTGAACCCCACGGAGGAAAACGGGCGCGTGGTGTGGCACTATGGGCGCAGAGGAAACACGATGAGCGCACCGATCACGATGCAGACCGTTAACGAGGTCATCGAAGCCGGGCCGTTCGCGGCGACGTGGGAGTCGCTCCAGGCGGGATACACCATCCCGGCCTGGTACGAGGACGCCAAGTTCGGCATCTTCATCCACTGGGGCCTGTACTGCGTCCCCGCCTTCGGCAGCGAGTGGTATCCCCGCAACATGTACCAGGAGGGCACGCCTGAGTTTAAACACCACGTCGAGACCTACGGGCCGCAGACCGAGTTCGGCTACAAAGACTTCCTCCCCCAATTCACAGCGGCCAATTTTGACCCGGACGCCTGGGCCGCCCTGTTCGCCGAGGCGGGGGCGCGGTTCGTGATGCCGGTCGCCGAACACCACGACGGCTTCCCGCTCTACGACACCGACCTGTCGGACTGGAGCGCCGCCAAAATGGGGCCGAAACGGGACCTGATCGGCGACCTGGCCCGGTCCGTCCGCGCGCACGGGCTGGTCTTCAGCGCCTCCTCGCACCGGGCGGAGCACTGCTGGTTCTTCGACGGGGGCCGCCGGTTCCCGTCCGACGTGCAGGACGAGGCGAACGCCGGGCTGTACGCGCCCGCCCAGCCCGCGCCCGCCGACTGGGGGGACCCCACGCAGGGCGAGCCGCCCACGCCAGAGTTCCTGGAAGACTGGCTGCTGCGGACCTGCGAGATCGTGGACAAGTACCGCCCGCAGGTGGTCTGGTTCGACTGGTGGATACACCAGGTCTCGTTCGCACCCTACCTGCAAAAGTTCGCCGCCTTCTACTACAACCGGGGGGCGCAGTGGGGGCTGGGCGTCGCCATCAACTACAAGTACGGGGCCGTGCCCGACGGCGTGGGCGTCTTCGACATCGAGCGCGGCCAGCTTGCGGGAATCCGCCCGCTGTTCTGGCAGAACGACACGTCCGTCTCCAAGAATTCCTGGGGCTACGTCGCGAACCAGGACTACAAGGAGGTCGGCGAGATCGTCAGCGACCTCGTGGACATCGTCAGCAAGAACGGCGCGCTGCTCTTGAACATCGGCCCCAAGCCTGACGGCACCATCCCCGCCCCCGAACAGGCCATGCTGCGCCGCATCGGCGTCTGGCTCCAGATCAACGGCGAAGCCATTCATGGGACGCGCCCCTGGAAGGTCTTCGGCGAAGGTCCGACCGAGGTGAAAGAAGGCGCGTTCACCGACACCGCCCGCCAGCCCTTCACCGGCAAAGACATCCGGTTCACCACCAAAGGCGACACCCTGTACGCCCTCGCCCTGGCCTGGCCCGGCGCACGCCTGACCATCAAATCCCTCGGCACGGACACCGGCCTATGGGACGGCAAAATCGGCGAGGTCCGCCTGCTCGGCCATGACGCGCCTCTGGAATGGTCGCAGGAAGCCGATGCCCTCGTCATCCAGATGCCTCCCCAACCGCCGGACGAATTCGCCTATGCTGTGACGATTACGCGGGCGGCAGTGTAACTCCCAGGAGCGAGCGCAAAGTTCGCTCCTGGCTTTTTCAGCCTCTCGTGTTTCCTTGCAGCCTTTGGTATAATGCTGAGAGCTGAGAGCGGCAACAAGTAGCCGGATGCTTGCAGGTGCCGGCCACTGCGACTGTAGCCACTGTAGGGGCGTATGATACCGCGAGCAACTTATCTATTTGGGCCGCTGATGAATGCCCTCCTTTTGTTATGACACGAGAAACACGGAAAGTACTGGCACGGCGGTATTTGGGTGATGCGAGTCTCGGAGAGTTCGTAGATTGGGCTGTGGCTCTGCTGGAGTTGGGCGAAGACACAGATCATCTACGGATGTTAGCCAGTTTGGGTCATGCCCCCAACAGAGCCGACGTGGCCTATTACTTCGAGCAATCCTTGAGTGAGTTGGGCTGGGAAGCCCCCGAGCCGAATTCATTAATTCGTCACTATGCTCAGGATTTAGCACAGGATATTGTGGATGGTAGAATCGCCCCCATCGAAGGATGTCACCAGATGTATAGCCTCTACTGTAGACTGGATGCTCCGGTGGCGATGCAAACTTGGCTGTACTTAGATGACCAGTTGGAGCAAGGAACCTATCAGGAGTTAGAGGGCGCCGATTGGGAAGCGGCAATCCATCGTGCGGCTCACGAGTTCCTGCAAACACAGTCGGAACCGTAGCGACCCAACAATGCACTGCACCTGACGCCACCCCGGTTGCTTGTGCGTCATAGGGAGGCTGTGCCTGCGGTGTCGTGGTGAGTTTTACCATTGGGCTGCTCTGCCGTATCAGCAGCGTTAATCGTGCCTTTGAGGAAGAACATGACGAAACACTGGATCAAATTGGACTACGCCCGCATTCTCGCGGCCAGGAAACTACTTGCCCCACGCACAGAGAAAGGCGAGTTCATTCAGAACTATGTAGATGCGGCAGAGATCATCCTGACAGGCCAAGTCTATGAAGACTCTGCTGTCAAAGGCATGAAAATGAAAACGCTGTCTTTTCCTGATACTCTTTCTGGCGAAGAGACCGTGGTTCTTGGCTATATAGATGATTTTATCAAGTCTAATCACGAGGTCGAAATTGCCAACGATATAGTCGAACAAGTATTAGAAGCTATTGCTGAGGGGACTCTTCCTGGGACAGCCGCAGAACTAGAGGTTTTCACAAAATCGCCCTATTAAAATGGGCTTGCCAGAAAGTGGCCCAACAATGCGCTGCACCTGACGCCACCGCGCGGTGGAGCCATGCCGGGGTACAAAAAGAAGACGCAATCAAGCCCACAGAACGCCCCCCCCCTTTGGGGGGGGGGGGTTAGTGGGGGGTGAACACGCCGGGAGTTGTAGCAACAACAGGAGAGATAGTAGGGCTAGATCATCCAGATGCCGCCCCAGCCGCCGGGCCACTTGGCCTACGCTGTCAAAATCACACGGGCGGCGGGATGACCTCGCAGGGGCGAACCTTGTGTTCGCCCTATTCTTCACGGTGGACAGCAACCGTTGCCGCTGGAAAATTCCTGCTGCCGAGAGGCGGCAAAATTGGCCCCTTGAGCGCGTCATGCCGCACCCATCCGGGTATAAGTGCCAGGTTAAGCCTTGTGACGGCGCGGAAGACGTGAAAGAAGGAGCAGTTCTTATGCTTGCCATGAATTTTCGGGGGCCACAGCGGGTCCGCATTGACCATAAACCCATGCCGGAGATACTGCACCCGCAGGATGCCATCGTCCGGGTCACGCGCGCGTGTATCTGCGGGTCCGATCTGCATCTGTACAATGGGTCCGTGCCGGACACCCGCGTGGGGATGACGTTCGGCCACGAATGCACCGGCGTGGTGGAGCAGCTCGGCCCCGAGGTGGAGAATCTGAAAGTCGGCGATCACGTCCTGGTGCCGTTCAACGTCGCCTGCGGGAAGTGTCTCTTCTGCAAGCAGGGGCTGTACGGGAACTGCCACGAGTCCAACCCCCAGGCCACGGCGGTCGGCGGCATCTTTGGTTACTCGCACACGGCGGGCGGCTACGACGGGGGACAGGCGGAGTATGTCCGCGTCCCCTATGCCGATGTCGGCCCGACGGTCATCCCCGAAGGCATGGACCCGGACGATGCCGTCATGCTCACCGACGTGGTGCCGACCGGCTACCAGGCCGCCGAGATGGGCGGCATCCAGCCGGGGGATACGGTCGTGGTGTTCGGGGCGGGTCCCGTCGGCATCATGGCGGCCCGGTGCGCCTGGCTCTTCGGGGCCGGGCGGGTCATCGTGATTGACCAGATTGATTACCGTCTGGACTTCGCGCGGACCTACGCCCCCTGCGAGGCGTACAACTTCAAGTCCCTGGAAGACCCGGTGCTGTTCCTGAAAAAGACGACGGACGGCCTGGGCGCCGACGTGTGCATAGACGCGGTCGGCGCGGAAGCCAACGGCAGCCCGTGGCAGAACACCTTTGGGCGGGGCATGAAGATGGTGGGCGGGGCGACGACCGCCCTGTACTGGGCGATTGACTCGGTCAAAAAGGGCGGCGTCGTTTCGATGGTCGGGGTGTACGGCCCGATCAACTCCCTCGTGCCCATCGGGAACGTGCTGAACAAAGGGCTGACCCTCCGGGCGAACCAGGCTTCGGTGAAGCGTCTGCTGCCGCGCCTGATCGCGCATGTGCAGAACGGCATCCTCGACCCGAAGGCGCTGATCACCCACCGCATCCCCTTGGAATATGTGTCGGACGGCTACCGGATTTTCTCGGCGAAACTCGACAACTGCATCAAGCCGGTCCTGCTCCCGCCCTCGGCACGAAGTTAAGAAGGAAGCCCCCTATGGAAAACACAATGACAGACGCCGCGCCGACCCAGGGCTGGCGCGTGGATCCCGACCCGAAAACGGTGATAGACCCCGCGCAGGTCAAGGGCTGGGGCGTGGACGCCGATCCGAAGAACGACCCCGCTTACCCGATGAAGACGCGCACCGACGCGGACCACGCGGGCTACAGTTGGGAGCGCCCGCCGCAGCAGCCGCTCACCGTCGAGGTCCTGCATTCCAACGAGCGGCCTAACTTCACCGCTGTTTTCGGGACGTCCGCGCCGCCCGCCGGCCTGAGCGGCACCCTCCGCCGCTTCGCGTTCAAATACAGCGAAGGCAGCTACGGCCACTGGCTGCCGCTGATGCTGGCGGACCGGGTGGGCGTGGCGGAAGGGATTTTGGGCGATCTCGCGCACGGCCACGTCCCCAACATCCTGGGGGAACTGGGCGTGAAGGCGGAGTGGAAGCACAACCGAAAAGTCCTGGTGACGCGGGTTCTCTTCGGGGCGGCCCTCGTTTCCGCCGCCATCGTTTACCGGCGTCGCGGCGGGCGCGAGTCCTAGGGCAGCACAGCAGGCGCTATGGGGTGTCGGGAAGTCAGGCAAGCTGCGCCGTCGCCTTGACGCTCGATGTGGCTAATGCTGTCATCATCCCGTGAACTTCCACAAACTTCTCTGCGCGCCCTGCTGTCGCTGACCAGCATGATCCGCGTGGACGGGCAGACGTTCCGGCTGATGGGCGCGAACCCCGCGCCCGTCCCGGCCCTGCCGCAGATGGGCCTGCGCGTCCTGCCGGCGCGGACGATCTACGACTTCGAGAACCCCACGGTCCACGTCACGCTGACGTTTACCACGGCCAAGCTGCCGTCTGAACTGGCCGCCAACACGCCCGCACAAAATAGCCCTTGACACAATGACACAGACGTGATAGAATGCTTTATCCTTGTTCGTGTCTCGTCTGTGAAGGTAACTACCATGAAGGCAAAGCAGTCCTGCTCCCCCCGAAGCCACGGCTTCACGCTCATCGAGCTTCTCGTCGTCATCGCCATCATTGCGATTCTCGCCGCCATCCTCTTCCCCGTCTTTCAGAAGGTGCGTGAGAACGCCCGCCGCGCTTCCTGCGCCTCCAACATCAAGCAGCTCACGCTGGGCCTGACCCAGTACGTCCAGGACAGCGATGAGAAGTTCCCGCAGTGGAAGTGGGGCCAGAGCTACACGAATGGCGGCGGCTACGGAGTCGGGGCGAGCAACAACGCGACGACGCTGTGGACGAACGCCATATACCCGTTCGTCAAGAGCGCCGGTGTCTACAAATGCCCTGATGACTCCAATAATAGCCCCACTGTTTCTTGGGGCCTCGGCGGCAACTGGTTTACAGGCGACGACACCAAAGGCGTCACTGCTAAAGGTATCGATCCAGCGCTGGTACACTCGGTCGTCAGCTACGGCGGGAATGAGCCGCTTTTCGACTCCAACCCAAGCCTGTCGCAGATGGACGCCCCCGCTGAGACGTTCATCGTCGCCGACTGCAATGGGATGTTGAGCGGGACCGATGGCTATGGCGAATGGCAGGCGCTCAAGGCGGCCGGCAACCCCCAGAACGACGCACGCCAGCAGTACCACATCACGCGCGTTGCTTGGCCGAGCGGCAATAACAACATTCCTAACTACTATGACGGCAGTGCCGCCGGTGCCTGGCACGCAACGGCCCAAGCGGCTTGGGATGCGTACTCGCGTCACAACCCAGGTAACAATGTCGGCTATGCCGACGGGCATACCAAATACCTGCGGGCAAATCAGACGACCATCCACCTGTACGGCGTGACAGGCGATATGGCAGCCCAATGACAGGCAGGTGAGGCATGACCCACCACTCCCCGCTCATGCGCCCCGCGACTCCTCCTCGCGGGGCGCAGCCACGAAACCGCTTCCTCATCGCGCTCCTCGCCCTGGCCCTGCTGGCGTTCCTCGCGTCCCTGCCCTGGCAGGTCCGCAACTGGCGGGAGGCCGCTGCGCTCAGACAAGACGCCGCCCGCCAGCAGGCGCGGCTCCAGCAGCTCCAGCGGGCGCGCGCCCCCCCCCCCCCCCCCCCCCCCCCCCCCCGCGCCGCCCCCCCCCCCCCCCCCCCCCCCCCCCCGCGGGGGGTTTGTGGGAGGAGAGCAGGTTAGATTTTGCTTTTGGGATTTGGGGATCATACCG
>CAXTWM010000202.1:0-9188 GCA_964247915.1 uncultured Armatimonadales bacterium | reverse complement strand
CGCGGGAACTCCCGCGCGCCCGCGCATGCCCCCATGACCCTCAACGCCGACCCGAGACAGCCTTCCGCCGCCGTGACCGGCCTCCGACGCCCACCCCCGCCCAGGCGCCGGTCGGCGGGCGACCGCACGGCGACGCTGGCCTTCTGGGGGTTCATGGCCCCGTCCCTGCTCGGGCTGGTCGTGTTCACGGTCATCCCCATCATCTGGGGCTTCCTCCTGAGCCTGTCGCACGCCCAGAACACGATCCACCCCGGCCACTTCATCGGGCTGCGGAACTACGCCGATCTGCTGACCGATGAAGCGTTCCTCCAGTCGCTGGCGACGGCCTTCTGGTTCGCCGTCTTTATCGTGCCGACGACGTTCGCGGTCTCGCTGGGTCTGGCCCTGCTCGTCCACCGCGCGGGCTGGGGCCGGTCGTTCTTTCGGACCGTGTTCTTTATTCCCTCCGCCGTGTCCTATGTCGTCGCGTCGCTCATCTGGAAGGTCAGCCTCTTCAACGGCCTGCCGTTCGGGTTCGCCAACCACCTGCTCCTGGGCCTCGGCATGATCCACGCCCCCGTCGCCTGGATCGGGACGCCCCACCCCGCCTGGTACTGGCTGGTGCTGGTGACGGTGCGATTGTGGCTCCAGGTCGGCTTCTTTATGATCATCTTCCTGGCGGGCTTGCAGGAGATCCCCAAGTCTCTCTATGAGGCCGCCTCAGTAGACGGCGCGGGGTCGGGCTGGCCCGTCCTGCGCTACATCACCCTGCCCCAGCTCCGCGCCACCTCGGTTTCGGTCCTGCTGCTGAACCTCATCGCCGCCTTCCAGGCGTTCGACGAGTTCTACAACATCCTGGGCGGGTCGGGGTCGTCCATAGGCAACGCCTCGCTGGCCCGCCCGCCGCTCGTCTACCTGTATTCGCTGGCCTTGAGCAGCCAGGACTTCGGGCGCGGCGCGGCGGGCGGCTTCATCCTGACCGCCCTGATCGTCGCCATCACGCTGGTTCAGGGACGGGTTTTCGGCTTCGGCGAGTCCAACAAGTGAAAGGCGAGGGGCGCGTGGGATTGGAAATCCTGCGCTGTGGGGCGAAGCGCCTAGTCTCCCACTGCGGGGAGACAAGAGGTGGCACAAGAGCGGTTTCTTCTGTCCACGCAGGTGGACAATGGGCGTCCGCGCCCTACAGCGCAGGAGTTCACTCCCACGCGCTCTCCCACCTCGGAAAGATCTACAAGTGAAAGGCCGACCATGACCCCGCGCCTGTCCCAACTCCCGCGCTACGCCCTGCTGCTCGTGCTGGCCGTCGTGTTCCTGGTCCCGTTCTACCTGATCGCCCGCAACGCGCTGATGACCGACGACCAGATCACGTCGCCGCACTGGGCGTGGCTGCCCGCCGCGCCCCAGTGGGACAACTTTCAAAAGCTGTTCAGCGACCCCACGGCCCCGATGCTGACCGGCTTGGGGAACTCGGCCATCATTGCCGTCGTCACACTCGTTTTGCAGATGCTGTTCTCGTCCATGGCCGGCTACGCCCTCGCCCGCATCCCGGCGCGCGGGCGGCAGGTCGTCTTCTCGCTCATCCTGGCGACGCTGATGATCCCGAGCGCCGTGACATTTGTGCCGACGTTCGCGGTGACGGCGTTTTTGGGCGGCGTGAACACGCGCTGGGGCATCATCGCGCCGGGCCTGTTTTCCGCGTTTTCCATCTTCCTGTTCCGGCAGTTCTACCTGCGCTTCCCCACGGAGATCGAGGAGGCGGGGCGATTGGACGGCCTGGGCTACTTCGGCGTCTACTGGCGCCTGCTGCTGCCCAACTCCACGTCCATCCTGATGGCCCTGGGCGTCCTGACCTTCATCGGAAGCTGGAACTCGTTCCTGTGGCCCCTGGTCATCGGCCAGGACCCCTCCGCCTGGACCGTCCAGGTCGTGCTGTCCACCTTTCTGACGTCCCAGACCCAGAACCTCGCCCAGCTCTTCGCCGCCGCCGCCGTCGGCGTCCTGCCCCTCGTCCTGGTCTTCCTGGTCATGCAGCGTTACATCGTCGAAGGGGCCAAATTCAGCGGCGGCAAGGAATAGGAAAACGGCCTGCCCGTCAAGCTCCTGCGAGGATGGTGACGGCTTGGACGACGATCCACAGCAGGAGGGACAGGACGAGAGCATTCCCAGACCGGCGCGTCCATTTGTACTTCTCCGCGACCACGCGAGAGACGGCGTGAGTCTGATGCAGGACCTGCCGGACCTTGTCCACCGTCGGCATCGCCAGGAACGTTTCGGCGAACTCCGGGGCGGGCAGGACGGCGATGTCACCGAAGAACAGCAGTGAGCGCGTCCGAGGCCCCGCGCCGCGCAGGCGCGGGAAGAGGGCCACGATGGCGGAAAGGTAGGAAACGCCGACGCAGACGAGCAGCAGCAGGCGCGCGGCCAGGCTCACCGCCGCCGACAGGCTGAGGATGCGGGCGCTGGGGACAACCCCCTGATTCTGGAAGGAAACAGCGGCCACCAGCAGCGTGTTTGCGGCGAAGATCGCCTGCACCTTGCGATCTGCCATCTGAACCTGAGATTCGACGCTCTGGAACAACTGCCAGGCCGCCTGGAACTTCCGTTCCAGCCGCTCCCCCGTCAGAGGCTCCGCCCGTTCCTCCCCGCGCGGGGCGTCCTCCGCCGCAGGCGCGCCGACCATGAGGTCGCCCGCTCCCCAGTCCGTGGCGGCTTCTCCCGCCGATTCACCACCCAGTTCGTCCAACACTCTGCCCCTTTGTACGCCAAATGTACGCCAAAAACGCCGCGCCCGGCTGTCGGATGTCGGCTCCTCTCACGCCCATTCCAGGACGAGCAGCGAGACCGACTGCCGGGGCAGCGTCAGGCGCGTCGCCAGCGTTCCCCCAGCCACACGCACCTTCTCCGGCGCCCCCAAACGCGCGAGCAGCCCGGCCTGTTCCAGTGCTTTGTGTTGCGCCGCCGTCGGCGTCGCGGGCGACTCCATCGCCTTCCAGGCGGTGAAGGCGTTGGAGTGGGCGTCGTCAATGCGGAACTGCGTCAGCGTCGCCGCGCCCGTGTGCGGCAGGCCGTTCAGCGTCAGCGCGACGGCGGCATCCGGGCCGGGAACGTCGTCGTCGTGGTAATGCCACACCAGCGCGGTCAGCCTCTTGCCGCTCCCCTCCAGCGCGGCCAGGGCGGACACGTCCGGCGCTCCCCGGACACCGCCCTTCTGGATGGCTTCCGTGCCCGCGTCGGACGTGCTCCCGACGGGCAGCCGCCGCCCGTGCATTTGGTTTAACATGCGGAAGACGTTCAGGACGGGCAGGTCCAGGCCGCCGCTCGCGAGCTGGCGGAACCCGGCGAACAGGGGCTGGTCCTCAAATTCAAAGGCCCACGTCACCGCCCCTTCCAGGTTGACGCCGTGCCTGTCGGCGATCTCCTGCTTGCGCGCGTAGGTCGCCGCCGTGTACGAGGCATACAGCGTGCCGTTGCGGTAGCCGAGCTGGGGACCCTGGCAGGCGGCGCAGCCGTCCGGGTCCGACTCGCCGATGACGATGGGCGTGTTCTTGAACTCGGGGAAGCCCGCGACGACCGCGCAGGCCCGATCAATGTCGTTAAGCTGGTTCGAGATGCCCATGCGGACATGATCGTCCACGAACTTGGGGGCGCCCTTGGCGTGGAACGAGAGGAAGTCCAGCGGCGACCCGCTCTGGCCGGTGACATGGTTGACGCCGCGCGCGCAGTGCTCCAAAAACAGGCGCAGGAAATCGCCGCCCGGCCCGCCCGCGACTTCGGGGCCGCCGACGCGGGCCGTCGGCAGGGCGCGGCGCACCCCGGCCACGGCGTAGTCGTACAGCTTGAAATACTCCTCGGGCGTCCCCTGCCAGTAGCCGATGTTCGGCTCGTTCCAGACCTCCCAGTACCACGTCTCCACCTCAGCCCGGCCCCACCTCCCGACGCAGTGTTTGGCCCACTGGTACGCCAGTTCGCCCCACTTGGCATAATCCTTGGGCGGATAGGCCCAGCCCGTGTAAATCTCCTCGTAGCGCGCGTGCGGCGTCCAGTGGTGCCGGTACGGGACGGGGTGGGTGGACATGGCTTCCGGCATGAACCCGATCTGGACGTAGGGCTTGACGCCGCGCGCCAATCCCGCTTCAAAGATGCGGTCCGTGATCGTCCAGTCATAGACGGGGTTGCCCTGCGCGTCCTCGGTGTAGGCGTTGGTGGACCCCCACTTCAGCGCGGGCGTCCCATCCCCGGTCGTGAGCAGGTTGTGGGTCCGAAAGTAGACGTGGTGCGGGTTCATCTGGCCCAGGTGCGCCAGCAGCGTTTCCCCGTTCTTCGCGTAGGAATAGTTCGGCTCATCCCCGCCGAAGAACCGCCAGATGGGCTTTAGCTCCCCCTGCGGATGCCCCGCGTCTATTCCAATGGTGACGGGGAAAGACTCGGTGGCGGCATCCAGACGTAGTTCCGGTGAAAGGGCCATCATTGCTCCAATCAGGCGAAGAAGTTCGCGGCGGGAAAGTAAGTTGAATACTGGCATCAGTTAGCCTCCTGAGCGACCGTCCTGGCCTCTCGCATACCCTGCGGCATCATCCAACTGATGTTACGCAGCAAGCAGAAAATGAGATGGACATTTACCTTGATCGCATTGGTATTTCACTCTCCTCCTGTGTAACATCAGTTAATAAAACCAAGCTCGCGAAGAGCGTTCACCCGATACCCTTCCAGGCGTTCAACTCCACGAGAAGGCTCTGTTTTAACGAGTGACATCATCTGTGAAATACGATCTATCCATTCTTCGTAGTACTTTGCATCGGGCCATTCTCTGAACTCTTTCTGTAATTGCCGGGCCAATCGTTCTAAGATCGACAAAGCCTTATCCCATTGCTGGGTAAGTACAAATGCGTAGGCCAGAGCCTCAAGCTCATATGACTCATCAGTTTGAGCAAGCAAACTGATGATGTCGGTGGGTGAACTCGTATACCGATTGAATAGAGGCAGGACTTTCTTGTTTACAACGGAGATAATCTTTTTTGCAACGACCGCATCCCCTTCAATTTCAAGATCAAACGATCCAATTCGGTCATTGATTAACATTCCACCAGCACCGAGGGGAGTAAAAGTTGGCTGAATGAACATATCCACATAAATCAACGATTTGCTAAAGGATGAACTATCAAAGTTGACAGCCTTCAAGACATAATCCACAGGCGGCATATACATTAAATTTTTCTGAATGGCGAACGTGGGCAGTTGCGCTTCCAGATGTTCGCGAAAGAAACGTTCTAGATAGCTGTCCTTCATCGGATTCTCCTAATCATAGTTACACGCATTACTTAACCTATGTTGCACTGCATCGTCGGAGACCTTTTCGAGTAGTTTTCAGCTACTCACTGGGAAGAAGCGTCTCGTAGACAAAGATGTAATTCTCATAAAGCGACATTATAAGCCTGCCTAATAGTACTCACCAGCAACCGTTCCATGAACAACAACCAGATATGATACAATGCCTATCTAGATAGTCTGCTCGGTCCAAGTGGGGGTGCAGCGCGGGCCGTCCGGGGTCCAGACCAGCGGGTCGAGGCAGAGGCGGCGGGCGGTGTGGGCGGCGTCCCAGGCGTGGTAGGCGAGGAACTGTGTCCGGTCGTCGGGGCCGAGGACGACGGAGTTGTGGCCCGGCCCGAAGACGTGGCCGGGGACGCCGCGCAGGACGGCCGGGCCAGGCTCGGGTTCTGTGTAAGGCCCCAGAACCGAGTCGGCCACGGCGTAGCCGACGCCGTAGTCGGTCGTGTGCCAGGCCCCGCCGCTGTAGAGCAGGTAGTAGCGGCCCGCGTGGACGACCACGAACGCGCCCTCGACCGTGTGCCAGGCGTCCCAGGTCCGCCCGTAGATCGCGCGGTTTCGGGCATGAACCTGCCAGTCGGCGGAAGGGCGCAGGATCGTCGTCACGGGTCCCGCGACGGAAACCATGTCGTCGTCAAGCGGCACGGCGGCCAGGGCGGTGCCGACGCGGGCGTCGAAGAAGTCTTTGGCGAAGAACAGATACCACTGCCCGTCCTTCGGGTCTTGAAACGGGTGGGCATCAATCGTGAAGCCCTCGCCGGGTAGGAGCAGCCCGCCCGAGTCCACGAACGGGCCGGCGGGGTGGTCCGCGACGGCCACGCGCAGGCGGTGGGTGTCGTCCGTGCCTCCGCCCGCCGCCGAGTAGTAGAGGTAGAAGCGCCCATCCCGCGCGGCCACCTCGGGCGCCCAATATGCCTGGGTGCCCGGCAGCGGGCGGAGCGCGCCGCCGACGTGCTCCCAATGCACAAAGTCGGTCGAGTGCAGCACGGGGAACATGCGGCCGTCGGCACACAGGCAGTCGCCTTTGTTGCTGCCGGTGCCGTAGGCGTAGTATTCCCCCTGCCACTTCAGGACGAACGGATCGGCAAAGTAGCCGGGCCAGACGGGGTTGGTGTAGGTCAATGTCATAGTCATTGGCCCCCGGATTAAAATCCGGGTCTCTAGAAGTGCAACCGTCCGCCTTCGCGGACATAGGAACAGCCTCCGGCGGATTGTCTTCTGTCCACGCAGGTGGAAATTCGCTTTTATGAAGACCCGGATTTCAATCCGGGGTTAGATACTGGCCGGTGTGCGCGTCCTCCAGGTAACGGGCCAGCAGCGCAATCGCGCCCTCGATGTCGGCGGTGTGGGCCATCTCGTTGACGGTGTGGATGTAGCGGGTCGGGGTGGACAGGGTGAAGGAGGGGATGCCGGCCCGTGACCGCTGCATCGCCCCGCCGTCCGTCCCGCCGCGTGCCAGGATCTCCATCTGGTACGGGATGCCGTTCTTCTCGGCCAGGTCGCGGAAGTGGCGGACCAGCTTGGGGTGGCTGAGCATGGACGAGTCCATGATCTTGAGCGCACACCCCTTTCCAAGTTTTGTGACCTGATCGTAGTCCATCACGCCGGGGAAGTCGTTGGCGAGGGTGACGTCGAGGGCGATCCCGATGTCGGGTTGCAGCGCATAGGCCGCCGTCGTCGCCCCGCGCAGGCCGACCTCCTCCTGCGTCGTCGCCACCGCGACGACCTCGGCGGCGTGCGGCCCGACGGCCCGCAGGGCCTCAATCATGATGAAGACGCTCAGGCGATCGTCCAGCGCCTTGGAAACCACCGTGTCCCCCACCCGCTCGGTCGTGCGGGCCATCGTCACCATGTCGCCCATCTCCACTAATGCCTTGACCTGCTCGGCGGGCAGGCCCAGGTCCACGAAGAATTCCTCGATCTTGGGCGGCTTGCTCAGATCCTCGGGCGTGAGCAGGTGGATGGGCTTGGCGGCGGGCATCAGCGTCCCCAGCAGGGTCTGCCCGCCGAAGCCGTGGACGTGGACGCGCTGGGCGACCATCGTGCGCGGGTCCCAGCCGCCGACCGGCTGCACGCGCAGGAAGCCCTTGTCTTCCACGAATTTGACCAGGAAGCCGATCTCGTCGGTGTGGGCGGCCAGCATCACGCGGGGGCCGCCGGTGCCCTTCTTGACGGCGACGACGCTGCCCATCGTGTCCACGGTGATCTCGTCCGTCAGGGGCCGCAGCTCCTCGATCACCAGGTCGCGCACCCGGTCCTCCCGGCTCGAAACGCCGGGCGTCTCGCACAGCCGCCGCAGCAGGTCAAAGTTGATGGGCATGGGGTAATCCTCTCAGTTGTGAACGTCAGTATATCAGAAAGTGGGTATAAACTCAACCTGCCCGCCGGGGCAGAATGTTTAGCAAGAACCGCGAGCGGGAAGACGCGCAGATCACACGCGGGGACCGGAAAGAGCAAGCACATGGGCGACACGCCCGGACGGAACAACGCCGACGAGATCGTCTACACCCACGGCCCGGTGCCGCCGGGAACGCCGAAGACGCCTGCCGAGGAGCTGGCGAGGGCCGACGCTCTGGAAGGGGTCTATCACGGCATGACCCTGCCGAACGAGGAGGACGTCCCCGACGGGACGCCCGGATGCCAGGGGTGCGAAGTCCTGCCCGCGCCGATCCGGGGGCCGGGGACGCTGGAGCTGCGCCTGCCCCACACCTACTCGCTCGGCAAGACACTGGAGTTCCTCACCCAGTCGCGCTGGGAACACCGCGAGCAGGACGGGACGATCAGCGTCCGCGTCCCCGGCGGCAGCCTCGCGCCCCTCCTCGCCCCGATCATGGACCGGCTCTCCCCGACCGAGCTGCGCGACACGCGCGCCCACTTCCAGGCGGACGGCCTGCTGCCGCAGGCGAGCGACCGCTTCGAGATCGAGTCCCTGCCGGACTTCGCGGCCAAGGCGCGCAGCGAGTGGCTGCTGGACATCCTGCGCGGCGGGCGCCTGCGCTCCGTCTTCCAGCCCATCGTCTCCTGCGCCGACCCGTCCGATCTGCACGGGCACGAGTGCTTGATGCGGGCCGAGGTGGACGGCAGCCCGGTCTCACCCGGACTGATGCTGGATCTGGCGGCGGGGGCCGGCCTGCTCTTCCAGCTCGACCTGGCGGCCCGCCGGTCAGCCGTCGTGTCGGCGTCGAAGTACCTGCTCCCCGCCAAAATCTTCATCAACTTCACGCCCAACGCGATCTACTCACCCCATTCGTGCCTCAACAGCACGGTCCGCATGGTGGACGAGCTGCGCCTGGACCGTTCCCAGATCGTGTTCGAGATCATCGAAAGCGAGCGCCTGCCCGAGATGGCACATGTGAAGCGGATTGTGGGCTACTACCGCGACAACGGCTTCGGGGTCGCCCTGGACGATGTGGGGGCCGGCTACTCCTCCCTGTCCGCCCTGCTGGAGCTGCGCCCCGACTACGTCAAGATAGACCGCGCGCTCATCGACTGCGTGGACCTGGAGCCGGGCAAGGCTCTGGTCGCCCGCAAGCTGCTGGAGACCGCCCAGGAGCTGGGGCTGCGGACGGTCGCTGAGGGCGTCGAGCGCGCGGAAGAGTGGGAGTGGGCGCGGGCGCACGGGGCGGACTTCGTGCAGGGCTACCTGTTCGCCCGCCCCGCCGCCCCGCCGCCCGTGCCCGCCTGGCACTGAGACAGGAAGGCGGCCCTTTCGGCGGGGGTGGGAAGCTCGTCCGCGAGCATCCGGTAGAACGCGGCCCGGTCGGTCGCCGTGCGCGCGGCCCGCTTCGCCAGCGTCCGGGCCAGCGGGCCGACGTAGCGCGCCAGCGCCTTTTCGGCGGCGGCGATGACTTCGGCGCTGACGGCCTCACCACTCGGGGCCGGGC
>CAXTWM010000201.1:0-9191 GCA_964247915.1 uncultured Armatimonadales bacterium | reverse complement strand
GTGCTGTGCTTGTCCAGGAGGGGGCCGGTCAGACCCACCAGGTCCAGCGTGTCCCCCGACGCGACCATCGCCCGCGTCAGCGCGAACGTCTCCGCCTCGGACAGCCCGCGCCACAGGACCGCCATGAGCCAGGCGCTCATCTGGTAGTCCGGCGTCGTGCCCCCGGCGTAGCCCCCGACAAGGAACTGTATCTCCTCGTCCGTGTGCGTCCCGCCCTCCCGCTTCTTGCGGATGATGTCTACGACGCGCATGTGCAGCCCGCCTATTTCCGCTTCTCCTGCGCCCGTCGCCGGGTCGTTTCGATGGTCTCCTGCGTGACTTCGCGCTCGAAGCTGCGGTAGCCGGCCAGCGCGAAGCCGTGCTTCTTCGCCAGGCGGGCCGTCTCCTCCGCCTGGGCGATGGAGACCTCTTTGCCTAGGGTGAACGACTCGTAGCGGCCGTCGAGCGCCAGCATGATGGTCTCGGACATGCAGGCGTAGGCCGTCTTGGGCGGGAAGCCGAAGTGGAAGTGGAAGTCGGCATCTTGGCCGGGGACGGCGACGACGCCGCCCTCGATGACCAGGACGTCGTCGCGCTCTTTGGCGACCCGGACGGAGACATCGCGCGGGCGGGCCACGTCGCAGACCACGCTGCCGGGCTTCAGATCTTCCGGCTCGATCACGGCGTCGCGGGCGCTGGTGACGGTCAGGATCAGGTCGGCGTCCCGCAAGCCCAGATGCACGTCATCGTACAGGCGGACGCACGCGCCGGACAGCTCCTTGCCGACCGCTTCCAGCCGGGCCACGTCGCGCCCGATCAGGGCGATCTCGGCGCACTGGGGGGCAAGCATCTGCGCGCAGGTCTTGCCGATGGAGCCGGTCGCGCCGACCACGGCGACTTTGGCCCGCGCGATATCTATGCCCATACGCCGGGCGGCGTCCAGCCCGCCCTCCACGGCTGTCGCCGTCGTGTACGAGTTGCCCGTCGTCACGGCGATGTCGAGCTGCTTGGAGATCGTGATGCCGCCGTCGCCGACGATGGAGGTGAACGCGCCCAGGCCGATGATGCCCGCGCCAAGCGCCTCGGCCATCTTGCCGCACTGCACCAGCCGCTTGTAGACGAATTCCTGGGGCAAGGAGAGCATCTGGCGGGGCGTCAGCGGGCAGCCGATGAACCAGCCCTCGGCCTCGGCCCCCGTCGGCGACTGGATGCCGGTGATGTGGGACATGACCATCGGCGACTTGAACTGCATCCCCCACTCCACGGCGGGTTCCGGCAGCACCTTCGCCACGGAATAAATGCCGCCCTTCTTGGCGACATCGCGCCGGGCATCGAGGGGGTGGATGATGAAAGCGAATTTTTCCAAGATGTGTCCTTTAGGGGCGGGGCGTCAGCAGGAAGCCCCGGCGGATGCCGTTGTGGATGCCGTTGCCGATGATCTGGCCCCTGGCGTTGATGCCGAGCGCGTTTTGCAGCTTCCAGCCCGAGTGCGGCGGGACCAGGGTGTTCAGCTCGTACACCTTGCCGCCCTGCCACAGCAGCGCGGCCTCGTCGGTTTTGAAGTAGGCATTGCCGACGACCTGGCCCTTGTCATTGAGGGCGGCGGCTTTGGAGTCGGGGATGCGCGGGATGGAGCCAAGCCCGCGCATCCGGCCGTTCTGCCACAGGAACGCCTGGTAGTGAAACGCCAATCTTCTCCCCGGCGTTCCCCGCGTCACGCCCACCCAGCCCGTCACCTGGCCTCGGTTGTTGATCGCCCGCCCGATGCTGTCCGTGTAGCCGGGCAGGACGCCCAGGTCCGTGGGCCTGCCCCCCGCGTCCCAGAACAGGGCGTGGGTGCGGACGGCCCCAGCCACGGTCCGGTCGGCCTTGCCCGCCGCCTGGCCTCGGTCGTTGACGCTCCACGCCTGCGACTCCTGAAAGCCCGGCGGCGGGCGCAGCGCCCGCAAATGCCCCCCGCCCCACAGAAACGCCTGGTTGTTGGAGACGCCGACGACCTGGCCTTTGGCGTTGACCGCCTCGGCCTGCGAGAGCGAGTACCCGTGGAGGGTCGCCGGGAAGCCGCCCAACAGTTTGGCTCTGCCATTCGGCGTGAACAGGGCGGACGCGAACTTGGCCTTGAGCGGGTCCGGGCTGTAGGCCCCGGCCATCTGACCCGCATCGTTGACGGCGACGACGTAGGCGTGGCTACCGTCCAGGCCGGGCACCGCCCGCATCCGCCCGCCCTGCCACACGAAGACGTTGGTGATGAACTCCGGCCCCTTGCCGTGCCGCGCCGTGTCCGCCCCGCCGACGATCTGGCCCTTGTTGTTCAGCCCCGTCGCCGCGCACTCCTGCCCGCCCAGCGAGCCGAGGTCGGTGACGGTGTAATGGGGCGGGGACTGGGCGAAGGCGCTCCCGGCGGCGAGGGTAAAAACGGCAGCGGCCATCAAGTAAGGGGGAAGCATCATCTTTTTCATTGGCAGCGGGAAGCCGGGTTGGCGCGGGGCGGGATTTGCCGTGGGGCAAAGTGCCGTGGGATTGAAATCCTACGCTGTGGGGCCTTCGGCCAAGTCTCCACCTTCGTGGAGACAGCAACGGCCGTCGTTCAGCCGTTCTTTGTCCGCGCAGGCGGACACTAGGCACTTTGCCCCACACCCCAGTAAAGCCTTAGCGTAGGAATTTATTCCCACGGCGCATCAGTCCCACGGCTCCCTCTGCCCGCCTCCTGTCGGCTCCTTAATCCCAGATGGGCCGCCCGTTGCGCGGCCACTTGGTTAGGTCGTTTAGCCGGCCCATTTCCTCCCCGGACAGGCGGTAGCCTGCCGCGCCGAGCAGGTCGGTCAGTTGCTCCGGCGTGTTCGCGCCGATGATCGGGGCGGTGATGACGGGGTTCGTGAGCTGCCAGGCTAGGGCGGTCTGGGCGACGGTCTTGCCGTGCCCCTGGCCGATCTCGTCCAGGGCGTCCACGACGGCCCAGCCGCGCTCGTTGCCGTAGTTCTCCAGGTTGCCGCCCGCGCGGACGCTCTCGGGGCGGGGGCCGTCCTTGCGGTACTTGCCGGTCAGGAACCCCGCCGCCAGCGGCGAGTAGGGGATGACGCCGACGTCGTGGTGCTTACAGTAGGGCAGGGCCTCGTACTCAAAAAGCTGCCGCTCCATCAGCGAGTACTGGGGCTGGTAGCACTCAAAGCGGGCCAGGCCGTGCTTTTCCGACGCGGCCTCGGCCTCCATCAGACGCCAGGCGGGGTAGTTGGACGCGCCGAGGTACAGCACCTTGCCCGCGCGGACCAGGTCGTCCAGTGTGGACAGCGTCTCCTCGACGGGCGTGTTCAGGTCGGCCCAGTGGCACTGGTACAGGTCAATATAATCGGTCTGGAGGCGGCGCAGCGAGTCCTCGCAGGCGCGGACGATGTGCTGCCGGGACAGGCCCTCGCCGTTCGGCCCCTCCCACATCCGCCCGCGCACCTTGGTGGCGAGGACGACATCCTGCCGGGCGCCCGTGTCTTTGAGCCAGCGCCCGATGATCTCTTCGGTCTTGCCGCCGTAAGAAGCGTCACCCGCCCAGTTGGTGTAGATGTCGGCGGTGTCCACGAAGTTGCCGCCCGCCTCCCGGAAGGCGTCCATGACCTGACGCGAGGCGGCCTCGTCCGTCGTCCAGCCGAATTGCATCGTGCCCAGGCAGATTTCCGAAACCATCAGGCCCGTGCGGCCCATCTTGCGATATTCCATGTGTGACCCCTTTGTACCAGGTGTGAGTGGCGCTAACTGATATTACGCACCGGCTTTTGCCGGGCTGTGAATGTACCGGGCCGTGAACGACCCGTCTGGGAGGCGAAGACGCCAACCGCCCTGCGGGCGGACAAACACAGCGGCCTTTCGGCTCTTCCGGTCGCAGACCGGTTGGCCGCAGGCCCACTAGACCTGCCCTTCAGGGCGGGGCGATGTAACATCAGTGGCGCTAAGTTCGTGATAGGGATCTGGTTTCCCTGCTGAGAACGAATGCGGCTTGCTGTTGATAGGAAAGGAATAGCGTATGGTGGGAAAACATTCGAGTCTGCACTCCCGCATGATGACCACGGCATATCGGCACGCCCCTGGTACTTCCAGTCGTGCGCCGTCTTCTGAAAATGAAGCACCCAGCCAATCGTCCCCTCGTAGGCCCGTCCTTTGGCGTCAACACCAGCCATACCGCCAATGCACGGCTGAACGACTAAAACTTCGGCATGGCTCGGAGTGATCCTGAGTACCTGGTAGTCCAGTATCGGTTCGTCCTCATCGCCGCAATCTGTGGCACAGACGTGAAATGCCTGATGAACACTGGGCAAAAGGCCGCGCCCGAACAGAGCAGTCTGGGCGAAGATCACGCCATAGGGGAACCACGGTGACAGGAGCAGAGCGAGACTTATGAGCCACGGAACGGCGTTGCGGCGATGTTTGTCCTGACGCAACGCCAGAAACCAAACCAGCAGAAGCGTGAAGACAAAGGAGTAGGTGAGAACGAAGTAGGAGGCGTTGAAGGCTCCTATGACGTCTGGCGTCACCAGGGTCCGGCCTGCTGTAGCCAGGGCGAGGCACGGAAACCACGGTGACGCGAGGAGCACGAAGCAAGCCCCGTAGACGATAACGGAATGGCGCTGTTCCTGTCGAAGCCTTTTGACCCCCCAGCGCCCGAGTAGCACGACTACCAGCAGAAGAAGGACGATGAAATAAGTCGCCGCGAAGTAGATTACTACCTCCAACATACTGCCTTTCTGTTCTGGCTCGCCTTTATCAAGAGGCGCACTAAACACACGCTCGACGTTGGCGCACCAAAAGCCTGCCATTGAACCTTTGTGAGTCCCTGCCCTTTACGGGGCAAAGACTTTGTGCTATCATACTCGCACCGCTGAAACCTATTGGCCGACGACTAAGGAGTTTCCTTCCATGACCGTTCCCGCCTCACGCCTCACACCCGCGCCGCTGAAGGCCGTTACCATCGAAGACCGCTTCTGGCGGGAGCGCATCCGCGTCAACCGCGAGGCCACCATCCCCATCGAGTACGAACAGTGCAAGACGACGGGGCGCATCGAGGCGCTGACGCTGGCGCATGTCCCCGAGCAGCACATCTTCTGGGACTCCGACATCGCCAAGTGGATCGAGGCGGCATCGTACAGCCTGGCGACGCACCCCAACCCGGACGTGGACGCCCTGCTGGATGAGGTGATCGGGATGCTGGCGCGGGCGCAGCAGCCGGACGGGTATCTGAACACCTACTTTACGACGGTCGCGCCCGAGCGGCGGTGGACCAACCTGCGGGACGACCACGAGCTGTATTGCGCCGGGCACTTGATTGAGGCCGCCGTGGCGCATTACGGGGCGACGGGCAAGACGAGCCTGCTGGACGTCATGCGCCGCTACGCGGACTACATCGGCACGGTCTTCGGGCCGGAGGAAGGGCAGAAGCGCGGCTACTGCGGCCACGAGGAGATCGAGCTGGCCCTGGTCAAGCTGGCCGAGGCGACGGGGGAAGACAAGTACCTGCGTCTCGCCCGATACTTCGTGGACGAGCGCGGGCGGCAGCCGCACTATTTTGACCAGGAAGCGCGGGAGCGCGGGCAGGACCCCGCCGACTTCTGGGCCAAGAACTACGAGTACAACCAGGCCCATGCGCCGGTACGCGAGCAGAGCCGGGTCACGGGGCATTCCGTCCGGGGCATGTACCTCTATTCGGCGATGGCGGACCTGGCGGGCCGGACGGGGGACGCGGGATTGAAGACCGCCTGTGAGCGTATCTGGGGGCATTTGACTTCGGCGCAGATGTATGTGACTGGGGGCATCGGCGGGTTCGCGTCTAACGAGGGGTACGGAGATGACTACGACCTGCCCAACGAGACCGCCTACGCCGAGACCTGCGCGGCCATCGGCCTGGTCTTCTGGGCGTCCCGGATGCTCCAAAGGGACTGCGACCGGCGGTACGGCGATGTCCTGGAGCGCGCCCTGTACAACGGCGTCCTCAGCGGCGTCTCGCTGGACGGCACGAAGTTCTTCTACGACAACCCGCTGGCAAGTGTCGGCAAGCACCACCGGCAGGCGTGGTTCGGCTGCGCCTGCTGCCCGCCCAATCTCGCCCGGCTGCTGGCCTCGCTGGGGCAGTACGTCTACTCCCAGGGCGAACAGGACGTTGCCGTCCACCTGTATGTGCAGGGCCGCGCCGACCTGACGGCAGGGGGCCGGCCCGTGACGCTCACCCAGACGACGGACTACCCGTGGGATGGGGATGTGACGCTGACGGTCGCGCCCGAACAGCCGACCCGGTTCCGCCTGCGCCTGCGGCTGCCCGAATGGTGCCGTGCCCCGCGCCTGTCCGTCAACGGCGAAGCCGTCTCGCCCCCGGTCGAGATGGGCTACGCCGTGGTGGAGCGCGAGTGGCAAGCCGGGGACACGGTGACGCTGGAACTCCCCATGCCGATCGAGCGTATCTACGCGAACCCGAAGGTGCGCCAGGACAGGGGGCGCGTCGCCTTGCAGCGCGGCCCCGTCGTCTACTGCCTGGAAGCCGCAGACAACGGAGACGACCTGGACGCGCTCGTCCTGCCACATGGGGCCGGCCTCGATGCCGCCTTTGAGCCGGACTTGTTGGGCGGCGTTGTTGTCCTGCGCGGGCAAGCGGAGCGGGTGTCGGCGGACGGCTGGGATGGGGCACTGTACCGGACGGAGCCGCCCGCCGCGTCGCCCGTGACCGTCACGGCGGTCCCCTACTTCGCGTGGGACAACCGGGAGTCAGGGGAGATGCGGGTGTGGGTGCGGGAGTGAATAGGCCCCGGCCCTGAAAGGCCGGGGTAACTCACGCAGGTATCCCCCACCCCCACGGCGTATAGGACGCCCGGAGGAGAACACCATGTTTAAAGGACTTAGCCCCGGCGCCATCGGCGTGCACTCGGGCACGCTAGACGAGGCGCTGGCCGCCGCGAAGACGGGCGGGTTTGGCGGCGTCGAGTTCAGCCCATCCCAGGTCGCCGACATGATAGACAGCCAGGGGGCCGAAGCCGCGCGGGCGCGGCTTGGGGAGGCGGGCATCCGGCCGGCGGGCTGGGGGTTGCCGGTGGACTGGCGCGGGTCGGAGGAGAAGTGGCAGGGGGGGCTGGAGGCCCTCCCGCGCTTGGCGAAGGCGGCGGCAGCGGTCGGCGGGACTCGCGTCTCGACGTGGGTGATGCCCTGCTCGAACGACCGTCCTTTCGAGGAGAACTACCAATTCCACGTCGCACGCTTTGCGCCCATCGCGCAGATATTGGCCGACCACGGCATCTCGCTCGGTCTGGAGTTCATCGGCCCCAAAACGCTGTGGGCGTCGCAGAAATATCCGTTCATCCACACCCTGCCGGAGATGCTAAGGATGGGCCGGGACATCGGGCCGAACGTCGGCCTGCTGCTGGACTGCTGGCACTGGTACACGTCCCACGGGACGCTGGAGGACTTAAAGGCGCTGACGCCCGCCCAGGTCGTCTACGTCCACGTCAACGACGCCCCGGCGGGCGTCCCCATAGACGAGCAGCAGGACAACACCCGCGCCCTGCCCGGCGCGACCGGCGTTATTGACATCGCCGGCTTCCTGCAAGCCTTGCAGGGCATCGGCTACGACGGCCCCGTGGTCCCGGAGCCGTTCGTGGACTTGAGCGGCCTGCCCTCGGACGAGGCGCGCTTGCAGACCGTCGGCGCGGCGATGGACGACATCTGGAAGAAGGCGGGGCTGTAAACCCGGCCTTGAAAGGCCGGGTCCCGCAGAGGATCGGAACTCATGCAGCTTGGCATCGGCATCGTCGGCTACGGCTTCATCGGCAAGGTCCACGCCTACGCGCACCGGACCCTGCCGCTCTTCTACGACCCGCTGCCCGCCAAGACGAGGCTGGTCGGCGTTTGCACGGCGACCGAGGCCAGCGGCCAAAAGGCGCAGGAGCAGGCGGCGTTCGAGTTCGCGACTCGGGATTATCACGACCTACTGGCGCGGGACGACATCCAGGTCATCCACTGCTGCACCCCGAACGACACCCACCACGCGCTGCTGTTGGACGCGCTGAGGGCGGGCAAGCACGTCTACTGCGACAAGCCGCTGACGCGGACACTGGCCGAGGCGGAGGAAGTGGCTGCGCTGGCCCGGACAACGGATAAAGTCCACCGGATGACCTTCAACTACCGGTTCGTGCCGGCCTTGATGCGGGCCAAAGAGCTGGTAGACGACGGCTTTCTCGGCCAGGTGTATCAGTTCCGGGCGGCCTATCTTCACGCCGGTTATGTGGACCCGAAGCGCCCCCTCACCTGGCGCTTGCAGATGGCCCGCAGCGGCGGCGGGGCGATCATGGACCTAGGCGCGCACGTCTTCGACCTGGTATGCTGGTTGCTGGGCGAGTTCGCCGAGGTGCAGGCGCGGCTGGAGACGTTCCTGCCCGAGCGGCCCGACCCCTTGACGGGCGGCATGGGGCGCGTGGATGTGGATGACGTGGCAATCGTGCAGGCGACGATGGCCTCGGGCGCCGTGGGGGTGGTGGAGGCGTCGCGACTGGCGACCGGGACGCAGGACGATCTGAGGCTCGAAATCCACGGCAGTCGTGGCGCGCTGGCCTTCAGCCTGATGGACCCGCAGTGGCTTTCGGTTTACGACAACACGGCGAGCGAAGCGCCGCTGGGCGGCTCGCGCGGCTTCCAGAAGATCGAGTGCGTCGCGCGCTACCCCAGGCCGTATAGCTTCGGCGCGACCAAAAACCCCATCGGCTGGCCGCAGTTCCACGTCCACTGTCTGTTTGACTTCATCGCCAGCATCGCGCGCGGCGAAGGGGGCGGCCCAAGCTTCGAGGACGGCCTGGCGGCGCAGCGATTGGTGGACTCCTGCCAGCGATCGGCGGCGTCGGGGGCGGGCGTGGCTATCTCAGGTCCCCCATGAAGTCCACGGCCACCACCTCGCCTGACGCGCTGGTGACGAGGACGAAACAGGCCATGGCGTCCGTATCGGGAAAGTCGGCCTCGTGGCGGGTCAGGACGAAGTCGCCATAGATGCCCTGCGCCAGCCGGCGGTCCATGTCCGCGTCCCACGCCACCGGCGGCTCGGCGGCGCGCGCCTGCGGTGTGATGAGCAGCATGTCGTTGCTGCCGAAGGCGGGCCACTGCGCCCCTACCCCTGTCGCCCGCAGTTTCTGCACGAGAGCGGTCATATGTGCCGTATATTGGGGATGCGCCACTAGGTCGGTGGGCAGGAGGGGGGC